>NZ_AGBF01000078.1 GCF_000225525.1 Streptomyces zinciresistens K42 | reverse complement strand
AGATCAGCGGCGCCACGTCGAGACGGCCGCGGGCCAGCAGGTCGAGGAAGCAGGCCAGGTTGCGGCGCTCGGTCCAGCGCACATAGCCGATCGGATAGTCCCGGCCCTCCAGCTCGTACTCCGGGTCGTAGCGGCCGGGGCCGTAGCTGCGCGAGAAGCGGACGTCCAGCTCCTTCTCGTAGTACGCGTTCCACGGCAGGTCCAGACGGCACTTGCCGATGTCCACGACCCTGCCGCGGTCCCGGCACAGCCGGGCCGCCAGCTCGACGGGCTGGTTGCTGCCGCCCCCGGCGGCCAGGTACACCTGGTCCACACCGTGGCCCCCGGTGAGTTCCGCGACGGCCTCCGCCACGGCCGCCGACCCGGGATCACCGCAGGCCGCGGCGCCCAGCCCCGCCGCGAGCCGGCAGCGCTCCGGGTCGGGGTCGGCCCCGACGACGCGGACCCCCGAGGCGGTCAGGAGCTGCGCCACCAGCTGGCCGATCAGGCCGAGACCGACGACCAGGGCCACCTCGCCGAGCTGCGGTGCGCCCTGGCGCACCCCCTGCATCGCGATCGACCCCACGGTGCCGAACGCCGCGTGCCGGGGCGCGAGACCGTCCGGCACCGGTGCGTAGAGGTTCTTCGGGACCCAGTTCAGCTCGGCGTGCAGCGCGTGCTCGTTGCCGGCGCACGCGACGAGGTCGCCCGCCTTCACGTCGTCGACGCCGGCGCCCACCTGCTCGACCACCCCGCTCAGCGAGTACCCCAGCGGCGTGTACGAGTCCAGCTTGCCCATCACCTTGCGGTACGTGGCGGGCACCCCGTTCGCGGCGACGCTCTGCATCACCCTGGCGACCTGGTCCGGGCGCGAGCGGGCCTTGCCGAGCATCGACATGCCGGCCTCGGACACCTTCATCAGCTCGGTCCCGGTGGAGATCAGCGAGAAGGCGCTGCGCACCAGCACGCCCCCCGGCCCGCACCCCGGTTCGGGCACGTCGAGCAGCGCGAGCTCGCCGCTCTTGTAGTTCTGCACGACCTGCTTCACCCGTACTCCTCAGATTCCTCAGCCGTCGGCCCGGTGCTCCGCCCGGACCCGGAAGTCGCGTCGCGATACCAGTACTCGAGGGTCAGCACATGCCACAGATGCTTGGAGAAGTCCCGCTGCCCGGCGGCGTCCTCGGCGACGAGGCGCTGCAACGCCTCGCGGCGCAGGAACCCCGACCGCACCAGTTCGCCGTCGTTGACCACCTCCCGCACGAGCGGTGCCAGGTCCCGGCTCATCCACGCCCGCAGCGGGGCGCTGAACAGGCCCTTGGGCCGGTGGACGATCTCCCGGGGCAGCACCGCGGCGGCGGCCTCCTTCAGGACGGCCTTGCCCTGCCGTCCCGCGATCTTGCGGCTGCCGGGCACGGCGAACGCCGCCCTGACGACCTCGACGTCGACGTAGGGCACCCGCACCTCGGTGGAGGCGGCCATGCTCGACCGGTCCGTGTAGGCGAGGTTCAGACCCGGCAGGAACATCCGCGTGTCGCCCAGGCACATGCGGTTGACGAAGTCGTCGAGGTCGTTGTCCCGGTAGACGTCCGCGTGCTCCGTGAGGACGTCGTCCACCGCCGGGGCCAGGCCGGGATCGACCAGGGCGAGCAGCTCGTCGCGGTCGTAGAGCGTGTAGCTGCGCCGGAACGCGGTCTCCTCCGGCAGATCGGCGAACGACAGGAACCGCTTCGCGAAGCGCACCGAGCGGTAGCCCCGGCGGGCGCTCGCGACCGGCAGCCGGTCCACGACCGCGGACACCGTGCGCCGCACCGGGCGCGGGACGCGCTGGTAGCGCAGCGCGAGCAGATTGGCCAGGTGCTTGCGGTACCCGGCGAACAGCTCGTCGGCCCCCATGCCCGACAGCATCACCTTCACCCCGGCCTCCCGGGCGGCCGAGCAGATCAGGAACGTGTTGATCGCGGCCGGATCGCCGATCGGCTCGTCGAGGTGGTACGTCATCCTCGGCAGCAGGTCGAGCACGTCCGGGGCGATCTCGATCTCGTGCAGGTCGACCCCGAACCGCTCGGCCACCGCACGCGCGTGGCGCAGGTCGTCCGGCATCGCCTCGAAGCGGGCGTCCTCGGCGCGGAACCCGATCGTGTAGGCGGAGATCCCCGGCCGGTCCCGGGCCGCCAGCGCGGTGAGGTAGCTGGAGTCGAGCCCGCCGGAGAGGAACGTCGCCACGGGCACGTCGGACAGCAGATGGCGCCGGGCCGACTCCTCCACGACGGCCGCCAGGTCCGGCAGTTCACCGGCGCGGGCCCGCTCCCGGCCCTCCGCGGCGACCTCCCTGAGGTTCCAGAACCGGCCGCGCTCCACCCGGCCGTCGGGCCGGCACCGCAGCCAGCTGCCCGGCGGCAGCTTCTCCGCCTCGCGCAGCGCGCACCGCGAGTCCGGCACCCAGTAGTAGAGGAGCGAGGCCACCAGCGCCGCGTGGTCCACCTCCAGCCTGCCGCCGGTCGCGAGCGCGAGCGCCTTCAGCTCCGAGGCGAACACCAGGCCCTCGCCGCGCCGCAGCAGGAACAGCGGCTTGATGCCGAGCTGGTCGCGGGCGAGCACCAGCTCACCGCTGCGCTCGTCGAAGACGCCGAAGGCGAACATGCCGCGCAGCCGGGGCAGGCAGTCCGTGCCCCAGCGCCGCCACGCCTCCAGCAGCACCTCGGTGTCGGAGGTGCCACGGAAGCGCACCCCGGCGGCCCGCAGCTCGGCCCGCAGCTCGGGCGCGTTGTACAGCTCTCCGTTGTACGTCAGGACCAGACCGTCCGAGGCCATCGGCTGGGCGCCGGTCCCGGACAGGTCGACGACGGCCAACCGGCGGTGGCCGAGCTGCACGTCGCCGCTCCCCAGGGGGTGGCCGTAGCGGCCGGACCCGTCCGGGCCGCGGTGGGCCAGGACGCCGGTGAGCCGGTCGGTGACGGCCTTCCCGTCCGGCCAGCGGTACGTCCCCGCGATGCCGCACATCGGCTACCGCACCTCCTGCTCGTCGTCCGGGACCCGCGCGGCCCGCACCGGCACCTGCTCCGCGAGCCGCACGTCCTGCCGGCGGGCCGGGCGTTCGCTGCGGCCGCGCAGCGCGGTGTGCAGCCCGTCCCAGAGGGTGCCGTCGGTCCGGTCGTGCGGGTCGGGATCGAACAGCACCACGCCGATCACCGCGATGCGCTGATCCGCGAGCTGGCGTGCCACGGTGTGCAGCCAGGCGGCGCTGCCGTGGCCCGCGCGCACCACGAGCACGGTGCGGGTGCCGAGGTACCGCAGGTCGGTCCAGGCCGTGCCCGGCGCCACCGAGCCGACGCCGATCCGGCGCTCGTGCGGCGCGAGGGCCGCGGCCCGCCCGCCGCCGACCACGGCGGGATCGCCCTGCCGGAGGCGGTGCCCGGAGAGCTGCGGACCGGGCAGAGCGTCGACGAGCGTCGCCGGCCCGTCCGCCGCGAGGGCCCTGCCCACGTCCAGGGCGATCCTGCTCGTGCGGCGCGCGCAGCCCAGCTCCAGCAGGGACACCGGTTCCACGGAGCCGCGCACCAGCCGGACCAGGGTCGTGGTGAGCCGGTCGCGGGCGGCCCTGGTCCGCCGGCGCCGCCACAGCCGGCCCGAGCGGCGGGGCAGTTCCGCGACGACGGAGGCGCCCAGGTTGGCCGAGATGTCGCGGCGCAGCACCGGGCGGTCCGCCACCACCGTGCCCAGCGCGGCCAGCGCGAGCCCGACGGCCAGTCCGAGGACGAGACCGATCGCGGCGTCGGTGGCGGCGGTCCTGGGCAGGGACCGGCGCACCGGGCGGGCGGCGTCCATGATCTGCGTCCCGGCGACGACCCGGGGGGCACCCGTGCGGGCCTCCACGGCGCGCTGGTCGAAGTCGGAGATGCGCGAGGTGAGTTCGGCCCGGCGGGCGAAGAGGGACTCGACGATCGCCGAGGACTTCGGGTCGGCGTTCGGTGACAGCTTCCCGATCTCCTTGTTGACCTGGGCGAGTTCGGCCCGCATCCCGTCGCGCTGGTCGAGCAGCGCCTTCGCCTCGGCCTGCGCGGTGTCCCGCATCCGCTGGACGTGGTCGGCGACGAACGCCTCGGCCAGCGCCGCGGCCCGGTCCACCGCCTGCCCCTGGCTGTCGCCGGTCACGGTGATCTGGAGCAGGTTGTTGGTCAGGCCGGTGCCCCGGTAGTCCCGCATGAAGTCCTCGATGTCCGCGCCGGACCCGAGGGACTTCAGGGCCTGCCCCGCGATCCGGGTGGTGTTCAGCAGTTCGACGTCGGTGCGGATGAGGGTTCCGGTGTCGCTCGGCTGGTCCTCCTCGTGCGCGACCAGCACCTTGGTCACCGCGGTCGGCGGCGACGGGAGCAGCACGGCCACGGCCGCGCCTGCCAGCAGCCCGAGAAGGGCCAGGGAGCACCACAGGCGCCGGCGCCTGCGCACCGACACCACCAGCGACTGGAGGTCGATGAGCGGAGCGGCGGCGGGCGACTCCGCGGTCGTGCCTGTCGTCACGCCGAACCTCCCGTTGCGTGGCCGCGCGCCGCGAGCGCCGGAGCGGCCTCCCGCGGGGTGCGGCCCGTCGTGCGCGCCTGCCGGTCCCGGACCGGTTCGGCGACGACGAGACCGGCGATCTCGTGCCCGCCGTCCGCGCAGGCACCGGCGAGGCCGTCGAGCTGATCCGCGGTGCAGGTGCCCGCGCTCAGCACGACCAGGGCACCCGATGCGAGGCCGCGGTCCGGGACCGTCGGCCGCTGCGCCGAGACCTCCACGACCCGCAGCACCGGGTCGCCCGCCGCCTCGGCGACGAGCTGCCCGGCGGCCCGCAGGGCGATCTCGTCCCCGTCCGGCACGATCACCAGCAGCCCGCCGGGGGAGGGCAGTTGCTCGCGCAGCCGGGCGCACACCCGCCGGTGGCGGATCCGGCGGTCGGCTTCGCCGCCGGAGCGGTGCGGCACCGGCAGGTCCCACCGGGTGTCCGTGCCGAGGAGGCGGGCGAGCCGGGCCCGCGGGCCCCGGCCCGTGGCCTGCCGCGCGGGCGCCTCCTGCGGGACGTCGACGACGCCGAGGAGCACCGTGCCCAGCGCCGCGGTGAGCTCCGCCTCGCCGCGCGGGCGCCGGTTGACGCGCGCTGCGGCGAGGTGGCCGAGGAGCGCCGCCAGGAAGAACAGCAGCGCCCCGGCGGCGACGAGCTGGATCCGCGTGGGCGCCTCGGTCCCGGCCGGCCGGGGCGCCGGTCCCATGACGACCAGGTTGGCCCGGTTGTTCGCGGGGTTGGCGTCGGCCAGCTTCTTCATGGCCTCCTGGAGCGAGGTCCGCAGCCTCTCCAGCTCGGTGCGGGCCTGCACGCTCTCCACGGTGCTGCCGGGATCGGCGGCGCGGGCCAGGTCGCTGATCCGGCGGTTGGTCCGCGCCACCTGCCGGCGCAGCGCCTCGGTCCCGGTGGCCGCCTCGGGGTCGGTGGCGCCGCCCGCGATCCGGGTGGCGAAGGTGACGAACTCCTGGGCCACCTGGTCGGAAAGCCGCTGCGCGCGCCGCGGGGTGTCCGCCGTACCCGAGATCGTGATGATGTTCCCGTCGGCGGCCGTCGCCCTGACGTCGTCGCGCAGGCCGGCGCCGTCGACGCCCTGCCAGGCGAGCTGCTCGGCGGCGCGGTCGACCACCGCCGAACTCGTCGCGATGTCCACCTGGGTGAGCAGTTCGCGTTCTTCCCACTGGCCCGGCAGCAGGACCGACGCCGACGCGGTGTACCGCGGCGGCAGCAGCATCGAGACGCCCTGGCCGGCGAGGGCGCCCAGCACGGTGAGGACGGCCAGCAGCCGCCATCGCCGGCGGAGGATCCGGCCGATCGCGGCCAGGCGGATCGTGTCGTCGTTCAACGGCGCGGCCTCTTCCCCGTACGGAGCGGCCCACCCGCCGGCACCGGGGCGCGGTCCCGGCACGCGGCGGCGTAGGCGGCGAGCAGTGCTGCTTGCGAACGACGCCAGGACAGCGGCCCTTCGACCCGCTCCCGGCCGGTCCTGCCCATCCGGGCCCGCAGCGCGGGATCGTCGAGCAGCATGGCGACGAGCCCGGCGAACTCGCCCTCGTCGTCCGCGGACGCGTAGACGGCGGCGTCACCGGCGGACACGCGCGCCTCGCGCAGGTCGAAGGAGACGATCGGCCGCCCCATCGCCATGTACTCGAGGACCTTGTTCATCGTCGACACGTCGTTGAGCGGGTTGCGCGGGTCGGGGGACAGGCACACGTCCGCGGTGGACAGGTAGCGCACCAGGTCGGCGTCCGGCACGCGCCCGGTGAACTGCACCTGGTCCGTCAGCCCGAGCCGCCCGGACAGCTCCACCATCGCCTCGAAGGCGTCGCCCGCGCCGACGAACACCGCGTGCCAGTCGGTCCGTCCGAGGTCGTCGCGCAGCTTCGCGAGGGCCCGCAGGGCGTAGTCGACACCGTCCTGCGGCCCCATGACGCCGAGGTAGCACAGCAGATGGGGCTTGCCGCGCTTCAACTCCGGTTCGGCGGGCACCGGCCGGAAGCGGTCGACCGCCGGGGCGCTGCGCACCACGAAGACGTCCTCCGGCCGCTTGCCGCCGCGGCGCAGCGCGACGTCCCGGTAACTCTCGTTGGTGGCCAGCACGATGTCCGCGGCCCGGTAGGTCCGCCGCTCCAGCGCGCACACCGCCCGGTGGAGCAGGTCCTCACCGCGGCCGAACCGCGACAGGTACAGCTCCGGCACCAGGTCGTGCTGGTCGAACACGAACCGCGCGCCGCGCCGCTTCAGCCACAGCGCCGGCAGGAACAGCAGGTCGGGCGGGTTGCAGGCGTGGACCACGTCGACCGGTCCGACCGCGCGGGCCAGCCGGAACGTGTGCCACAGCGCGCAGCCGTACTCGCGCAGATAGCCGGCCGGGCCCCCGGTGGCCGCGCGCAGCGGGTAGCGGTGGACGCGCACGCCGTCGATCACTGCCTCCGGCTCGGTGTCCCGCTTCTCGCCGCGCGGGCAGACGACGTGGACCTCCCAGCCCGCCTCGCGCAGCGTCGTGCACTCCTGCCACACCCGCCGGTCGAACGGCACCGACAGGTTCTCCACGAGGATCAGCGCGCGCCGGCCCTGCCCGCCGCCGGCCGGGTCACCAGGCAAGGCCCAGGTATCCCGGTTCGGTCCGGCGCGCCTCGGCGTCGGGAAGGCGGACGAGATCGACGATCACCGGGCCGTCCCCGTGCGGCAGCGCCGCCAGCACGGCCGGGTCGCCGGTCCCCACCAGGCACACCTCGGCGTGCTCCAGCACCTCCTCCACGGAGTCCGCGAGGAGCTGGGCGAGGTGCGGGAGCCGGCTCTCGATGTACGCGCGGTTCGCGCCCAGCAGACGCGACAGGCTCACGTTGGCGTCGTAGATCTTCAGGTCGTAGCCCTTGCCGAAGAGGCGCTCGGCCAGCTCCACGAGGGGGCTCTCGCGCAGATCGTCGGTGCCGGGCTTGAACGACAGCCCGAACAGCCCCACCCGGCGCCGTCCGGTGCGCTCGACCAGGTCCACCGCCCGCTGCAGGTGCGCGGAGTTGGAGACCAGCACATGCGAGAGGATGGGCACGGACACATCCGCGCGCCGCGCCGCGTGGACCAGGCTGCGCAGGTCCTTGGGCAGGCACGAGCCGCCGAACGCGAAGCCGGGCCGCAGATAGGCGGGGCTGATGTTCAGCTTGCGGTCGGCCAGGAACACGTCCATCACCTGGTGCGAGTCCACGCCGAGCGCCTGGCAGACGGCGCCCAGTTCGTTCGCGAACCCGATCTTGAGGCCGTGGAAGGCGTTGTCCGCGTACTTGATCGCCTCGGCGGTCGGCACCGGCACCCGGAACACCTCGCCGGGCAGGCCCTCGTAGAGCGCCCGCACCGCCTCGCCGCTCGCCGGGTCGAGTTCGCCGATGACCGTCTTGGGCGGGTCGAGGAAGTCGCGCACGCTGCTGCCCTCGCGCAGGAACTCCGGATTGACCGCGACGCCGAAGTCCACCCCGGCCGTGCCGCCGACGGTCTTCTCCAGGATCGGCACCAGCAGGTTCAGACAGGTGCCCGGGAGCATCGTGCTGCGGAACACGACGGTGTGCCGACCGCCCCGCCCGGCCAGCGCGGCACCGATCTGCTCGGTGACCCGCTCCAGATACGCGGTGCACAGGCTGCCGTTGGGCTCCGAGGGCGTGCCCACGCAGACCAGCGAGATCTCGCTCCCCGCGATCGCCTCGGCGACGTCGGCGGTCGCGCGCAGCGCCCCGGTCCGCACCACCTCGGCGACGAGCTCGCCGATCCGCTCCTCGACCACCGGGGCCCTGCCGTCGTTGACCAGGTCGACCTTCACCGGGTTCACGTCCACCCCGATGACCTCGTGCCCCCTGCCGGCCAGGCACGCGGCCGACACACAGCCCACGTAGCCGAGCCCGAACACGCTGACTCTCATGACACGTCCCTCCCCCCGGACAGGCCCCGGGGGCCCGCGGTCCGCGCGCCGGCCGGACGACCCGCGCGCATCAGTAGGCCCCCTGGCCGTGCAGCACCGCCCGCAGCGTCTTCCACAGGATCACCGTGTCCAGGGCGAGCGACCAGTCCTCCACGTAGCGCAGGTCGAGGCGGACCGCCTCCTCCCACGGCAGGTCGCTGCGCCCGTTGATCTGCCACAGCCCGGTCAGACCCGGCTTGACCAGCAGCCGCCGCCGGATGTCCGGGCCGTAGGCGGCGCACTCCTCCGGCAGCGGGGGCCGCGGCCCCACGAGCGACATCGCTCCGGTGACCACGTTGAACAGCTGCGGGAGCTCGTCGAGCGAGTACCGGCGCAGCACCGCGCCCACCCGCGTCACCCGCGGATCACTGCGCAGCTTGAACAGCAGCCCCGCGCCCTCGTTGCGCGAGGCGAGCGACGCGCGGGCCCCGTGGGCCCCGGCGACCATGGTGCGGAACTTGAGGATGGTGAACTCGCGGCCGTCCTTGCCGACCCGGCGCTGGCGGTAGAGCACCCCGCCGCGGCTGTCCGCCAGCACGAGCAGCGCGACCAGCACCATGAGCGGTGCGAGCAGCACCAGCAACAGGGTGGCGCCGACCCGGTCGACGACCTCCTTGACGGCCCGGCGGCCCCCGGTGAAGGTCGGCATGCTGACCCGCAGCAGCGGAATCCCGAGCACCGCGTCGACGTGCAGCCGCGGCCCGGCCACCTCCATCAGCACGGGCGCGACGACCATCTCCGCGTCGCTGCCCTCCAGGTTCCAGGCCAGCCGCTGGAGCCGGTGCGGCGACCAGTGCGCGTCCGGGGTGACCGCGACGACGCGGTAGCCGTCGTGGCGCACGTGCTTGGCGACGTCCGCCAGCTCGCCGACGACCGGTACGCCGTCCACCTCGTCACCGTCGGTCCCGCGGCCGTCCGGCGTGCACACCGCCTCCACCCGCCAGCCGATGTGCGGGAACCTGCGGGTCCGGGCGATCAGATCGCGCACGGTGTCCGGGCTCCCGGCGGCGAGGACCGGCCGCAGGCACTGCCCTTCCCCCCGCTGCCGGTGCAGCCACAGCCGCAGCACATAGCGCGCCGTCATCGTGACGAGTGCGATCGCCGGGATCGCGACGAAGATCCAGAGCTTGATGTTGCGCGAGGTCAGGGCGATCCCGCCGAGCGCCAGGACGACGGTCGCCGCGAACAGCGAGCGTCCGAGGCGGCGGAACTCCTCGGCCCCCTGGCCGAGCACGGCCGGCGCCCAGGACCGGCTCACCGCCAGCGCGCCCAGCACCAGCACTTCGGTGCCGAACGCGAGAATGCCCCACTTCTCATGCCAGTTGGCCGCGTCACGGGCCCCGAAGAAGTTGCCGATCGACCCCACCACGAGGCCGGTGGCCACGGTGTCGCTGATGATCACGGCACGGCAGTACCGCTGCTCCCAGCCGGTCACGGGCCGGCCGGCCGCTCCGTTCGCCACGCGTCCTCGCTCCGACGGAAACGGGCTCGCCAATCCCCCTTGCCGCACAGAACCCCCCCAGGTCCCCAGTGGTTCGACGTGTTCCCCTCACACCGTTCCTCGCGCGGGCAGGGTCCGGCCTGCCGCGCCGACGTTCCTCCCCCCGGAAGGCCCCCGCCCTCCGCCTGGCACCCCGGTCGTTCCGGGACCGGTCGAACGACGAGCCCGACGCCCACGGGCGGACACGCCCTGTCAGGCTCTGAAGACACCCCGGATCCGCCGAAGCCGCGGATGCTCCCCGCACCACCCGCGTCCGTGCCGGACCCCGAGGTGTGATGACCCCCCCCACCACCCGGGGAGGCCGTAATCGCTGGCTTTAGATGACGCCGGACGTATAGATCCTCATGAATCACCCCATGTCCGAACGGCTGAAGCACGGTCAATCTAGACCATGCGCGGCGCTGTGTAGAGAGTGTGTGTGCAACGCGTGTTCAAATTTTGCGTCAGGGCCCCCGCGGTCGGCGCCCTCGGCCCGCAGACGCGATGGCGGCATCGTGTGCCTCGGGGGAATCGCCCCGCGAGCGCCCCCACGGCCTCAGGGCGGCGGCGACGGCACGTGCGCCGCCCGGCGCCACCGAACGCCGCCTGCCGGGGTCGTGGCCGGATCGGACCGCCCTGCGCGACAGCCGAAGGCCCCGCAGGAGAGGGGAAGTTGGCGTGAAAGCACGCGGTGCCCGGCACCGCGCGAACCGGGCCGGCCGACGCCTGTCAGGGCAGCCGCGACGGGGGCGGGGATACGGGGGCCGGGGCCGGACAGCGCGAAGGGCCCGCCGGGCGGCCGGCAGGCCCTTCGCCCCGCACGCGAACCCGTCGGACACGAACTCGCCGCACAGGAAGGCGCTTTGCGCGCCCGGCGGCGTGCGGCCCCTCCCGGGCCGCCGGTCCGACGCGCACGGCGTCGCCGCTTCAGCGGATGCGGGCCACGCCCGCGTAGATGCCGCTCTCCTCGGAGACCGGGGCCGGTCCCGCGGCGGACCAGTCCGTGGCGGTCACCAGACCCGGCGGCACCAGGTCGAGTCCGTCGAAGAAGCGCTCCACCTCCGGACGCGGGCGGAAGGCGAGCTTGATACCGCCCTTGGCGTACTCGGCGACGACCGCGTCGGACAGCTCGGGGAACAGGTCGGACGAGGCGTGCGACAGGATCAGATAGCTGCCCGACGGCAGCGTCTCGACCAGGCCGCGCACGATGCCGTGGGCGTCCTGCTCATCGGTGATGAAGTGCATCAGGGCGATGAGGGACAGCGCGACCGGCCGCTCGAAGTCCAGGACGTGACGGGCGCGCCGGACGATGGAGTCCGCCTCGCGCACATCGGCCTGGATGTACTCCGTGGCCCCCTGCGGGCGGCTGACCAGCAGCGCCTCGGCGTGCCGCAGGACGATCGGGTCGTTGTCGGCGTAGACCACCCTGGCCGACGGCACGACGTTCTGCACGATCTGGTGGAGATTGGGCTCGGTGGGGATGCCGGTGCCTATGTCCAGGAACTGATCGATCCCCTGCGCGGCGAGCCACGCCGCCGCGCGGTGCATGAACTGGCGGTTCTGCCGGGCCCCGTCCCGCGCCTCCGGGGGCAGCCGCTCACCGACCGCCTCGTCCACGGGGTAGTTGTCCTTGCCGCCCAGCAGCCAGTCGTAGACCCGCGCGGGGTGCGCCCTGCTGGTGTCGATGGACGGGGGCGGCTGTGCATCGGTCGTCATGGCAACTCCTCCGCGCCGGTGGGGAATACGTGATCATCGTACTCGCGTCGGCCATCTTCCGTGCGTACAACCGTACTTGGGCCCGGGGCGACCGAGGACACCGCGTCGCGGGCACCGGCCCGGCGGGCGACGGGAAGCGGCGCAACGGTGTTGGACCGAGAGGTACTGGTGCATCATGGACGTCGGTCGTGGACGCGTCCGGTCCTGGGGGAGCAGGCCGTGCCGGACGCCTCGGCATCCCGTGCGCGCCCGTGCGCGCCCGTGCGCGGTCGGGCGGCCGACCGCGCGGCGGGGACCGCCGGCGCGACGGGGCGCGCCCGCATCCGTGATCTTCCGACTCGGGGGGACGTCAGATGAACGTAGCAGCGAGGGGAAAGCCGGTTCTGAAGGCGGGGGTCAAGCGGCTCCTGGGACGCGCCGGCTTCGACATCGTGCGCAGCACCAGGGTCCAGGGCGGGGTGGACGACTTCATCCCGTTCGAGCCCACGATGAGGGCCGCGCGCGCGGCCGGTCTGTCGGTCGGCGACTACATCGACGAGGTCATGAACGGCACGCCCGGCGCCACCCGCTCCACCATCGACGCGCTGCGCGAGCACGGCGTGTACGCCGCCGCGCCGCGCACCGTGCTGGAGATCGGCCCGGGGTCCGGACGGTATCTGGAGAGGACCCTCCAGGAGTGTTCCCCCGACCGCTACGAGATCTACGAGACCGCGGCGCCGTGGGCCGCCTACCTGGTGGACACGTTCGGCGTCGTCGCGCAGCCGGCCGAGGGGTGCAGCCTCGCCCCGACGGCCGACGCCCGCGTCGATCTCGTGCAGGCCCACAAGGTGTTCAACACCGTCACCTTCCTCCAGTCCGCCCGGTACTTCTTCGAGATGGCCCGCGTCACGCGCCCCGGCGGCCGGATCGTGTTCGACGTGCTGACGGAGACCTGCCTGGACCCGGCCGCGGTGGGTGTCTGGGCGACCAAGGGCGGCGCCGGGCACGACTCCTACCCGGCCGCCATGCCCCGCCGGACCTGCGTGGACCTCTTCGCGACCCTCGGCTGCGCACTGGAGGCCGCCTTCCAGGCCCCGATGGGCGTCGCCTCCACCGAGGTGCTCGTCTTCAGGAAGACCGCCTGACGCCCGCGGACGTGCTGACGGCGTAGGTGCCGTGCACCGGCCTCGTCCCCGTTGCGATCCGGCCTGGTGCGGCCCGGTCCGGCCTGGTGCGGCTCGGTACGGCCCGGTGCGGCCGACCGGCTCCGCGGGGGCTGCCGCGCCCGTACGCGGGCCGCGTGTGACACGCGTGTGCGCCGGCGGGCCGCGGCGGGGGGCGTTCGGCCCCGCCGCGGCCCGCCGGACACCGCGTGTCCGGCCCCGCTCAGACCTTGGTCGTGTGCTCGGCCGCCGCGCGCGACGCGCCGGCGGCTCCCGGTGCGGCGAGCGGTTCGGGGCCGCCCTCGCTGAGCCCGTGGCGCGCGTGGAACCGGCGGAGGAAGCCGGGCGCGTACCAGGCCGTGCGGCCCAGGAGCCGCATGGCGGCGGGGACGAGGACGCCGCGTACGGCGAGGGCGTCCAGGAGCACGGCGAGTCCGCTGCCGAGCCCGAACATCTGCATGAAGCTGAGCTGGGCGGTGCCGAAGGCGAAGAAGCTGACGGCGAGCAGGAACGCGGCGGCGCTGACGATGCGCCCGGTGTGCCCGAGCCCGTCGACGACGGCGCTCTCGTCGTCGGCGCCCTGGTCGTGGAGTTCCTTGATGCGGCTGGTGACGAAGACCTCGTAGTCCATGGACAGGCCGAAGGCGATGCAGAACATCAGCACCGTCATGGCGACTTCCATCGGCTGGGGGGTGAAGCCGAGCACCGAGGACAGGGCGCCGTCCTGGAAGATCCAGGTCATCACGCCGAGGGTGGCTCCCAGGCTGACCAGGTTGAGGAGCAGGGCGCGCAGCGGCTGGACGACGCTTCCGGTGAACAGGAAGAGCAGGACGAAGGTGGTCAGGACGACCAGGGCGACGGCCAGGGGGAGCCGGTCGGCGATGGACGACTTGGCGTCGACGAGTACCGCGTCGGTGCCTCCGACCAGCGGGTCCGTGCCGGGCGGCGGGGTGACGGACCGTACCTGCGCGACCAGTTCCTGCGCGGCGTCCGACTTGGGCGTCAGCGTGCTCACCACCCGGACGCGCTGCGCGTCGGGACGACCGAGCGCGGGGTCGGCCGGACCGGCCGGCGCGGACCGGCCCCGGGTGTGGGTCCCCGCGCTCGTCTCGACGCGCTCCACGCCGCCGAGCGCGGCAAGCCGTCCGGCGTAGGCCGCCAACGGGCCCTGGGCCACGGGCTGTTCGATGGCGATGTCGAGCGCCGAGTCCTGGCTGCCGCCGAAGTCGTCCCGCAGCACCTGCGCGACCTGCCGGCTCTGGGCGTCCTCGGGCAGGACCCGCTCGTCCGGCGTGCCGAAGGTGATGCCGAGCAGGGGACTCGCGGCGAGCAGGAGGACGGCGAGCACCGGGAGCGCCGTGAGCGCGGGGCGGCGCATGACGGTGCGGGCCAGCCGTCCCCACAGCGGCCCCCGGCTGTCGGCGCCCTTAGGCAGGGCCCACGGCAGCCGTCCGCTGTTGACGCGGTGGCCCAGGACCTTGAGCAGGGCCGGCATCACGAACAGGGTGCTCAGGGCGGCGATGGCGACGACGCCGACCCCGGCGAAGCCGAACGAGCGCAGGAAGTACTGCGGGAACACCAGCAGCGCCGCCAGCGCCGCGGCCACCGTCGCGGCCGAGAAGGCGACCGTGCGGCCCGCGGTGTGGACCGTGCGCCGCACGGCCTCGTCCACGCCCGCCCCGGCGGCGAGCTGCTCGCGGAAGCGGCTGACCATCAACAGGGCGTAGTCGATGCCCAGTCCGAGCCCGAGGGCGGTGGTGAGGTTGGTCGCGGTGTCGGCGACCTCGGTGACGCTGCCGAGCAGATACAGCTGCGCGAACGAGCCGATGATGGCGATGACCGCGATGGCCAGCGGCAGCAGGGCCGCCACCACGCTGCCGAAGACGAACAGGAGCAGGACGAGGGTCAGCGGTACGGCGATCGCCTCGGCGAGGATCAGGTCGTCGACCACCTGCTGGGACAGGTCGGCACCGACCGCGGCGCCCCCTCCGGCCCGTACGGTGAGGCCGCCCTCGTAGGTGCCGCCGTAGGTGTCGAGGACGGCGCGGGCGTTCTCGCGCTGCTGCGTGGTGTCGCCGCGCACATTGGCGAGCACCATGGCCTCGCGGCCGTCCCCGGAGAGCAGGTCGGGGCTGTTCGTCTCCCAGTAGGAGACGACGTTGCCGAGCCGCTTCTCCTTCCTGAGGTCGGCGACGAGGGCGCTGCCGCTCGCGCGGGCGGCGGGCGCGTCGGCGCGGCCGTCCGAGGGGCGGACCAGCAGGACGAGGTTGGTGCCGCCGCCGAACTTCTCGTCGACGACCGCTGCCGCGCGGGTGGAGTCGGACGAGGGGTCGTCGAAGCCGCCGCCGAGCAGCTTGTCGAAGGCGCCCGCACCCATCACGCCCATCAGGGCCACGGCCAGGGCGGCGACGACCAGGACGAGCCGGGACCGGCGAATCGCTAGATCGGACATGCGTTCGAACACGAGGTGATCTCCTTCAGAACCTTCTGCGAGGTGGAATGCGGGGAGGGGGTGCGGCGCGCCCGGCCGGCGCGATCCGCCGCGGAAGTCTCCCGGCCGGGCCGGGAGGGGCGGCGCCGCGCCCGTCGTCGCCGGGAACGACGCTAGTGAGCCGTCGCCCTGTTTAGTAGAAGGAGATTTATCTGACACTGTCAGTTTTGCCGAACAGCCGCTAGTCTCAAGGCAATCGGGGCGAGCGAGGAGGCCGCCTCCGCTCACCAGTCGAGGAGTGCCGCATGTCCGCGGACGCCTGTGCGCCGGCCCCCGGGTCCCCCCTCTCCCTGCGGGAGCGGCGCCGGGCCGTGGCCGTCCGGGAGATCGTGGACGCCGCGGAGCGCCACCTCGCCGGGCACGGGCTGCACGCCCTGTCCCTGCGCGCGGTCGCCCGGGACCTCGGCATGACCGTGCAGGCCCTCTACCACTACTTCCCGAACCGGGACGCCCTCATCACGGTCCTCGTCGCCAAGGCGTACGACGACCTTGCCGACGCCGTGACGGCGGCCACCGACGCGGCGGCGCACGAACCGGCCGAGGCGCGGTTCCTGACCGCCACCGCGGGCTACCGCCGCTGGGCCGTCACCCACCGGGAGCGGTTCCAACTCCTCTACGGCGCACCGCTGCGCCACTACGCGGCACCTCCCGAGGGCCCCACCACCCGCGCGATGCGGCGCATCAGCGACGCCTTCGCGCGCGAGATGTTCGACGGCTTCACCACGGCCCAGCTGACCGCCACCGACGCCGGGTTGCTCTCGCCCGGCCTGAGCGCACACCTGGAACTCCTCTCCGCGCACGACCCGCAGGCCCTGCCGCCCCCGGCGACCGCACTCCTCCTCGGAGCGTGGGGACACATGCACGGCATGGTCGTCCTGGAGACGTTCGGGCACACCGCGTTCCTCGGCGAGCACCAGGCCGAACTCTTCGACAGCGCGATGCGCCGCCTCCTGGAGGACGTCCACCGCCGCATCCCCGCGCGGCCCGGGGGAGGGACGGACGAGCCCTGAAGGCACCGGGCCCCTCAACCTCCCACCGCCTCCACGAGATCACCCCGTGCGCCGGGACCGCCCGCGCGACAGTGTGCCGCGACACGGCCAGGAGGGACGCTCCGCCGTGATCCTCCCTACGGGTCGGCCCCCGCACTGCGAGGCAGTCGGACCACCGCGTCGGCCGGGCGGCCACCCTCCAGGACGACTGCGGTGCCCGCCGCCTCCCCTCAAGCCCGCGCCCCGGACCAGCCTTCGGCGCCGTCGTGCCGGGCGCGTCTACTGTGCCGCGTCACCCGCGTCACCCGCGTCACCCGCGTCACCCGCGTCACCCGCGTCACCCGCGCCCCCGGCCAAGGGCCTCCACCCCCCCGCGCGTCCGAAAGACCCGTATGGGCAGGAATCCGTGAAGTAGGGTCAGGAACCCGTGAACTCGAAGCGGAACTCCACCTGGCCGTCGCCGGTGCTGCCGCGCGCCGTCAGGGACGCGCTGCTGCCGTCGAGGTCTCCGTCGAGCGTCGTGCCCTCGGCCACGGCACGCGGGAATCCGCCCGGCAGTTCACCGAGGTCGGAACGGCAGGCCACGACGAGCCGGGGCCAGTTGAGCAGGTTCAGGGTGACGGCCTGCTGGGAGTTGGGGTCGCTGAGCCGTCCGCTCAGGTTGCCCTCGTTCCACTCCAACTGCCAGTACGTGAGCAGCAGGTTCGGGTCGCGCGGGTTGCCCGCCAGGTCCTGGCCCGAGGTGACGGCGACGGCCGACGACTGGAACGACACCGCGCCCGTCTGCGAGGGCTGACCCACCGCGAGGAGCAGGGAGAACGGGTTGGACTCGGTCGCGCCTCCGCCGGTGCGCGGGCTTCCGAGGTCCAGCGTGGCATCCATGGAGTACGTCCTGGTGCCCGCGAACTGCCGTGAACCGTCGGCGCTGCAGTAGTCGTACACGTCGACGGTGACCTTCGCCGTCCCGCTGTACTGCTTCCCCCACAGCGCGGAGGCGCCGTCCGGCCCGCCCGGCGCGGTGTCGTCCTCGGCGGCCGAGGACGGCGGCCCCCCGGTCTCGGCCACCGCCGACCGGGTCGGCTCGGAGGCGGACCCGGTGGCCGTGGGCGACGGTGCCGACTGCTCCGCCGCGGTGACGGACGGGCTCCGCGACGCTCCACCGCCGGGCGACCCGCCGTCCGAACAGCCGGTCAGCAGTGCTCCTCCGAGTACCCCCACGCACACGCAGGCTCTCGCCACACGGGCGAACCGCACGCGCGCCCCCGAACGGAATGTCACAACGCCCCCTGCCCCCGCGGGACTTCGGACACCGAGCCCCGGAGACTGAGATGCTACGGTGCGCAGTCGGTCGACTACATCCGATTGTCGCTTTGTTACCGTTCCGTGCCTGCGGCGGCGGCCCCCGTGGCGCCTGAGGCGTCCGGTGACCTCGGCGTGCCGCTCGCGCCGCGAGCCGCCCAACCCCCTCACCGGGACTTCGCCGTGCACGCTCCGCCCTGCCGTGAGATCGCCCGCAGATGGCCGCCGGATGATGTGTGAACGCCATTGACGTAGCGGGCCCCGCTGCATACGGTCCTCCGTCGAAGCGCTTCGACGCGCTCATGTCGAATCGATTCGACGGCGCGTTTCGTCCCGTCCGGCCCAGGTGGAGGTCACTTCAATGTCGAAGGTGCGCAGACCGCTGACTCTGACAGCAGCTGCCATGGTGGGCGCCTTGCTCATCACGTCGTGCGGGAGCTCGGACGGCGGTGCGCAGGGCGACGGCAAGACGCTGAAGCTCTGGCACTACGAAGCCCCCAACAGCGCCATGGGCGTCGCCTGGGACCAGGCGATCAAGGAGTTCAAGAAGACCCACCCGGGCGTCAAGGTCGAGTTCGAGGCGAAGGGCTTCGAGCAGATCCAGAAGACCGCCTCGATGGTGCTCAACTCCGGCAACGCCCCTGACGTCATGGAGTACAACAAGGGCAACGCCACGGCCGGACTGCTGGCCAAGCAGGGCCTGCTCACCGACCTCACGCCGCAGGTCACCAAGTACGGCTGGGACAAGCTGCTCAGCCCGAGCGTCACCACCACCAGCCGCTACGACGCCCGGGGCGTCATGGGCTCCGGCAACTGGTACGGCGTCCCGAACTTCGGCGAGTACACGATGGTCTACTACAACAAGGACCTCTTCGCGAAGAACGGCGTCCAAGTCCCCTCCACGTTCGCCGAGTTCGAGCAGGCCCTCGCCGCCTTCAAGGCCAAGGGCATCACCCCGCTCGCCAACGGCGGCGCCGAGTACCCGGCCCACCAGTACCTGTACCAGCTCGCCCTGACCAAGGCGGACCGCGGCTGGGTCGACGCCTTCGAGCTCTACAAGGGCAAGGCCGACTTCCGCGACCCCGCCTGGACGTACGCCGCCAACACCCTCTCGGACTGGGTGAAGAAGGGCTACATCGCGAAGACGAGCAGCGGCGCCAAGGCCGAGGACGCCGGCGTCTCCTTCATCAGCGGCAAGTCCCCGATCTTCTTCTCGGGCAGCTGGTGGTACGGCCGCTTCCGCGACGAGAACAAGTTCAAGTGGGGCTCGTTCCTCTTCCCCGGCTCCAAGATGACCCTCGGCTCCGGCGGCAACCTGTGGGTCGTCCCGAAGAACGCCAAGAACAAGCAACTGGCCTACGACTTCATCGACATCACGATGAAGAAGGGCATCCAGAACACGCTCGGCAACAACGGCGGCGTGCCCGTCGCGGCCGAACCCTCGGCGATCACGGACCCCAGCTCCAAGGAGCTGATCGAGAACTTCAACAAGGTCTCGTCCCAGGACGGACTCGCCTTCTACCCGGACTGGCCGGTCCCCGGCTTCTACGACGTGCTGGTCTCTGCCACCCAGAAGCTGATCACCGGCAGCGCGAGCCCCGAGGCCGTCCTCGACGAACTGCAGAAGGCGTACGACGCGGGTGCGCCCACGTCATGAGTGCCCGACCCCTGAGGCTGCGCAACCCCTACGCGCTGTACCTGATCCCGGGTGTCCTCGCCTTCCTGGCCGTCGTGATCGTGCCGTTCGCGATGAACGTCTACGTCAGCTTCACGCGCTGGCAGGGCGTCGGCTCGCCCACCTGGACGGGGCTCGCGAACTACCGGGCGCTGATGAAGGACTCGCGGTTCTGGGAGTCCTTCCAGCACAGCGTGTCCATGGTCCTGGCGATGGCGGTGATCCCCACCGCCGTCGGCCTGGTGGTGGCCGCCGCGCTCTTCGACTACATCGCCCAGCACTTCGGATCGAGGCTGGCCAGTGTGCTGCGCGCCTGCTTCTACCTGCCCCAGGTCCTGCCCATCACCGTCGCGGGCATCGTCTGGAGCTGGATCCTCGCCCCCGAGAACGGCTCGCTCAACGAACTGCTGAAGGCGGTCGGCCTGGGATCGCTCCAGCAGGACTGGCTGGGCGACCCGAAGTTCGCGCTCTACAGCGTGATGGCCGTCATGGTCTGGGTGCAACTGGGCTTTCCCGTCGTCATCTTCATGGCGGGACTCCAGCGGGCCGATCCCTCGCTCCACGAGGCGGCCGAACTCGACGGCGCGAACTGGTGGCAGCGCTTCTGGCACGTGACGCTGCCTCAGATCCGCCCCGAGATCCACGTGGTGATGCTCTGGTGCACCATCGCGGCCCTGAAGGTCTTCGGCGCGGTCTACGTCCTCACCAAGGGCGGCCCCGCCGACGCCACCATCGTGCCGTCCTACTTCTCCTTCTCGACGTTCTTCGAGAAGACCGACGTCGGCTACGGCTCGGCCATCGCGACCGTCCTCACCCTCATCATCCTCGCGCTGACCACGATCGGACTGCGCTTCCAGACCCGATCGGAGGCCGCACAGTGAACGCGCTCAAGCGCTTTCCGGTGCTGACGGCGATGATCCTCGGCGCGGCCTTCATGGTCCTGCCGCTCCTGATCGTGCTCGTCAACGCGCTGAAGTCGCCCGCCGAGTACTCGGCCAACGGCCCGCTGTCGCTGCCCCGCGGCCTCTACCTGAACGGCCTGACGGACTTCTGGACCCGGGTCGACTTCGGCAACACCCTGCTGAACTCGCTCGTGATCTCCGGCTCCGTCGCGGTGTTCGGGGTCCTGCTCTCGCTGTTCAACGCGTACGCGATCGGCATCGGGAGGATCAGGGGCAAGGCGTACTTCCTCGCCTTCTTCGTCCTGGCCAACGTGCTGCCCCAGGAGGCCCTGGTCTACCCGCTGTACTACCTGTCCAAGCAGGTGGGGCTGTACGACACCAGGCTGAGCCTCGTCATCGTCTTCAGCGTCGTGCAGGCCGCCTTCGGCACGTACCTGCTGTCCTCGGTGCTCGCGGCCTTCCCGAAGGAGATCATCGAGGCCGCCAGGATCGACGGCGCGGGCACCTGGCAGATCCTGTGGCGCATGGTGGTCCCGGTCAGCCGCCCGACGCTGGGCGTGCTGCTGGTGTTCTTCTTCATCTGGACCTGGAACGAGTTCCTGCTGCCCCTGGTCATGCTGCCGTCGAACGACAACCAGACCGTCTCCGTGGCGCTCGGCGTCCTCCAGGGCCAGCGCCTGATGGACGCGACGATGACCAACGCGGCCGGCCTGCTGGGCGCCCTGCCCGCCCTCGTCTTCTTCCTGCTCTTCCAGCGCACCCTGACCCGGGGCATCGCCGTCGGCGCCGTGAAGTGATCCACGCCCGACCCGCCGAACGGGCGCCCGGCGCACCGCACTTGCACCCGTGCGCCGCACCGGACCCCGGCGCGCCGCACCTGCTCCCGGCCCCGCGTGCCCGCGCCCGGCCCACCGCACCCGCGGGCCCCGGCCGGCGGCTCCCGCCCACCGACGCCCCGCGACCGCTCCGCCTCCCACACGTACCGAGCACGCCGGTGGCCGCCCACCGGGAAAGGCACCGACCATGAAGTTCACCGACGGGTACTGGCTGCTGCGCGAAGGAGTCAGGGCGGCGTATCCGGCCGAGGTCCTCGATGCCGTCCCCGGCCCCGGAACCCTGCGGGTACACGCACCCACCCAGCACATCCGGCACCGGGGCGACCTGCTCAAGGGCCCCCTCCTCACCATCGACTGCACCGCTCCGATGCCCGGCGTCATCGGTGTGCGCATCTCCCACTTCGAGGGCGGCGTCGAGACCGGACCGCACTTCGCGCTCCACCACGAGCCGCACGGGCCCGACGTGAGCGTCGACGAGCGGCACGCGGTCCTCACCTCCGGCGACCTCAGCGTCCGCTTCCGCCTCGACGGCGGGTGGCGGATGGAGTTCCGGGCCGGCGAACGCACCCTGACCAGCAGCGACGTCAAGGCCATGGCGCTGATGGAGACGGCCGAAGGCGAGCACCACATCAGAGAGCAGCTCCGGCTGAACGTCGGCACGTCCGTCTACGGACTCGGCGAACGCTTCGGCCCGCTGGTCAGGAACGGCCAGAGCGTCGACATCTGGAACGCCGACGGCGGCACCAGCAGCGAACAGTCGTACAAGAACGTCCCGTTCTACCTCACCGACGCAGGCTACGGCGTCTTCGTCGACGACCCCGGCCGGGTCTCCTTCGAGGTCGCCTCCGAACAGGTCTCGCGCGTCCAGTTCAGCGCCGAGCGCCAGCAGTTGCAGTACTACGTCATCCACGGCCCCACGCCGAAGGACGTCCTGCGCAAGTACACCGCGCTCACCGGCCGGCCCGCGCTCCCGCCCGCCTGGTCGTTCGGCCTGTGGCTGACCACCTCCTTCACCACCTCCTACGACGAACAGACCGTCACCGGCTTCGTCGAGGGGATGGCCGCGCGCGAACTGCCCCTGTCGGCCTTCCACTTCGACTGCTTCTGGATGCGCGAGTTCAACTGGTGCGACTTCGAGTGGGATCCGCGCGTCTTCCCCGACCCCGAGGGGATGCTGCGCCGCCTCAAGGAGCGCGGCCTGCACATCTGCGTGTGGATCAACCCCTACATCGCCCAGCGCTCCCCGCTGTTCGCCGAGGGCAGGGCCGCAGGACACCTCCTGAGGCGCCCGGACGGCGGCGTGTGGCAGTGGGACCTGTGGCAACCCGGCATGGCTCTCGTCGACTTCACCAGCCCCGACGCCCGCGCCTGGTACGCCGCCAAGCTCGAAGCCCTCCTCGACATGGGCGTCGACTGCTTCAAGACGGACTTCGGCGAACGCGTCCCCACCGACGTCGCCTGGTCCGACGGCTCCGACCCGGAGCGCATGCACAACTACTACACGCAGCTCTACAACCAGACGGTCTTCGACGTCCTGCGCAAGCACCGCGGCGAGGGCGAGGCGGTGCTCTTCGCCCGCTCCGCCACGGCCGGCGGCCAGCAGTTCCCCGTGCACTGGGGCGGCGACTGCGAGTCCACCTACGAGTCCATGGCCGAGTCCCTGCGCGGCGGACTCTCCCTGGGCCTCACCGGCTTCGGCTACTGGAGCCACGACATCGGCGGCTTCGAAGGACTCCCGGACGCCGGACTGTTCAAACGCTGGACCGCCTTCGGCATGCTCTCCTCGCACAGCCGCCTGCACGGCTCCTCCTCCTACCGCGTGCCCTGGCTCTTCGACGAGGAGGCCGTCGACGTCCTGCGCCACTTCACCCGCCTCAAGCTGCGCCTCATGCCCTACCTCTACGACGCCGCCCACCAGGCCCACACCGAGGGCGTGCCGATGATGCGGGCCATGGTCCTGGAGTTCCCCGACGACCCGGCCTGCGCGCCGCTGGAACGCCAGTACATGCTCGGCGGGGACCTCCTCGTCGCGCCCGTGTTCTCCGAGGACGGCGAGGTGTCGTACTACGTCCCGGAGGGCACCTGGACCCACTTCACGACCGGCGCGAGGGTCACCGGCCCCCGCTGGGTGCGCGAGACCCACGACCACCTCAGCCTCCCGCTGCTGGCCCGGCCCGGCTCGGCGATCCCGGTCGGCGCGGCCGACGACCGCCCCGACTCCGTGTGGGCGGACGACGTGACCGTCCGGGTCTTCGAGCCGGCGGACGGCTCCCGGACCACCGTGCGGATCCCCCGCGGGGACGGCACGGCCGCGGCCGAGATCACCGTCTCACGCGAGGGCCCCGTGCTGCGGGCCGAGACCTCCGACGCCTCCCTGCCGTGGGGCGTGGACGTCGCCGGCGGCCCCTGCGCGCGCGCCGCGGCCGGAACCGCCGTCCTCACCCTGGGACTCGCGGGCCCATGAGGAAGGTTCCGCGGGGCGGGCAGATCGGGGAAAGTAGGCGCATGGTCAAGATCACTGATGTCGCCCGGCACGCCAACGTGTCGCCCAGCACCGTCAGCTACGCCCTCAGCGGCAAGCGGCCGATCTCGCCGGAGACACGGCGGCGCATCGAGGACAGCATCCGTGAACTGGGCTACCGGCCGCACGCGGGCGCCCGGTCCCTGGCCAACGGCAGGTCGCAGGTGATCGGCCTGGTCCTGCCCCTGCGCAAGGGCATCCACCTGCCCGTCGTCATGCAGTTCGTCACCTCCGTCCTGACGGCCGCGCGCGAGCACGACCACGACGTCCTCCTCCTCACCCAGAACGAGGGCGAGGAGGGCATCGAGCGGGTCGCCCGCAGCGCCATGGCGGACGCCTTCGTCGTCATGGACGTCGAGATGGAGGACCGGCGGCTGCCGCTGCTGCGCACCCTGGACCGGCCGTGCGTGCTGATCGGCTTCCCCTCCGAGCCCGCCGGACTGACCTGCGTCGACCTGGACTTCGCGGGCGCCGGCGAGGCGTGCGTGGAGCACCTCGCCGCACTCGGCCACCGCACCCTGGCCCTCGTGGGCTCACCCCCCGAGGTGTACGTCCGCGGAACCGGCTTCGCGCGCCGGGTGGCCGCCGGGTTCACGGCCGCCGCCGGCCGGCTGGGCCTGAGCGCGTCCGTGCACCCCTGCCCGGAGACACCGGCGGCGGCGCGGGCCATGGCCGAGCAACTGCTGCACGAGCAGCCGGGACTGTCCGGGGTCGTCATCCACAACGAGCCCATCACCCAGCCCCTGATCGCCGCCTTCCAGGCCATGGGGCTGCGGGTGCCGGAGGACGTGTCGGTGGCCGCGATCTGTCCCGACGAGACGGCGGAGCAGGCGGCGGTGCCCATCACGTCCGTCTCGATCCCCTCGTCCGAGATCGGCACCCGCGCGGTGGAACTCCTGATGGCCAAACTCGCCGGCCGCGACGACGTCCCGGAGACCACCGTGCTCCCCGCCGCCCTGACCCCCCGGATCACGACCGCCCCACCGCCGTCCGGAACACCGTGACAAGCCCCGGGGAGCCGTGGAACACGGCTCCCCGGGGCGGGATTCCGTACCGCCCCGCGTCAGGTGAGCGTGAGGGCGTACACCTGGACGCGCGGGTCGTTGCGCAGGCTGAGGGAGCGGACCGTCTTGGTCGCGTCGAGCGTCACGGAGGAGCCGAACAGGCGCACCGGCGGGCCGTCGACGCCCTGCCCGCGTTTGATCCGGTGCGGCATCTCCAGTGCCACGGTGCTGCCTTGGGGCGCCGCACCGGCCCAGTCGCCCACGGTCACCGGCAGTTCGTCCGTGCTGCCGTCGGTGTAGCGGACGGTGAGGGCGGTGGTGACCGGGCCGTGGTGGGACGCGGCGACCAGACGCAGACTTCCGTAGGAGCCCTCCGGCAGCAGCGCCGACTGGCCGCGGGCCTCGACGAAGTTCGCGGCCCCGCCCGCCGGTTCGGGGGCGGCGTAGGTGACGCCGCCCCAGGTGACCGGGCCCGCCGCCGGGAGCAGGGCGCCGTCGTAACTCCACCCGCCCCCGTCGAAGTCGCCCTCGCCGGAGGCCGCGACCGTGGCGGTCCCGTCGTGGTTCGCCTCGCCCCTGAGGTCCACCGCGCACTGCCGGCCCGCGTTCACCGCGCAGCGGGCCGCCGTGCGGACCTCGACGGTCGCGGTGCGCTCCACGGGTGCGACGCCCTTCGCGGCGGCCGTGAGACGCACGGTGTACGAGCCCGGCCCGGTGCCGGCCGGCACCGTGACCTCCACCGTCCGGGTCCGCTGGAGGGGAAGGCGGCCGGAGGCGAGGGTGAAGGGCTTCGGCGTCCTCGCGCTCCAGCCCTCGGGGGTGCGCGCCGTCGTCGTCACCCTCATGCTGCCCGGTGACTGCCCCAGCACGTCCCACCGCAGCCGGACGCGCTGCGGTTCGCCGGACGTCGGCACGACGTCGGAGCCGGTGCGCAGCGAGGCGTCGAGGCTGCGGCGGGAGTCGGCCGGTGCGCGGCCCGCGGACGGGGGCTGGTCGGCCCTGCGGGTTCCCCAGGCGCTCGGCTCGTCGCCCGTCCGGAAGGCGAGGTCACCGCCCCGGGCGACGGCGTCCCAGTCCAGCCAAGTGGCGCGCAGGTCACGCCCGTTGAACGAGGCGCTCTGCACATAGCGCCGGCTGTCGCTGGTGCCGGGGGCCGCGACGGTCAGGGTGCCGCCCTGCTCCCGGCCCCAGGCGCCGATGCGGAGGGTGGCCCGCGGGAACTGCGGGCTGGACACGGCGAGGAAGTCGCCGCCGCTGGTCGTCGGGTACAGGCCGAGCGAGGAGAAGACGTACCAGGCGGACATGGTGCCCAGGTCGTCGTTGCCCGTCATGCCGTCGGGCCCGTCGGTGAAGAGCGTCATCGCCGCCCGGACGACGGTGGCCGTCTTCGCGGGCGCGCCCGCCCACAGATACATGTACGGGGCGTGCAGATCGGGCTCGTTGTTGGGGTTGTAGGTGGGTTTGCCGTAGTAGTCGTAGGGCGCCGCGATCCAGTCCTCGCGGGCGGTCCTCGCGGGGTCGGTGAGGAGTCCGTCGTAGGCGAAGAAGGCGTCGAGCCGTTTCTCGGCGGCGCGTCTGCCGCCCATGAGGGAGACGAGCCCGGCGGGGTCCTGGGGCGCCAGCCACTGGTACTGGTAGGCGCCGCCCTCGTGGAACTGGTGGCCCGCCGCGACCGGGTCGTACGGTGTGAGCCAGGTGCCCTCGGTCGTGCGGGGCCGGAACTGCCCGATCGAGGAGTCCCACAGGTTGCGGTAGTACTGCCCGCGCGAGGCGAACAGCCGGGCGTCCGCCCGGCGTCCCAGCCCCCTGGCCATCAGCGCCAGCGACGCGTCGGCCAGCGCGTACTCCAGTGTCGCCGAGGCCGGCTGGCGGCAGTCGTTGTCGCCGCCCTTGTCCGCGCAGTCCCTGCCCAGCTGAAGCCCACTGGGTATGTAGCCGCGCTCCTGGTAAGGGACCACCCCCGCACGGCCGTTGAAGGGGGAGTCGGCGGGCGGTGTGCGCGTCGCGTTCCTGCGCAGCAGCGCGTACGCCTCCCGCTCGTATCCCGCGAGCAGGCCCTTGGACCACGCCTCGACCAGGAACGGGGTGACGGGATCACCGGTCATGATGTTGGTCTCGCTGTTGGCGAGGGACCAGCGCGGCAGCCAGCCGCCGTCCCGCCCGATCGCGAGCACCGAGAGGGAGACGTCGCGGGCGACCTTCGGCTGGAGCATCTGCAGCAGTTGGTTCTGCGGCCGGTAGGTGTCCCACAGCGACAGGTTCTGGTACGGCGTGTAGCCCGAGGCCACCCGCGTCCGGCCGTCGAAGCCCGCGTACCGGCCGTCGACGTCCCCTGCGAGGTTCGGGTGCAACTGGGCATGGTAGAGGGCGGTGTAGAAGGCGCGCTGCCGTTCGGGCGGGCCGCCCTCGATCCGGACCGCGCCGAGTCTCTGCTCCCAGGTGGAGCGCAGCGCGGCGCGGGTGGCGTCGAAGTCGTAGGAATCACCGGTCTCCGCCCGGAGGTTCTTGCGGGCGCCCTCGACGCTCGTGTAGGAGAGACCCACCTTCACGACGACGTCACGGTCGGTGCCGGCGTCGAAGGTCACCCACGCGCCGTTGCCGCCCGCGCCGGACGCCTCGCGCCCACCGGGGGACGGGGTGTCCCCGCGCCAGGTGCCGCCCGTGGTGAACGGCCGGTCGAAGGTCGCGGTGAAGTAGAGGGTGTGCCGGTCCTTGCCCGCGCAGAAGTTGCCCGCCTCGATCCGGCCCTCCACCGTACGGTCGCCGACGACCCGGACCTGCGAGTCGAACACCTTCTGGTTCGCCCGGCCCGTGTTGAACATGACGTTGGCGCTGCCGGTGGCGGGGAAGGTGTAGCGCTGCCATCCGGTGCGGGGCGTGGCGGTCAGCTCCGCGTTGATCCCGTACGTCTTCAACCCGACGCGGTAGTAACCGGGTTCGGCCTCCTCGTCGTCGTGCGAGAACGTCGAGCGGTAGTCGTCGGCGTCGACGCTGTCGACGGCCCCGGTCGTCGGCATGAGCGGCAGTTCGCCCATCACGGAGCAGCCGACCCCGGACAGGTGCGTCTGGCTGAATCCGAGGATCTTGTTCTGCTGGTAGTCGTACCCTCCCTGGCCGCCGGTGTCCGGGCTGACCTGGACCATGCCGAAGGGGGCGCTCGCGCCGGGGAAGGTGTTGCCGGAGTTCTGGGTGCCGATGAACGGGTTGACCAGAGAGGTGAGCCGGCCGGGGTCCGCGGCGCCCCGGGCGGCGGCCGGCGCCGGACCCAGGGCACCGCCGGCGACGAGCAGTGCCGTGAGCACGGCCGCCGCGCGGTGGCGCAGCCGGTGCAGGGATCTGAGCATGGAGGCGGTCTCCTGTTCCTCACCCCTCATGCGGTGCACGGCAGGAGAGGCGATCTCCAAGTGACGTACAGGGCGGCCGTGTTCGGCCGGCCTCTTGCGCGCTGCTCGGGTCGGGGGCGTCCGGACGGGGGCGGAGCGGGCCGGGTGCGGGCATGCGACGGCGCGGGGCGGGCTGCCGCGGCGCGAGCCGGTGGCACCCGGCCGGACGGAACGGACTAGACCATGCACCTGACATCGTTGTCAATGGTTTGCGCGCGCCGGGCCGCGGACAAGGACGTCCGGTCCGTACGGTCCGTCCGCCCCTCCGGGGCCGAAGCCCTGGTCGGGGCGCCGCGGTAGGCCCTGAGCGCCGCGACCGGCCCGGTGCCCCGTGGCGTGAAGACGCTCAGCGCAGCCGGCCGCGGTCCGGAGCGGCGTGACGCGGAGCCCGCGTTCGCCGCGGCGCCGCCCGGAGCGCCGACCGCGGACCGGACATGCCGCACGAGAGCCAGGGGGCTCCGCCGGGGACGCCCCGCGGCGGAGCCCCCTGGCTCTCGTGCGGCATGTCCGGTCC
>NZ_AGBF01000079.1 GCF_000225525.1 Streptomyces zinciresistens K42 | reverse complement strand
GGAGAAGACCTCCTCGTACGCCTGGTAGGCGAGCCGGGCGTTGGCGACGGCGGCCTTGCCGCGCAGCGCCTTGGCCTCGTCGGTGCCGAGCGCGTCGATGCGCTTGTCGATCTCGGTGTCCACCCGGGACACGAAGAAGGACGCCACCGAACGGATCTTCGACAGGTCCAGTCCCCTGGCCCTGGCCTTCTCCAGACCGGCGAGGTACGCGTCCATGACCTCGCGGTAGCGCTCCAGCGAGAAGATCAGCGTGACGTTGACGCTGATGCCGAGGCCGACCACCTCGGTGATCGCCGGGATGCCGGCCCTGGTCGCCGGGATCTTGATGAGGGTGTTGGGCCGGTCGACCAGCCAGGCCAGCTGCTTGGCCTCGGCGACGGTCGCGTGGGTATTGTGCGCGAGCCGCGGGTCGACCTCGATGGACACCCGGCCGTCCTGGCCGTCGGTGGCGTCGAAGACCGGGCGCAGGATGTCGGCGGCGTCCCGGACGTCCGCCGTGGTGATCATGCGGACCGCCTCCTCCACCGTGACCCCGCGCACGGCGAGGTCGGCGAGCTGCTGCTCGTAGCCGTCACCGCCGCTGATCGCCTTCTGGAAGATCGACGGATTGGTGGTGACGCCGACGACGTGCTGCTGGTCGATCAGCTCCGCGAGGTTGCCGGACGTGATGCGCTGGCGCGACAGGTCGTCCAGCCAGATCGCGACGCCCTCCTCGGAGAGGCGCTTCAGTGCGTCTGTCATGGAAAATCAAACTCCTACGTCTCGTGTATGAGCGTCAGCGCCGGGCCGCGGCGAGGGATTCCCGCGCGACGGCGGCCACGTTGTCGGCAGTGAAGCCGTACTCCCGGAAGAGGACCTTGCCGTCGGCCGAAGCACCGAAGTGCTCCAGGGAAACGATGCGGCCGGCGTCTCCCACGTACTTGTGCCAGGTGAGCCCGATGCCCGCCTCGACGGCCACCCGCGCCCTCACCGACGGCGGCAGGACGCTGTCCCGGTACCCCTGGTCCTGCTCCTCGAACCACTCCACGCACGGCATGGAGACCACCCGGGTCGGCACACCGGACGCCTGGAGCAGCTCACGCGCCTCGACCGCCACGTGCACCTCGGAGCCGGTCGCGATCAGGACCAGCTCCGGCTCCCCGCCCTCGGCCTCGAACAGCACGTAACCGCCGCGCACGGCGCCCTCGTTCGCCTCGTACGTCGGCACGCCCTGCCGGGTCAGCGCCAGACCGTGCGGGGCGCCCTCGCCGTACACCTTCGTCCAGCGGCGCAGGATCTCGCGCCAGGCGATCGCCGTCTCGTTGGCGTCGGCGGGGCGCACCACGTTCAGCCCGGGGATCGCGCGCAGCGAGGCCAGGTGCTCGACCGGCTGGTGGGTGGGGCCGTCCTCGCCGAGGCCGATGGAGTCGTGCGTCCAGACGTACGTCACCGGCAGGTGCATCAGCGCGGACAGCCGCACGGCGTTGCGCATGTAGTCGGAGAACACGAGGAACGTGCCGCCGTAGATGCGGGTGTTTCCGTGCAGCGCGATGCCGTTCATCTCCGCGGCCATGGAGTGCTCGCGGATGCCGAAGTGGATCGTGCGGCCGTACGGGTCGGCCTCCGGCAGCGGGTTGTCCGCCGGGAGGAACGACGACGTCTTGTCGATGGTGGTGTTGTTGGAGCCGGCGAGGTCGGCGGAGCCGCCCCACAGCTCCGGGACGACCGCGCCGAGCGCCTGGAGCACCTTGCCGGAGGCGGCACGCGTCGCGACGCCCTTGCCGGGCTCGAAGACCGGGACCTTCTCCTCCCAGCCCGCGGGCAGTTCGCCCTGCGCGACCCGGTCGTACTCGGCGGCGCGCTCCGGGTTGTTGTCCCGCCACTGCTGGTAGGACTTCTCCCACACCGCGCGGGCGGCCTGCCCCCGGTCCAGGGCGAGCCGGGTGTGCTCGATGACCTCGTCGGAGACCTCGAAGGTCCGCTCCGGGTCGAAACCCAGGACGCGCTTGGTGGCCGCGACCTCGTCGTCGCCGAGCGCCGAGCCGTGGGCGGCCTCGGTGTTCTGCGCGTTCGGGGCGGGCCAGGCGATGATGGAGCGCATCGCGATGAACGACGGGCGGTCCGTGACCTCCTGGGCGCGCAGGACCGCGGCGTGGATCGCGGCCGGGTCCAGGTCGCCGCCGGCCTGCGGCTCGACGCGCTGCACATGCCAGCCGTACGCCTCGTAGCGCTTCACGGTGTCCTCGGAGACGGCCGTCTCCGTGTCGCCCTCGATCGAGATGTGGTTGTCGTCCCACAGCAGGATGAGGTTGCCCAGCCGCTGGTGGCCGGCCATCGAGGACGCCTCGGCGGAGATGCCCTCCTGGAGGCAGCCGTCACCGGCGACGCAGTAGACGAAGTGGTCGAAGGGGGAGGTGCCCTCGGGGGCCTCCGGGTCGAACAGCCCGCGCTCGTAGCGGGAGGCCATCGCCATGCCGACGGCGTTCGCGACACCCTGGCCGAGCGGGCCCGTGGTGGTCTCGACGCCGGTGGTGTGGCCGTACTCGGGGTGGCCGGGGGTCTTCGAGCCCCAGGTGCGGAACGCCTTGAGGTCGTCCAGCTCCAGACCGAAACCGGCCAGGTACAGCTGGGTGTAGAGGGTCAGGGACGAATGGCCGGCGGACAGCACGAAGCGGTCCCGCCCGACCCAGTCGGCGTCCGCGGGGTCGTGCCGCATCACCTTCTGGAAGAGGGTGTAGGCGGCGGGCGCCAGGCTCATCGCCGTGCCCGGATGGCCGTTGCCGACCTTCTGTACGGCGTCGGCGGCCAGGACGCGTGCGGTGTCGACGGCCCTCTGGTCCAACTCGGTCCACTCGAGGTCTGCGGTGGTCGGCTTGGTGCTCACCCTGGGTCAGGGCTCCTCTCCACATGTCGGTTGCCGGCGTCACGGGCACACGCCCACCGGCTGCCGGCGTACTCGGCGTCGGCCGGCCGCTGTCGAGCCTACCCCTGGAAGTACGTGCGTTTTTTCGACTCGTTCCAGACTGCCGGGTGTCTTCGGGATGTGCCTGCCGACCGGGGCGTTGCCCGGTCGGCAGGTGAATACGGAGCCGCTCGTCCGGGCGCTCAACCGAGCTTCGGGGCGCCCGTCGGACGGTGCCCTCCAACACGACCCCACCCCCGCGAATGTCCGGGTCTGGGCAACGTCTAGAGTGGCGTGGTACGCGCGGGCCTTTACCGGGACTTCACACGGGGGGCCTGCTGGGATGTCTCTGTCAGGGGTGTGCGTGACGGCCGTTGAATCCCGTCCAGCGGGTGGGGGCACCGCCCACGACCTGCGGGCAGTGGGGGAGACCGGGACGAGCCGGAGCCCGAACCGCCGGCCGGTGGGGGCCCGGGTCATGGGCTTCGTGGCGCTGACCAAGCCGCGGATCATCGAGCTGCTGCTCATCACCACCGTTCCGGTGATGTTCCTCGCCCAGCGGGGGGTGCCCGACCTCGGTCTGGTCCTGCTCACCTGTGTCGGCGGCTACCTCTCGGCGGGCGGCGCCAACGCGCTGAACATGTACATCGACCGCGACATCGACGCGCTGATGGACCGCACCTCCCAGCGTCCGCTGGTCACCGGGATGGTCAGCCCGCGGGAGTGCCTGGCCTTCGGCATCTCCCTCGCGGTCGTCTCCACCCTGCTGTTCGGGCTCACCGTCAACTGGCTGAGTGCCTGGCTCGCCCTCGGCGCGCTCCTCTTCTACGTCGTCGTCTACACGATGATCCTCAAGCGGCGTACGTCGCAGAACATCGTGTGGGGCGGCATCGCGGGCTGCATGCCGGTCCTCATCGGCTGGTCCTCCGTGACCGGCTCGCTGTCGTGGGCGCCGGTCATCCTCTTCCTGGTGATTTTCTTCTGGACCCCGCCGCACTACTGGCCGCTGTCCATGAAGGTGAAGGAGGACTACGCGCGCGTGGGCGTGCCGATGCTCCCCGTGATCGCCTCCAACAAGACCGTGGCCAAGCAGATCGTGATCTACAGCTGGGTCATGGTCGCCGTCTCCCTGCTGCTGACGCCGCTGGGCTACACCGGCTGGTTCTACACGTCGGTCGCCCTGGTGGCCGGCGGCTGGTGGCTCTGGGAGGCGCACGCGCTCCAGAACCGCGCCAAGGCCGAGGCCGCGGGCGGCAAGCTCAAGGAGATGCGGCTGTTCCACTGGTCCATCACCTATGTGTCGCTGCTCTTCGTCGCCGTCGCCGTGGACCCGTTCCTGAGCTGACGCACGTCACACGGCCCCGGCCTCGCCCGCGGGTCTACCCGTGAGTAGCATCCCTGGCATGGCAGACACGCAGCAGCTCGACGACAAGGCCGAGCGCAGGGCGGCCCGGCTGGCCCGGCGGATCGGCGCCTTCGCGAAGGCACACGGCGGTGCCGGGGCCCAGGTCGCGTACCTCGGTGAGCGCGGCGCCCGCATCGTGCTCGTCGGCGAGGACGGCGGCTGGGGCGACCTGGTCGCGCCGTCGTACGAGATCGCGCGACGGGCGGTCACCGCCTCCGGCGTCACGGTCCACGAGTCCTTCGACGGCGAGTTCGCCGCCAAGGTGACCACGGGCGCGTACGAGTGGAAGCGGATGGCGGGCATCCAGATCGGCGGCTGAACCGCCTGCCCCGCACGCAACACCAGGAGCCGGTTCACCCGTTAGGACGTGTAGAGCAACCGCAGCGTCCACCCACGGGGGAGCCCGGATGATCGACACGCCGTCCCTCGTGGACCAGTACTGCCACGGCGTACTGCGCGCCGAACTGGGCCTCGGCACCTTCGAGGCCCAGCTGGCCCGCACCGAGGGCCCGCCGGCCCCGGGCACCACCCTCTTCGACACCCAGACCGGGTTCGCCGTGCGCCGCTGGTGCCCCCCGCTGCTCGGGCTGGAGGCGCACTGCGCGCCCGCACGCTATCTGGCCCGCCGCCGTGAACTCGGTGTCCTGGAGGCGGGCCGGCGCCTGCTGCGCGGCAGCGGCATCACCACCTATCTGATCGACACCGGGCTGCCCGGCGATCTCACCGGACCCCCGGAGATGGCCTCCACCGGCTCCGCCGAGGCCCACGAGATCGTCCGCCTCGAACTCCTCGCCGAACAGGTCGCCGACACCTCCGGCACCGTCGAGTCCTTCCTCGCCAACCTCGCCGAGTCCGTGCACGGCGCCGCCGCGAGCGCCGTCGCCTTCACCTCCGTCGCGGGCGTCCGGCACGGACTGGCGCTCGCGCCCGAGCCGCCGGGGCCGGGTGAGGTGCGCGGCGCGGCCGGCCGCTGGCTCGCGGCCCGCGCCGTCGGCGGCGAGCTCAGCGACCCGGTGCTGCTGCGGCACCTCCTGTGGATCGCGGTGGCCTCCGGGCTGCCGCTGCAACTGCACGCGGGCCTGGGCGAGCCCGGCCTGCGCATCGACCGCACCGACCCGGTGCTGCTCACCGACTTCGTCCGCGCCACCGCCGGCCTCGGCACCGACCTGATCCTGCTGCACGGCTACCCGTACCACCGGCACGCCGCCCATCTGGCCGGGGTCTTCCCGCACGTCTACGCCGACTCGGGCGCCGCCCTGGTGCGCACGGGCGCCCGCGCGGCCACGATCCTCGCCGAGATCCTGGAGCTGGCCCCCTTCGGGAAGATCCTCTTCTCCAGCGGCGCCCAGGGCCTGCCCGAACTGCACGTCGTGGGCGCCCGGCTGTTCCGCGACGCCCTCGGCCGGGTCCTCGGCGGCTGGGTCGCCGACGGCGCGTGGTCGCCCGCGGACGCCCAGCGGGTCGCCGGGATGGTCGCGGCGGGCAACGCCCGCCGGGTGTACGCACTGGACTGACGGGCGCCCCGGCCGCCGGGTGGGCGGTGCTCAGGGGCCGGACGACGCGCGGCTACCTGGGACCGGCGATCGACGCGCTCGCGGAGTCGTGTGCCTGAACCGGCAGGTCGGGGACGGTCGCCTCGGGCCGCTCCCGCATCGCGAGCAGGACCCGCAGGGTGGCGATCCACACCAGGGCCGAGCCGAACATGTGCACGCCGACCAGCACCGGCGGGACGTCGGTGAAGTACTGGACGTAGCCCACGGCGCCCTGGGCGAGCAGGACCAGGAAGAGGTCGCGGGTGCGGTCGACGGGGCCCTTCGGCGCGTCGACCGCCTTGAGGACGAACCAGAGGGCGAACGTGAGCGTCACCACGATCCAGGCCAGCACGGCGTGCAGCTTGCTGACGCCGTCCCAGTCCACCGGCATGCGCGGGACGTCACTGGAGTCACCGGCGTGGGGGCCCGCCCCGGTGACGACCGTGCCGACCAGGATCAGCAGCACCGACGCCCCGACCAGGACCCACACCAGCTGCTGGACGGCCCTGCCGACCAGCGGGCGGGCCGGCGCGTCGCCCTCGCGGGTGCGCTGCCACATCACGGTCGCCACCGCGATGAGCGCCGACGACACCACGAAGTGCGCCGCCACCGTGTACGGGTTGAGACCGACCAGCACGACGACGCCGCCGAGCAGGGCGTTGCTCATCACGATCCAGAACTGCGCCCAGCCCAGCCGGGTCAGCCCGCGCCGGTACGGCTTCGTGGCCCGCGCCGCGATGATCGCCCAGCCGACCGCGGCGCACAGGACGTACGTCAGCAGGCGGTTGCCGAACTCGATGACGCCGTGCAGGCCCATCTCCCGGGTGGCCGTGAGCGAGTCGGAGGTGCACTTGGGCCAGGTCGGGCAGCCGAGGCCGGAGCCGGTCAGCCGCACCGCGCCGCCGGTGACGACGATGACCACCGACATCACGAGCGCGGTCAGGGCCGCACGCCGGACCGTCCTCGGGTCCGGGGTCCAGCGGGCGGCGATGAAGGCGAGCGGGTTGCGCACGGCGGCCAGGGCGTCGGCGCGGGTCACGTTGGGCACGCGCCCTATCGTAGGCGCCCGCTTGTGCACGCTTTCACGAGGGTCGGTTCCGGCCGGACGGCCGTTACTCCCAGCGGAAGAACGCACCGGCCAGTCCCAGTCCGAGGAGTGCCCAGCCGGCCAGGACGCCCAGGTCGCCCCAGGGCAGGCCGGCGCCGTGCTGGAGGACGTCCCGCAGGCCCCCGGAGAGCGCCGAGACGGGGAGCAGCCCGAGGACGTCCTGGACGGCGGGCGGGAACTTCTCCAGCGGCACGATCACCCCGCCGCCGACCAGCAGCAGCAGGAAGACGAGGTTGGCGGCGGCCAGGGTGGCCTCGGCCTTCAGGGTGCCCGCCATCAGCAGGCCGAGCCCGGAGAAGGCGGCCGTGCCCAGCAGGAGCAGCAGGACGACGGCGGCCGGACTGCCCTTCGGCGACCAGCCCAGCGCGAAGGCGATCGCCGTCAGCAGCAGGATCTGCAGGACCTCGGTCACCAGCACGGACAGCGTCTTCGCGGTCATCAGGCCCCAGCGGGGCAGCGGCGAGGACGCCAGCCGCTTCAGCACGCCGTACCGGCGTTCGAACCCGGTCGCGATGGCCTGCCCCGTGAACGCCGTCGACATCACGGCCAGCGCCAGGATGCCGGGGGCGAGGAAGTCGACGGCCGCGCCCGCGCCCGTGTCGACGATGTCCACCGAGCTGAAGAGCACCAGCAGCAGGGCGGGGATCACCACCGTCAGCAGCAGCTGCTCGCCGTTGCGCAGCAGCATCCTCGTCTCCAGCGCCGCCTGGGCCGCGATCATGCGGGGGAGCGGGGCGGCGCCCGGCTCCGGGGTGTAGGTCCCAGCGGTGGTCACGCGCGCAGCTCCTTGCCGGTCAGTTCGAGGAACACGTCCTCCAGGGTGTGCCGCTCCACCGAGATCCGGTCCGGCATCACGCCGTGCTGCGCGCACCAGGACGTCACCGTGGCGAGCAGTTGCGGGTCCACCTTGCCGGCGACCCGGTACGCGCCCGGCGTCAGCTCCGCCGCCGTGCAGTCCGCGGGCAGCGCCTTGAGCAGCGAGGCTACGTCCAGGCCGGGGCGGCCGGTGAACCGCAGGGTGTTCTCGGCGCCGCCGCGGCACAGCTCCTCGGGGGTGCCGTGGGCGATGACCCGGCCGGCGTCGATGATGGCGACGTCGTCGGCGAGCTGCTCGGCCTCGTCCATGGAGTGGGTGGTGAGGATCACGGAGACGCCGTCGGTGCGCAGGTCCCGCACCAGGTCCCAGGTGGCGCGGCGGGCCTGCGGGTCGAGGCCGGCGCTGGGCTCGTCGAGGAACACCAGCTCCGGGCGGCCGACGACGGCCATGGCGAGCGCGAGCCGCTGCTGCTGGCCGCCGGAGAGCCGGCGGTAGCCGGTGCGGCCGCAGGCGCCGAGGCCGAGCCGCTCGATCAGGGCGTCGACGTCCAGGGGGTGCGCGTGCAGCTTCGCGACATGGCGCAGCATCTCGTCGGCCCGCGCTCCCGAGTAGACCCCGCCGGACTGGAGCATGACGCCGATCCGGGGCCGCAGCGCGCGGGACTGCCGCACCGGGTCGAGGCCCAGGACGCGCACCGTGCCGGAGTCCGGCTTCCGGTAGCCCTCGCAGGTCTCCAGCGTGGTCGTCTTGCCCGCGCCGTTGGGTCCGAGTACGGCGGTGACGCCCGCGTGGGCCACCAGGTCGAGGCCGTCCACCGCGGTCTTGCCGCCGTACCGCTTCGCCAGGGCCTGGACCTGGAGCACGGGCTCAGTTCGCATGGCCCAAGAGTCTAGGTAAGGCCGCGGGTCCCCCGAACGGCCGGGTTCGCCTCCCCCGCGGGCCGCTCCCGCGGCGGCGGGTTCAGATCTCCTCCGCGCGCGGCCGGTGGATCTCCAGCCACCGCCGCGCGTAGTCCACGGCGTCGGCCAGCGGGAACAGCCGTGCCTCGGCGGCGCCCACCGTCCCGCGCCGCACCGGGCGGTCCCGTTCGAAGTCGTGGCCGAGCTCGTCGAAGCGCTCGGAGGTGAGGGACACCTCGGCGCGGACCTCCCATCCCGCGGGCCCCGGCCGCCCCAGCTCCACCAGCGGCGCGGGGATGCGGTACTCGGCCAGGTGGAAGCCGGTGCAGGTGTCGTAGCCGGTCCCGAGGAGCAGCACGCGCGCGTGCAGCTCCTCCAGCCGGGCCAGCGGGCTGCGCTCGCCGAGCCGGCAGTCGGGCGCGTGCCCCTCGACGACGCGCCCCGCGCGCGGGCCGATCGCGGCGAACGAGGTGTGCGGATGCGCGCTGCGCAGGGCGCCGGGCCAGGTCCGCACGGTCTCCGGGACGACGCCGACCCCGCGCGTGGGCGTGATCCGGGGGTCGTAGGCGGGCATGGCCGCCCGGATCGGCGCCCACCACTCCTCGGGCACCGCGGGACGGGTCCACAGCGCCGGGTCCGAGAGGTCCCCGGTATGGGCGGGCACCACGAGGGTGCCGTCCGGACCGAGTGCGTCGAGCAGTCCGCGGACGACCGCGACGGCGCCTCCGCAGACCCAGCCGATGGAGCTGAGCGAGGAGTGCACGAGCAGGGTCTCACCGGGGCGCACCCCGAGGTCGCGCACCTGCGCGGCGAGGGTGTCCCGGGTGACGAGAGGGCCGGTCGGAGGGGATGTCGACATGCCGGGGGAGTCTTCCCGAGTCCGCCTCGCGGCGCCATGGGGCTGATCGGTCAAACCCCGGTCGCATCCCGGTCGCATCCCGGTCAAGGCCCGATCGAGGCCCGGTCGACACCTGATCGGAGACCGGTCACCGCCGGGCCGAAGACCGCACGGAGATCATTCCCGCAGGTCAGCTTAGGTATGCCTAAGTGACGTAGGGCACCGTCGCGGCGGACGGACGCCGCTTGCCTGGCTCTGAAGAATTACGCAACAATGGCGTTGTGAAAAACGTCGGCGAGGCTCGGGAGACCCCCGCGGGGGCCCCTCAGGAAGAGTTCGCGACCGGGGAGCGCTCCACGCGCAACCGGATCGCGCGCTCCGTCCTGGACCACGGCCCCTCGACCGTCGCGGAGCTGGCCGGCCGGCTGGGCCTGACCCACGCCGCCGTCCGCCGGCACCTGGACGCGCTCGTCGCCGACGACGTCGTGGAGGCCCGCGAGCAGCGGGTGTACGGCACGCGCACGCGTGGACGCCCCGCCAAGGTCTTCGCGCTCACCGACTGCGGACGCGACGCCTTCGACCAGTCCTACGACAAGCTCGCCGCGGACGCCCTGAAGTGGATCGCCGAGCGCGAGGGCGGGAGCGAGGCGGTCGCCGCCTTCGCCCGCGCCCGGATCGCGTCGCAGGCACGCGCGTACCGCGAGGCCATGGAGGCCGCCGGTCCGGACCGCCGCACCGAGGCCCTCGCCAGGGCTCTCAGCGCGGACGGGTACGCTGCGACGGCGCGCAGCGCACCCCTCCCCCGCAAAGGCGAGCAGCTCTGCCAGCACCACTGCCCGGTGGCCCATGTGGCGGAGCAGTTCCCCCAGCTGTGCGAGGCGGAGACGGAGATCTTCGCCGACCTGCTCGGAACGCACGTCCAGCGGCTGGCCACCATCGCGCACGGCGACGGCGTCTGCACGACGTTCATCCCGAAGATTTCCCACACCACTGACAACGCATCTGCACGCACGGCCGGGAGGAACCCCGCATGACTCTCCCCACGGAGACTGCCCACCCCGAGCTCGAAGGGCTGGGCACGTACGAATACGGCTGGGCCGACTCCGACGAGGCCGGTGCCGCAGCGAAGCGCGGCCTGAACGAGGACGTCGTCCTCGACATCTCCGGCAAGAAGTCCGAGCCGGAGTGGATGACCAAGCTGCGCCTCAAGGGCCTCAGGCTCTTCGAGAAGAAGCCCATGCCGAACTGGGGCTCGGACCTGTCGGGCATCGACTTCGACAACATCAAGTACTTCGTGCGCTCCACGGAGAAGCAGGCGGCGTCCTGGGAGGAGCTGCCCGAGGACATCAAGAACACCTACGACAAGCTGGGCATCCCGGAGGCGGAGAAGCAGCGCCTGGTCGCCGGTGTCGCCGCCCAGTACGAGTCGGAGGTCGTCTACCACCAGATCCGCGAGGACCTGGAGGAGCAGGGCGTCATCTTCCTCGACACCGACACCGCCCTGAAGGAGCACCCCGAGCTCTTCAAGGAGTACTTCGGCACCGTCATCCCCGCCGGTGACAACAAGTTCGCCGCGCTCAACACGGCCGTGTGGTCCGGCGGCTCCTTCATCTACGTGCCGAAGGGCGTGCACGTGGAGATCCCGCTCCAGGCCTACTTCCGTATCAACACGGAGAACATGGGCCAGTTCGAGCGGACGCTGATCATCGTCGACGAGGACGCCTACGTCCACTACGTCGAGGGCTGCACCGCCCCGATCTACAAGTCGGACTCGCTGCACAGCGCCGTCGTCGAGATCATCGTCAAGAAGGGCGCCCGCTGCCGCTACACGACCATCCAGAACTGGTCGAACAACGTCTACAACCTGGTCACCAAGCGCGCCGTCGCCTACGAGGGCGCGACCATGGAGTGGATCGACGGCAACATCGGCTCCAAGGTGACGATGAAGTACCCGGCCGTCTACCTCATGGGCGAGCACGCCAAGGGCGAGACCCTGTCCATCGCCTTCGCGGGCGAGGGCCAGCACCAGGACGCCGGCTCCAAGATGGTCCACATGGCGCCGAACACCTCGTCCAACATCGTCTCCAAGTCGGTGGCCCGCGGCGGCGGCCGGACGTCCTACCGCGGTCTCGTCGAGATCGGTGAGGGCGCCGCCGGATCCAAGTCGAACGTGCTGTGCGACGCGCTGCTCGTCGACACCATCTCCCGCTCCGACACGTACCCCTACGTGGACGTCCGCGAGGACGACGTGTCCATGGGCCACGAGGCGACCGTCTCCAAGGTCTCCGAGGACCAGCTCTTCTACCTGATGAGCCGTGGTCTGAGCGAGTTCGAGGCGATGGCGATGATCGTGCGCGGCTTCGTCGAGCCCATCGCGAAGGAGCTGCCCATGGAGTACGCCCTTGAGCTCAACCGGCTGATCGAGCTGCAGATGGAAGGTTCGGTCGGATAAGGCCCCGGCCTCCGACGCAGCAGGCGGCCCGCTCCTCCGGGGCGGGCCGAGGATCGCAGACGCAGGAAAGAGAGCAGACCGACAGCCATGGCTGAGGCGCAAAACTCCCCCACCCCCAACTCCGCTCGGGCGGGGGGACCCCCACCCGTGGGCTCCACCACCGCGGGCCAGATCGCGGTGGCCGCCGAGTCGACCGTCGCCACGCGCATGAGCGCGCCCCCGTCCTTCGACGTGGCGGACTTCCCCGTCCCCCACGGCCGCGAGGAGGAGTGGCGGTTCACCCCGCTGGAGCGCCTGCGCGGGCTGCACGACGGCACCGCGACCGCCACCGGTGACGGCGTGCGGGTCGACGTCCAGGCCCCCGAGGGCGTCACCGTCGAGACCGTCGGCCGCGACGACGCCCGGATCGGCCGGGCGGGCACCCCGGTGGACCGCGTCGCCGCCCAGGCGTACTCCGCGTTCGAGAAGGCCGGTGTGATCACCGTCCCCAGGGAGACGGTCCTCACCGAGCCGGTCCGCATCGCCGTGCACGGCGAGGGCGGCACCGCCTTCGCCCACCAGGTCATCGAACTCGGCGCGTTCGCCGAGGCCGTCGTCGTCCTCGACCACACCGGTGACGCCGTGCTGGCCGCCAACGTCGACTACGTCCTCGGCGACGGCGCCAGGCTGACGGTCGTCTCCGTGCAGGACTGGGACGACAAGGCCGTGCACGTGGCCCAGCACAACGCGCTCGTCGGCCGCGACGCCTCCTTCAAGTCGGTCGTCGTCACCTTCGGCGGCGACGTCGTACGGCTGCACCCGCGCGTCACCTACGCGGGTCCCGGCGGCGAGGCGGAGCTGTTCGGCCTGTACTTCACCGACGCGGGCCAGCACCAGGAGCACCGCCTCCTGGTCGACCACAACACCCCGCACTGCAGGTCGAACGTCGTCTACAAGGGCGCGCTCCAGGGCGAGCAGGCGCACGCCGTGTGGATCGGCGACGTGCTGATCGAGGCCAGGGCCGAGGGCACCGAGACCTACGAGATGAACCGCAACCTGGTGCTGACCGACGGCGCCCGGGTCGACTCCGTGCCGAACCTGGAGATCGAGACCGGCGAGATCGTCGGCGCCGGGCACGCGAGCACCACCGGCCGCTTCGACGACGAGCAGCTCTTCTACCTGATGGCCCGCGGCATCCCGCGGCACGAGGCCCGCCGCCTCGTCGTGCGCGGCTTCTTCGCCGAGCTGGTCCAGCAGATCGGCGTCGCGGACATCGAGGAGCGCCTGATCGCCAGGATCGAACAGGAGCTGGAGGCGTCGGTCGCATGACCACCTTCGTACGCGCGTGCGCACTGAGCGAGCTGGAGGAGGGCACCCCGATGCGGGTGGAACTCGACGGCACGCCGGTGTCCCTCGTGCACACCGAGGGCGAGGTCTTCGCGATCTTCGACATCTGCTCGCACGCGAACGTCTCGCTCTCCGAGGGCGAGGTCGAGGACTGCCAGATCGAGTGCTGGCTGCACGGCTCCTCGTTCGACCTGCGCACCGGCAAGCCGTCCGGCCTGCCCGCGACGCGCCCCGTTCCCGTATACCCCGTAAAGATCGAAGGGGGCAGCGTCCTTGTCGACGTAAGCGCCTCCCTCACCCAGGAGTCCTGAGGCACCCATGGCAACGCTTGAAATCCGAGACCTGCACGTCACCGTCGAGGCCGACAACGCCACGAAGGAGATCCTCAAGGGCGTCGACCTCACCGTGAAGCAGGGCGAGACGCACGCCATCATGGGCCCCAACGGCTCGGGCAAGTCGACCCTCGCCTACTCCCTCGCGGGTCACCCGAAGTACACGATCACCTCGGGCACCGTCACCCTCGACGGCGAGGACGTCCTGGAGATGTCCGTCGACGAGCGCGCCCGCGCGGGCCTGTTCCTCGCGATGCAGTACCCGGTCGAGGTCTCCGGCGTCTCCGTGTCCAACTTCCTGCGGACCTCCGCCACCGCCGTCCGCGGCGAGGCCCCCAAGCTGCGCACCTGGGTCAAGGAGGTCAAGGAGGCCATGGAGCGCCTCAACATGGACCCCTCCTTCGCCGAGCGCAACGTCAACGAGGGCTTCTCCGGCGGTGAGAAGAAGCGTCACGAGATCCTTCAGCTGGAGCTGCTCCGGCCGAAGGTCGCCATCCTCGACGAGACCGACTCCGGTCTGGACGTCGACGCCCTGCGCGTCGTCTCCGAGGGCGTGAACCGGGTCCGCGAGACCGGCGAGGTCGGCACCCTGCTGATCACGCACTACACGCGCATCCTGCGCTACATCAAGCCCGACCACGTCCACGTCTTCGCGGCCGGCCGTATCGCCGAGTCCGGTGGCCCCGAGCTCGCCGACAAGCTGGAGGCCGAGGGCTACGAGGCGTACACGAAGGGTGGCGCATCCGCGTGACACAGCTGCCGGGCCTCCTCGACACCGAGGCGCTGCGCAAGGACTTCCCCATCCTGGACCGCGTCGTCCACGACGGCAGGAAGCTCGTGTACCTGGACAACGCGGCGACCTCCCAGACGCCGCGCCAGGTGCTCGACGTGCTCTCCGAGTACTACGAGCAGCACAACGCCAACGTCCACCGTGGCGTGCACGTCCTCGCCGAGGAGGCCACGGCGCTGTACGAGGGCGCGCGGGACAAGGTCGCGGAGTTCATCAACGCGCCCAGCCGCGACGAGGTGATCTTCACGAAGAACGCCTCGGAGTCGCTCAACCTCGTGGCGAACATGCTCGGCTGGGCCGACGAGCCCTACCGGGTGGACGCCGACACCGAGATCGTCATCACCGAGATGGAGCACCACTCCAACATCGTGCCGTGGCAGCTGCTCGCGCAGCGCACGGGCGCGAAGCTGAAGTGGTTCGGCCTCACCGACGACGGCCGCCTCGACCTGTCCGACATCGACCGGGTCATCACGGAGAAGACGAAGATCGTCTCCTTCGTGCTGGTGTCGAACATCCTGGGCACCCACAACCCGGTCGAGGCCATCGTCCGCCGAGCCCAGGAGGTCGGCGCGCTGGTCTGCATCGACGCCTCGCAGGCGGCGCCCCACATGCCGCTGGACGTGCAGTCGCTCCAGGCGGACTTCGTGGCCTTCACCGGCCACAAGATGTGCGGCCCGACCGGCATCGGCGTGCTCTGGGGCCGCCAGGAGCTGCTGGAGGACCTGCCTCCGTTCCTCGGCGGCGGCGAGATGATCGAGACGGTGTCGATGCACTCGTCGACGTACGCCCCCGCCCCGCACAAGTTCGAGGCGGGCACGCCCCCGATCTCGCAGGCCATCGGCCTGGGCGCGGCGATCGACTACCTCAGCGCCATCGGCATGGACAAGATCCACGCCCATGAGCAGGCCCTGACCGAGTACGCCGTGAAGCGGCTGACGGAGGTCCCGGACCTCAGGATCATCGGCCCGACCACGGCCGAGGACCGGGCCGCCGCGATCTCCTTCACGCTCGGCGACATCCACCCGCACGACGTGGGCCAGGTCCTCGACGAGCTGGGCATCGCGGTCCGGGTCGGCCACCACTGCGCCCGGCCGGTCTGCCTGCGCTACGGAATTCCTGCGACGACGCGAGCGTCGTTCTATCTGTACTCCACGCCGGCCGAGATCGACGCTCTGGTGGACGGCCTGGAGCACGTACGGAACTTCTTCGGCTGACGGGACGGGACGAGCGATCGCATGAAGCTGGATTCGATGTACCAGGAAGTCATTCTGGACCACTACAAGCACCCGCACGGGCGGGGCCTCCGGGATGGCGACGCCGAGGTGCACCACGTGAACCCGACGTGCGGCGACGAGATCACCCTCCGAGTGAAGTACGACGGCACGACGATCAGGGACGTCTCCTACGAGGGCCAGGGCTGTTCCATCAGCCAGGCCAGCGCGTCCGTGCTGAACGACCTGCTGGTCGGCAAGGACCTCTCCGACGCGCGGAAGATCCAGGAGACCTTCCTGGAGCTGATGCAGTCGAAGGGGAAGATCGAGCCCGACGACGCCATGGAGGAGGTCCTGGAGGACGCGGTCGCGTTCGCCGGGGTCTCCAAGTACCCGGCCCGGGTCAAGTGCGCCCTCCTCAGCTGGATGGCGTGGAAGGACGCGACGGCCCAGGCCATGGGCGGAGCCGAAGCCGAAAGGAAGACGGCATGACTGACACCGTGGAGATGAAGCCGGCCTCGGAGGAGGAACTCCGGGAGGCCCTGATGGACGTCGTCGACCCCGAACTGGGCATCGACGTCGTCAACCTCGGCCTGATCTACGGCATCCACGTCGACGACTCGAACGTGGCGACGATCGACATGACCCTCACCTCGGCGGCCTGCCCGCTGACGGACGTCATCGAGGACCAGGCCAAGTCCGCGACGGACGGCCTGGTCAACGAGCTGCGCATCAACTGGGTCTGGATGCCGCCGTGGGGTCCGGACAAGATCACGGACGACGGCCGCGAGCAGCTCAGGGCGCTCGGCTTCAACGTCTGAGACCGTCCGCGTCCCGCTGACGGACACACCTGTGGCCCCCGGCTCCCGCGCCGGGGGCCACAGGTGTGTCCGGCCTGTTCCCGGCGGGACGGCACGTTCCCGGCCGGACGGCACGATTGCGGTGCTCGGCCGTCCGGTGCGGGGTGCGTCCGTCCCGCAGGTGTGGTCGGTCCGCAGGTGTGGTCGGGCCGGTGACAAAGGCGAGTGCCTGCCGTCAACCGCCTTGTCCGGCACGGAGACCGCCCCGCCGCCGTGCGCAACCTCCGGGCGGGCTCGGTGACTTGACGGGGCGGGTGGCCACGGGAGGGGCGATACCGGCCCGTATCGCCCCCGGGGCAGGGCATCATGACCCGGAGATCACGCCTCGGCCCGCGACGACAGGAGCCCCCCGATCATGAACAAGCGCATCCCCCGTGCCCCGCGCCGGACTTCGGCGGTCGTGGCCCTGTGCGGTGCGCTCGCCCTGTCCGCCGGCGGCTGCACGGCGGCGGACGGCGGCGGGGACGGCGAGGGCCGGTCGGCGCCCCGCCCCGCGAAGGTGCGCCTCCCCGAACCGGGGGCCGCCTTCGACTACCAGATCGGCGGCCCCTACAAGCCGCCGGCCGGTGTCCGCGCGCTCGCCCGGGACCGGTCCGCAGAGCCCGTGCCGGGCCTGTACAACATCTGCTACGTCAACGCCTTCCAGGCCCAGCCCGAGACCGAGGACTGGTGGCGCGCGCGCTACCCCGACCTGCTGCTCCGGGACGGGAAGGGCAAGCTGGTCGTCGACCGGAACTGGGACGAGGTCCTCCTCGACATCTCCACCCCTGCCAAGCGCGAGCGCCTCGCCGGCGTCGTGGGCACGTGGATCGACGGCTGCGCCAAGGACGGGTTCCAGGCGGTCGAGGCCGACAACCTCGACTCCGACGAGCGGTCCGGGGGACGGCTGACCGCCGACGACAACGCGGCGTTCGCCAAGCTGATCGCCGCCCGCGCCCATGCCGCCGGACTCGCCATCGGCCAGAAGAACGCCGCCGCACTGACCGGGCGGCGCGGCGAGATCGGCTTCGACTTCGCCATCAGCGAGGAGTGCGGGCAGTACGACGAGTGCGGTGTCTACGCCGACGCCTACGACGGCCGGGTCTTCGACATCGAGTACCGCCGGGACGGCCTCGACGCCGCCTGCGCGGGCTGGGGCAGGCGGATCTCGGTGGTCCTGCGGGACCTGGACGTCGTACCCGCCGGGGAGTCCGGGTACCGCCGCCGCACCTGCTGAGGCGCGCAGGGGCGGCCCGCCCGCTGCTGTGTACGGGCGTACGCAACGTTGTGTACTCTTGTACGCATGGGATACCTGCTGCTCGCCGGAGCGATCGCGGCCGAGGTGGCCGCCACCACCGCGATGAAGTACAGCGACGGATTCAGCAGACCGCTGCCCTCGACGCTGACCGCCCTCGGCTACCTCGTCTCCTTCGCCCTGCTCGCCCAGACGCTGAAGACCGTCTCGGTCGGCTCGGCCTACGCGATCTGGGCCGGGGTGGGCACCGCGGCCATCGCCACCATCGGCGTCGTGTTCCTGGGGGAGGGCATGACCCTCACCAAGGCCGCCGGGATCGCCCTGATCATCGTCGGGGTCGTCGTCCTCAACCTGGGAGGCGCGCACTGATGGCCCGGCGCCACGACCCCGAGCGGCGTCAGCGCATCATCGACGCGGCGATCCGGGTGGCGGGGGAGAAGGGCATCGCCGGACTGAGCCACCGCACCGTCGCCGCCGAGGCGGACGTGCCGCTCGGCTCGACGACGTACCACTTCAGGACCCTGGACGACCTGCTGGTCGCGGCCCTGCGCCAGGCCAACGAGGGCTTCGCCAAGGTCATCGCCTCGCGCGGCGGCCTGGAGGACCCGCACGCCGACCTCGCCGTGGAACTCGCCGCCTGGATCGGCGAGTGGCTCGCCGGCGACCGCACCGGGGTGGAACTGGAGTACGAGCTCTATCTCGCCGCGCTGCGCCGCCCGGCCCTGCGCCCGGTCGCCGCCGAGTGGGCCGACGACCTCGCCGTGCTGCTGACCCGCCACACCGACGCGGTCACGGCACGGGCACTGGTGGCCCTGCTCGACGGCATCTGCCTCCAGGTGCTCCTGACGGAGACCCCCTACGACGAGGAGTACGCGCGGGACGTCCTGCGCAGGGTGCTCCCCTGAGCCCGGCCCGCGCAGACGCCGCCCGCCGGCCGGTCCGCCGCCCCGGACGGCCCGCACCCCGAGACGCCGCCGACGCCGGTTGGCCCGTGCGGGTCCCCGCCGGTTAGGTTGCCCTCATGACCGACACGACTGCTCCCCGCACCACCGGCGCCGTGGCCGCCGGCCTCGCCACGATCGCCGCCGACGGCACCGTTCTCGACACCTGGTTCCCCGCGCCCGCACTCGTCGCCGAGCCGGGTCCCTCCGGCAGCGAGCGGCTCTCCGCCGAGCGGGCCGCGGAACTGCTCGGCGAGGGCGCCGCGAAGGCCGTCGGACCCGACGCCCGCCGCGGCGTCGAGGTCGTCGCGGTCCGCACGGTCATCGCCTCGGTCGACGAGAAGCCGATCGACGCGCACGACGTCTACCTGCGCCTGCACCTGCTCTCGCACCGCCTGGTCAAGCCGCACGGCGTGAACCTGGAAGGCCAGTTCGGCTTCCTCGCCAACGTCGCCTGGACCTCCCTCGGCCCCGTCGCCGTCGACGACGTCGAGAAGGTCCGGCTCAACGCCCGCGCCGAGGGCCTGCACCTCCAGGTCACCTCGATCGACAAGTTCCCGCGCCTGACGGACTACGTGGCGCCCAAGGGCGTCCGGATCGCCGACGCCGACCGCGTCCGGCTCGGCGCGCACCTCGCCGAGGGCACCACGGTCATGCACGAGGGCTTCGTGAACTTCAACGCCGGCACGCTCGGCACGTCCATGGTCGAGGGCCGTATCTCCGCCGGCGTCGTCGTCGGCGACGGCTCCGACATCGGCGGCGGCGCCTCCACGATGGGCACCCTGTCCGGCGGCGGCAATGTGATCATCTCCATCGGTGAGCGCTGCCTGGTCGGCGCCGAGGCGGGCGTCGGCATCGCGCTCGGCGACGAGTGCGTCGTCGAGGCGGGCCTCTACGTGACCGCCGGCACCCGGGTCACCATGCCCGACGGCCAGATCGTCAAGGCCCGCGAACTCTCCGGCGCCTCGAACATCCTCTTCCGCCGCAACTCGGTCACCGGCACGGTCGAGGCTCGCCCGAACAACGCGGTGTGGGGCGGCCTGAACGAGATCCTGCACAGCCACAACTGACGTACGCGGCGCACGCCCCGGCCGCTCGCGGCCGGTGGCCGTCCGTCGTTCCCGAGCGCCCTTCCGCGGCCCGAACAGGGCCCGGGAGGGCGCTCTCTGCATGCCGGGCCCCGGCCGGCGCGCCGCGTGGCCGGTTGTCGCCGTCCCGTGGTTCCCGTACGGGTTACCCGGCGTGACCTTCCGACGGTCCGGGCCGATGAACGGGTGGACGCAGTGTCCGATCACACGGCGAAACGACGAGATGAGGGGCGAGAACGATGGCGGGAATCAGCAGGAGGGGCCGGGCCGGGGTGCGGGCGGTGCTCGGAGGGGTGACCGTGGGGGTCGTCTGCTGGTCGGCGGCGGGTACGGCCGTCGCCGACGAGACCAACCACGCCTCGCACAACGGCCCCCGTGTCGGGCTGGTCAACATGGGACAGGTGGACGACCCGGCGGAGGATGTGCTGGAGCACTTCCTGCTGCTGGGGGACGGGTACCGCTGGGACTGAGCGGCGCTCGCCCGGCGCCCGCCCGGGATCGCGCGGGGCGCGGCGGCACGGCGGCGGCGTCCCGCACGCGTCACGGGGGGTGGGAGAGCCGGGCGCCGGGCCGGCTCCGGGGATCAGAAGGTGACGAGGGACGCCGAAGTCCAGGACGGCTTCCGGTCCGCGGCGCGCGGCTGCTCGCCTGGGCCGGCGACCGACGACCGACGACCGGCGACCGGCGACCTGCGACCGGCGACCGGCGCCTGATCGCCTGGGAACGGGCGACCGGCCTGGACGGGCCCTACCGCCCCCGGCTCGTGCCGGTCACGCCCGGCAGCGACAGGTCGTACCGCTGAGCGGGGTCCGGGAGCAGGGCGACCCCGGCGAGCGGCAGAGCCGGGAACCCGTCCGCACCCACAGGTGATCAGCCCGCGGTGAGCGCCTCGCAGGCTGCCAGCAGCCTGTCGGCCGCCTCCGGGCCGGCGGGTCGCAGCGGGGCGCGGACCGGTCCCGCGGGCAGGCCCCGTCCGTGCAGGACGGCCTTGGCCGTGACCGCGCCGGGCAGGCCGGCCGCCATCATCAACTCGATCAGTGGCGTGGCCTGTTGCTGGAGCCGCGCCGCTGCGGCGGTGTGCCCGCCGTCGAACGCGTCCAGCACGGACCGCAGATGACGGGGAATCACATTGGAGACGGTGCTGACATAGCCCGCGCCGCCCACCGCGTACAGGGCGAGGTTGTGCTCGTCGCAGCCCGCGTAGTAGGCGAGCCCGGTGGCGCCGATGACCCTCTGGGCGCCCAGGAAGTCGTGGGAGCAGTCCTTCACCGCGACGATCCTCGGGTGTCCGGCCAGCCGGATCACCGTCTCCGGTGCGACACGGGTGCCGGTGCGGCCGGGGATGTCGTACAGGACGACCGGCAGCCCGGTCGCGTCGGCCACCTCACGGAAGTGCGCCTCGACCGCGTCCTGCGGGGGCCTGCTGTAGTACGGCGCGACCACCAACAGGCCGTCGGCGCCCGCCTTTTCGGCGGTCCGGGCCAGTTCGACGGTGTGCCGGGTGTCGGCGGTGCCCACGCCCGCGACGATCGACGCCCGCTGACCCACGGCCTCCCGGACGGCCCTGACCAGCTCCTCCTTCTCCGCGTCCGTGGTCGTCGGGGACTCACCTGTCGTCCCCGAGAGCACCAGGCCGTCGCAGCCCTCGCTCACCAGCCGGTCGGCCAGTGCCTGCGCACCGTCCCGGTCGAGCGCACCCGCCTGCGTGAAGGGGGTGACCATGGCGCACAGGGCACGCCCGAACGGGGCGGCGGAAGGGGCTTCGGGAGTCGTCATACCGGTAGTCTCGGCACCGGAACCGCGTAGCTCCACTTAATTCTCCTACGACGTATTCGTAAGCGATGCTGTGCGGTGGGGGTGGGAGTGGGGGTGGGGGTGGGGGCGGCGGGGCGTCTCCGACGTCCGCGGATGAACTCGGCGCCGGGGCACCGGCGTTGCCGCGCGCCGCGACGGGCCTGCGGAAGGGATAGCGGGGGCGGGGCCGGGTACCCGAAGTGTTCCGAACCGAGAGGAGGCGGGACACGGTGACCGGGACCACGGCGCCCAGGCCGGCGCACCAGGAGCGGCAATCGGTGGGTGAACTCGTCGGGCAGGCGGGCGAGCAGCTCTCCCGACTCGTACGACTCGAAGTCGGTCTCGCCACGGCTGAACTGGCCGAGAAGGGCCGGCGGGCCGGCCGGGGCGGCGGCCTGCTCGGCGCGGCGGGCGCGGTCGCCTACGCCGGGGTGCTGTTCCTCGCCGGGACGGCCACCGCCGCGCTCTCGCTGACCCTGCCCGTGTGGGCCGCCGCGCTGATCGTGACCGCGGTGCTGTTCGCCGCCGCGGGCGTGCTGGCCGCGGCCGGCCGCGCGCAGTTGCGCGACGCCGCGCCTCCCACGCCCGCGGAAGCGCTCGGCAGCGTGCGGACGGACGTCGAGGAGATCAAGGAAAGGGCACACCGATGACGGAGAGACGGGCGGGGGAGAGGACAGGGGACGAGGGGGACGGGGCGCGCGGTTCCGCCACGGGCTCCGGCCGGGGCTCCGCGAAGTCCGCGAGTGCGGGCGGCGGCAAGGCGGGGCGGGCGAAGGCCGGTTCACCCGGGGCCGATGCCTCCGACGCCGGTTCCTCCGGTGCCGGGTCGTCCAGCACCGGGTCGTCCAGCACCCGTTCGGCGAAGGCCGGTTCGGGCAAGGCCGGTTCGGCGAAGGCCGGTTCCTCTCGGGCCGGGGCGGGGGCGGCCCGTGCGGCATCGGCGAAGACCGGTGCGGGAGCGTCGGGTTCGCGCACCGCCAAGAGCACCACCGCACGCTCCTCCCGCTCCACCGCGGCGAAGGCGGGCACGGGCAAGGCGGCCACGGGCAAGGGAGCGACCACGGGCAAGGCGGTCACGGGCAAGAGCGTCCCGGCGTCGGCGAAGAAGACCGCCAGGACGGCGAAGTCGGCCAAGCCCGCCACGTCCGCGCGGACCGCCCGGCGGACAGCGGCGGGCGGGACGGCGAAGGCGGCGAGCGCCGCCGCGAAGGCGGCCGGCACCGCGTCGGCGAAGGCGAGGGCCACGAGCGCCGCCGGGCGGAAGACCGCCGCGGCCGAGCGGGCCGCCGCGAAGGCCGCCGAGGACGGGGCCGCCACCGCGAACGCGGCCATGCCGAAGAAGACGGACTCCACGAAAGGTGAGGCAATGGGCAGGACGGCGGCCGGGAAGACGACCGGTGGGGCCGAGGGACCCGAGGCGCTGCGCGACCAGATCCAGCGGACGCGTGGGCAACTCGGTGACACCGTGGCCGAGTTGGCGAGCAAGGCGGATGTGAAGGGCCGTGCCGTGGCCCGCGCCGCCGACCTCAGGGACAAGGCGGGCGCGATGACCGTCCAGCTGCGCAGCAGCGCCGCGCACGCGACCCACGTCGTGCAGGACAAGGCGGCCCGCGCCGGGCACGCGGTGCGGGAGCGGGCGGGCGAGACCGGTCACACCGTCCAGGACAAGGCGACGCAGGCCGTCGGGGAGGGGCCGCGCCCCGTCCGTACGGCCGTGCGGGCCGCGCGGCGCAACCCCCGGCCGGTCCTGGTCGTGGGGGCGGCCCTCGGCGCGCTGGTGGCGGCCGGGGCGATACGGCGGCGCAACAGCCGCTGACACGGCGTCGGAACGCGGTCCCGGCGCGCGCGTGCGGACGGGAGCGCGCGGCCCGAGGAGACGAGGGCGGCGGGACCAGGCGGGGCGCGGCCGACGCGGTGAAGACACAGGCGTCGGCCCCGCCCCGCCTCACGCGCGCGGGACGGGCCGGCTGGACCACGGGCTCAGCCGGCCCCGGGCGGTGCCCCGGTCAGGGACGGAACCGCAGAACCTGCGGGTCGTGGTCGCTCATCTGGTCGTTGAACTCGGCGTTGATGTGCACGCTGTCGTACTCGAAGTCGCACGAACGCCGGATCGACGGGCTGATCAGGATCTGGTCCAGGGTCTGGGTGTTGCCCTGGAACACGTACGAGTAACGATCGCCCTCGGGCAGCGACTTGATCGCCGACCACAGGGCGCCGCCGGCCTCCATCCGCCGGACGGTCTCGGAGAACTCGAAGTCGTTGTAGTCGCCGACGCTGACGACGTCGGCGTTCTTCTGGACCGCCAGGATCTCCTTGACGAAGGTGTTGAGGGCGGTCGCCTGGAGGACGCGCTGGGTCTCCGAACTGCGGGTCGGCGGCTGGAACTGCGAGTGCAGCGCCTGGTCGCCGCCCTTGGAGGCGAAGTGGTTGCCGATCACGAAGACCGTGCGGCCCCGGAAGACGAACTCGCCGACCAGCGGCTTGCGGCTGTTGTTCCAGGCTGCGTTGGCCGGGTCGACGCGGCCCGGGGAGACCGTCAGCGCGGCCTTGCCCCTGACCTTCGTCACGCCGACGGGGGTCGTGGCGTCGCCGCCCGCGCGGTCGGTGAAGGACACCCGCTCCGGGTTGAACAGGAACGCCTGGCGGATGTTGCCGCCGGGCTCACCGCCGTCGGCGAGGTCCACCGGGTCGATCGAGCGCCACGCGTAGGCCGGGCCGCCCGCCGCGACGATGGCGTCCGTGAGCTTCTTCAGCGTCTGCCCGGCGGAGACCGTACCGTCGTTGGTGGCGCCGTTGTCGTCCTGGATCTCCTCCAGGGACACGACGTCGGGGGAGTTGAGGTTGTCCACGATCGCGGCGGCGTGCTGCGCGAAGGTGTTGTCGGACGGGTCGAGGTTCTTGACGTTGTAGGTCGCCACCGCGAGTTCGCCGCCGCGCTGCTTGCGCGTCGTCTCCCGCTTCAGGCCACCGCTCTTGAGCGTGCCGAGCTCGCTCGCGACCAGGGTGTAGCCGCCGAACTGGTTGTAGTCCAGCGGGCCGGTGGTGGTGCCGGTGAGGGTGTCGCCGACGTTGGCGACCGGGAACTGCGCACCCGGGCCCAGGGACTGGATCTGGAGGCGGCCGGTGTTCTGGGCCTCGTAGGAGCTGTAGACGGCGCCGCCGCGCCGGTTGCGGTTCTCCCGCGGCTTGACGGTGACCCACAGCCCGTAGTAGGCGTCGGTCGCGCCCACCACGCGCGTGTCCGCGACCTGGACGTTCATGCCCTCCAGGGACTCGTAGTAGTCCAGGGCGTAGGTGTCGGGACGCAGCGTCAGGCCGTTGATCGAGCCGCCCGCGGCCGGGTCGCCCGCCGGGGTGTAGCGGCGCGGCACCGCGTCCTCGTCGATCACGGTGGCCGCGGGGACGGCGTTGCCGCTGGAGACGACGGTGACGGTCGCACGGGTGATCTCGGTCAGCGCCTGGTTGCCGGAGGCGGCGCCGCCCGGCACGAACTCCGTGACGGTCCCGGTGACCAGCACCGAGTCGCCGGCGGTGACCTTCGGGGCGGAGCCGGTGAAGACGAAGACGCCCTCGCTGGTGGCCGGGTCGGCGTCGGGGCTGGGGTCCTGCACCCAGAAGCCCTTGGAGGAGCCGTAGGCGCGCACCCCGGTGACGATCCCGGGCACGTCCGTGACCTGCTGGCCGGCGTACGGGGACATCCGCGTGGTGCCCTGGACGTCGTGGATGCGCACGGCCTCGGCGTGGGCGGGCGAGGTGAGGACGACGGTGGACGCCATGGAGCAGACGGCGGCGACGGTGAGCGCGCCGAGGCGCGCGGACTTCTTGCTCGGCAAGGGTTCCCTCCGGGGACGTGTGTGGGGCGCCGGGACGAGGGTGGAGCATGGGACGTGTGAGGTGCGGCCGGGAGGCCGCAACGCGCGTAGAAAGTCCGGTGAACAGATGTCCGTCAAGCTTCTACGCGCGTAATCTCGTGCCTGGTCACGCCACTTGTCAAGGTTTCGGCCATGTACACCGGCCGACAGGGAGATGAACCGGGCGGCATGGGTGGAAATCCGTCTAGGCTGAGCAGTTGAGCCGTGACGCGTACGGCCACGCAAGCGCCCTAGGAGAACCAGCCGATGTCAGACAGCTCCTCCCTGCCGCCGGTACGGCTGCACCCCGAAGCGGAGCTGGCGCGGGACGCGCTGTCCACGCCGTTGCTCTCCCGTGCCGCACGGCTGGCCCGCTGGGCCGGGCCCGACACCCGCGTCGACGCCGGGGGTGAACTCGTCGAGGAGCAACTCCCGCCCGCCGCCGAGCTGTTGGGGCTGAGCGGGGACGACGCCGCCGCGCACACCGCCGCGGCCTGGCGGGCGGCCCTGGACGCCGGGCTGGTCGAGATCGTCGACGAGCGGACCGGGACCGTCACCGCCGGCGCTGATCTGGCGCTGCTGAGCGGCGGTTCGCCGCAGGACGTGCTCGCGGTGTGGCTCGCGGCGCTGGAGACGACGCTCGCCGACGCGAGCGTGCCCGACCTCGACGACCTGGTCGACGCGATGGACGCCGGGGGCGAGATCGACTTCTCCTCGCTGGACTGGGACCCCGAGGCCGAGGCGGAGTTCCTCGACGGTGTGCTCGGCAACCTGTACCTGCTCACGGTCGGCGACGACGGCCCCGGCGGCGCACCGCTGCCGCTGCCCGCGCTCGCCGCGTCGGTGATCGTGCCCGGCGACATGGACGAACCCACCAACGACGTGCTGGAGCAGGTGTCCGACGCCATGATGCGGCTGGACGACCAGTTCCGGCTGCTGGAGCCGGTCGGGCTGGTGGAGTACCAGCCGGTCGACGAGGCGCTGATGGGGGACGCCGACGGCGCCGAGGAGCCCGCCGGCCTCGACGAGACCGACGTCACGCGCTACGGCATGGTGCGGCTGACCCCGCTCGGCCTGTACGGGCTGCGGGCCCGGCTGCTGGAGGCCGGCTTCGACGCGCCCGCGGTCGGGGACCTCGCCGACAAGGGCGCCGACGCGCTGCTCGACGGCACGTCCACGTTCCCGCAGGCCGCCGCCCGCGCCGAGACCGCGCTGTGGCTGGACCGGCGGGAATCCCTCGCCGCCGCACGGGAGTTGCTCGCCGCGGCGCGCGGCGCGGACCAGGGGGCACCGCTGCGCAGGCTGCGCTGCCAGCAGGCGCTGTCCCTGGTGGGCGCCGAGGCCGAGCCCGCCCTGCGGGAGGTCCTCGGCGACCCGGAACTGGGCGGCCTGGCCCGGGTGTGGCTGACCGAGGCCGGGTTCTCCGACGTGCCCGCCCCCTCCCAGGACCTGATCTTCTGGCTGACCGTCGACACCCTCGCCGCCCAGCTGTCGGCCGAGGGCAACTCCGACGAACTCCAGGCGCTGGTCGAGGGACTGGCCGCGCAGCACGCCGGGTTCTTCGCGGCGGCGTGGCGCGTGGAGCACCCGGCCACCGCCGACGTGCTGGAGGCGATGGGGCGGCTGCACCCCGACAAGAAGGTCGCCAAGGAAGCACGCAAGGCGGCGTTCAAGGCGCGCTCGCAGCACGGCGGTTGAACCGGCCGCGCGTGCGGGGCGCCCTCCGCGGCGCGGGCCCCGGACCGGGCGGGCCGGGGCGCCCCGCCTCCGGGGCGCCCGCGACGGCG
>NZ_AGBF01000080.1 GCF_000225525.1 Streptomyces zinciresistens K42 | reverse complement strand
GGGTGTGAGGTTCGGGGAAGAGACCATCGAGATGTTCGGGTTTCCCCACCGCTGATGCTGACTCGTCTTTGTCCTGGTCAGTCGACGTTTCAGATGGTTGATCTTGGTGGTGCTTTCCCGAATCAGCGGTGGTGTGATCCCGAATCGGCCAGTGCAGTGTTCGTCGAACCTCCTTTGAAGTGGGCTCTATAGCGCATGAAGGGGTCGGGCCGGGGCGAATCGGATCGGTGACACCCGCCCAGGTGATCGACGCGGACACTTGTCGAGGGTGTCGGCTCTAGTGTCATGTCCGTAACGCCTGCCACGGGGCGCTGCGTGAACTGCCCTATATAGGGCGGCTGTTGACTGTCCGGAGGCTGACGCTGTGATCACTGCTCTGTTGCCGGTTCGTGCTCTGCGCGGTTGCCGGCTCCGGTGACCAGTGATGCCTGGGGGGTCATGGACGACGGCTTGGCGCGGCGTCGGGATGAGTTACGGCCTGCCGCGGTGGCTCAACTGTTAGGGCTGCGCAGGGCGGGGAAGTTGACAACGGCGCATGTGCGGCTGGTCTCCGAAGCGTTGAACGTGCACATCAGGACGGTGTGGGACTGGCTGGCGAGCGCTGAGAAGACCGGCAGCCCGGAGAAGCCGGAACGCTCCCGGTTCCGTATCACCAACGAGATCATCGAAGTTCTCGCCGACTACCAGGGCAACGTCAAACGCGCTCACGAGCACTTGGTGCGCGTGGCCGAGGAAGCGGGGGAGAAGCCGATCGGTCTGACGACCCTGCACGACGCCATCGCCCGTGACCTCGACCCCGGTTTCATGGCGGGCCTGCGGGAGGGAATTCCTGCCGCCCGCGGCTTCGACCCCGCCTTCCAGCGGCCGGCGGTGGCCCGGAACCAGGTGTGGGAGGGGGACCACAAGCAGGCCCCGCTCGTCGTGATGATGCCCGACAAGAAGCTGTCGAAGGTGTGGGTGACCTGGTTCGAGGACCGCGGCACCAGCTACGTGATGGGCTGGGCGGTCACCGCCGGCTCCGCGCACCGCGGCTCGGTCCTGGCGGCCGTACGGGCGTCCGTGCTGCGGGAGGATCCCTATGGGCCGGCCGGGGGACTGCCTCACCTCGTGCGGGTCGACGGCGGCGCCGACTTCCTGTCCAAGACGGTCCGGCGGGCCTTCGGGCTTCTCGGTGTCCCTGTGCACCGGGTGCGCAGCGCCCGCCACAAGGGCGGTATTGAGCGGTTGAACCGCACCAGCATGACCCGCTTCTTCGCCGACCTGCCCCGCTACACCAAGGCGCCCCTGCTCGATCACCGCCGCCGCGTCGGCGAGACGGACCCGCCGTTGACCTTCGAGGCATTCGTGGAGCTCCTGGGGGAGTGGGTCACCGAGCACAACACGAAGCACGTGGTGAAGCGCACCGGGGTGACGCCGCTTGAGGCGTGGCTGGCCGACCCCACGGAGATCCGCCCCGAGCCCACCCCGGCCCAGCTGCGCGCGTTCATGCTGGAGAGCGACCACCGGCCCCGGAAGATCACCAGTCACGGGGTGGAGTTCGCGGGCCGCTGCTACATGCCCGAGAACGGTGTCGGCCGGATCGGGGTCGAGGTGCGGGTTCGGTGGATGCCGCACCACAGCCACGAGATCGACCTGTACTCCTTCCGTGGCGACCGCTACCTGGGCGGGGCGTTCCTCAGCGACGAGGCCACCGAGGAGCTGCGCGCCAAGGTCCTTGCCGACCGCCAGGAGCACAGCGCTGAACTACGCAGGGCCCTGCAGCGCTCCGGTGAGCGCAAACACGACCGTTATCTGCCGGCTACCGAACCCCAACTGCCCGTCTCTGCGACCCGCATGACCAAAGAAGAGGCGCTCGCCGAACTCGCGGGCACCAGCCAGCGAGCGCCTGCCGCGCCGCGCCGGCGCGCAGAGCCGTACCAGCCCTTGACCCCCGTCCCGGCCGGCTGGGTACGCCCCGGCCAGGCCACTGCCTCCGCCGATCCGTCTTCAAAGGATGCATCATGACTACCGCACCCAGGCGCAAGCACGTGCCCCAGCGCCGCGCCGAGCCGGCCGCGGGCCGGTCCGCCACGGCGCCCCGCCGCCGGCCCGATCTGCGTCCGCAGTTCTTCCTCGATATTCCGGACTCGCACCTGGTCGCTACCGATACTCTGCTGCAGATCAAGGACACCGTCGTCGACACCGTCGAGTCGCGGGCGATGTCGGTGATCTACGGGGATGCCGGGCTCGGCAAGAGCTTTTCCACCCGGGCCACGATCCAGGAGATGAACCCGGATCTGATCCTGCCGCTGGACTTCGCCCGCTCCCGCCCGGGACCGAAGGACCTGCGCGAGGAGTTGTTCCACCAGATGAACCTCTCCTGCAAGATGCCCGGCACCCCGACCGCGTTCGACAAGCTGCTGCGCGAGACCCTCCCGCGGCGCCCGTATGTGATCGTGTGTGACGAGGCCCAGCAGTACCGGCGGGAGAACTTCGAGTTCCTGCGCAAGCTGTGGGACACCTGCGACCCCAAGCCCGCCATCCTCTTCGTCGGCGGCCGGGAGGCGTACGACACGCTGCAGAGCGACCCGGCGCTGGCCTCGCGGATCTACATTCGTCTGGAGATCCTCGCGATGTCCCCCGAGGAGGTCCTCACGACCGTTCCCGACTCCCACCCGGTGTGGCGGGACGTTGACGAGGCGCTGCTGAAACGGATCGACACCCAGTATGCCGACGGTTCCTTCCGCGAATGGGTAAGGATCACCAAGCATGTCCTGAAGGGACTTCAGCACTTCGGCGCGGAGAAGGTCGACGACGCCATCGTGGACTGGGCCCTGGCACGGTGCTGACCACCGCGCCCTGCTCGCGGGCTGTCTGGGCCGAGGCGGCAGCACCCGAACCTTTCGCCGTTGTGGACGACCTTGCCCCGTCCGGCCTGCACTTCCTCGCCGTACCCGGGGTACGCACCCTGCTCACCCCGGGCATGCTCGCCGTGGGCGAGGCACTCGCCGACGCCTGTGCCCAGCGGCGCTTCCTGTGCGTGCTGGGTGATGCCGGGGTCGGCAAGACCTTCGCCGTCCGCACCGCGGCACGCCGTCTCGGCGCGCCTGTGCTGCTTGACCTTCGGGCCCAGTCGGCGCCGGCGGACCTGCGCGCCGGCCTCCACGGCGCACTCGAGCTGACCGGCGCACCGCCTGCCGACCCCGGAGCCGCCGACACGCTGATCCGCCGCGCCCTGGCCGCCACACCGCGGATCGTCGTCGTCGACGACGCCGACCGGATGTCGGGGTCCTGCTTGGAGTACCTGCGCTTCCTGCACGACGGCACCCCCGGCGGGCTGTGCGTGGTCCTGATTGCCGGGCAGCGCGGCGAACGGCACCTGCGCGCCCAGCGGATGCTCGCCACGCGCACCGCCGCCTGGCTTCACCTCTGTGCGCTCACCCGCGACCAGATCCCCCTGGCAGTGCCCGCCCTGCACCCGCTGTGGCAAACCGTCGCACCCGGCCACCTGCAGGCGCTGGACGCCCGCTTCGCCAGCGGCAGTCTGCGCCGCTGGGTCCTGCTCACCCACCACACCCAGCGGGCCCTGGCCGCCACCTCAGCCGCCGCACCCGATGCGCGCCTGCTGCAGACCGTCGTCGACCGCATCGACAGCCCGGGCCGGCGCCCATGACCACACCCCCTCGCACCCCACAACAGCCCGCCGCACCGGCGCCGCCGCCGGTACGGCTGCTCCTCGACAGCGACGACGACCACGCGGTACACCGGGCCGCCTACCAGTGGGCCGATCCCGCCCAAGGGCGGATCACCGTCGACCCCACCCCGCACACCACCAGCCCGGCCTACCTCGCACTGGACGTACTGCGCGCCATGGGCCGCGACGGATTCTTGCGCCCCGAGGCCGAGCGGATGTCCACCGACCCGGCCTGGCGGGCGGTGACCTGCTGGACCCTGGCCTGCGGCGGCCTGGATGAGGTCATCATGCTGCGCGCCCACCGCCTCACCATCGAGCGGCTGCGCCGCCTGGCCGCGTGGCGCGCGGACACCGGCATCCGCCTGACCCTCCTCGCCCACACCCCGGAGCAGACCGACCTCCAGCGCCTGCTCGAACACCTCACAGCCGCCGAGTTGGTGGACGTGGCGACCGTACGCGGCACGGCCGCCGTTCTCGAGGCGATCGGCCCGGCCGCCACCGGACGGCGCACCGGCCCGCCGCCGCACGATCACGCCCACCAACTGCCCACGCTGCCCCGCAGCGGTGTGGCCGCGTGGCGCGCGGACTGCTGGCGCCGCCAGAACGCCACCGACTTCGCGCACACCGACGGCCAGTACCGCGCCGGCTACGCCGCCGCCCGCACCTGGCTGACCTGCACCCTGTCACTCCAGCCAACCCCACCCGAGGTCACCGAAGACGCCGACCACCCGGCCGAGCCCACCCCCTTCACCCTGCAGGAGACCGAGGCTGTGCGGCTGTTCCTGGCCCGGCTGACCGTCTCAAGTCCCAGCGCCCAGCACACCGTGGCCCGCGTGCGCGGCGCCCAGGCCGCCTTCCTGTCCCACTCGCTGCTGCTCAACGTGCCCGACGACCTCACCAGATGTGCGGGGCCCGGTCTGACTACCGTGCCTCTCACCCCGCGCACCGTGCACACGATCACCGTGCGCCTGCCCAACCCGCTGCGCGCCGCCGCCATCGCGGCTCTGCTGTTCACCGGCACCGACACGTCGCTGCTGTCGATGACCCAGATCGCCGGCGTCGACAAGGACGGCACCACCGTGGCCATCGACCGCGACTCGCGGATCAACATCGGTGAGGAGCCCGGGCCCCGGCACCTGTACGCGATCCCGTCCCGCGCCCGCCCCCTGCTGCGCGCCGCGGTCGAATTCCGCCGCCGCACCCCGCGCACCGCTGACAACCACGGCCTGTTCGCGAACTGCTTCGGCACCGCGCCACGCTTCGAGGCCCTCATCGCCGACGCGGGCCTTCCGGTTCCCGCCCTGGTCCACCCCCACGCCGAGGACGACTGGCACACCGCTGCCCGCTGCTGGCACCTGCACACTCCCACGCCATCCGCCCCCGACGTCCTGCCGCGCCTTGGGGAGCTGCACCCGTGACCGACCAGCCACCGCAGCCCGGCGACACGTCCGTGGCCGCGTTCGACCTGATGTTCCTGCGCACCCGCGCCGCCCAGTGCCGGCTCACCGACGAGGACCTGACCGCGCTGACCGGCATCCCCACCGCCGACTGGGGCACCCACCTCACCCCGCACACCCTCCCCGCCGCGGCCTTGCTCGCTCTCGCCCGTGCGCTGGACACCTCACCTGAGTCCCTTCTGCGCGTCCCCGAGCAGGCCTCCCGCGGTTCCGTTCCGGGGGCGGCCACCCATGCCACCGTGCTGCACGCGGCCCTGCTTGAGGTCGGTCGCATCCACCCCGACGACCTGGCCTGCGCCCTTCAATGGCCCCCGCACCGCCTCAAGCGCGCCGCCACCGCCCTGGCCGTACACCTCGAGCAGCCCAGCAGCCCGCAACGGCTCATCCACACCGACACCACCATCCACCTGACCTGCGTCCCGGGCCTGCTCACCGGCACACAGCGGCAGAACATGTACAACACCGGCCACACCGCGGCCTCGCTCGCCCCCGGTGAGGCCGCCGCCCTCACCCGCCTGCTGCACCGCACCGCCCGCGGCCTCACCCCCGACCTGCCCGCCGATCAGATCCCGCGCCTGGCCAACCGGCGTCTGCTCGCCCCAGCCGGAAATCAGCCCGCTCCCCACCCCGACGTGCTGTTCGCCCTCGGCCTGGCCGCCCACCCTCTCCTGGACGCCGCCGGCCCCCAAGTCCTGGGCCACCGCCCCGCCGCGGCCGCCCCCGGACCCCACCGACGTGTCCACCAGGCCGACGCAGCCCGCGCGGAATTCACCGACAGCCACTTGCCGGTGCCCGCCCCGCCACAGCCGCCCAGGCCGCGATGACGCCGCCTCCGCGTACGGCCGCCGTCTCCGAGACCACCACCGACTCGTCCGACAACACCACCACAAGCCCGTGGAAGCCCACGTGGTCACCCGGCCACACCCGCCCCGGCCTGCCCCCGCTCACCGTGGTGCACGATCCCCACGACGACCACGCCTTCATGGCCGCCGCGCTGGCCGCCCACACCCCCCAGGTCGGCCGTATCACAGTCCACCCCACCCCGGTGGCGAGCGCACCCGCCTCTCTGGCCCACGACCTGCTGCGCAGCATGGGCAAACACTTACCCCTGGCCGGCAGCGAGGACGGCACGTACTGGACCGGTAACACCGAGACCGCCTGGCGCGCCCTCGCCGCCTGGACGCTCGCGCTGCGCACCGGTCATCTCATCGTCACCCGGGCCCATCGCATCAGCTCCCGGCACTTCGAGTACCTCTTCGCCCTACGGGAACTCACCCGAATCCGCCTGACCCTGCTGTGCCACGGCCCACTCCCGCCCGCTCTCGCCCCCGCGCTGGCCACCCTCCGGTACGAAGAGGCGCACACCCTGGCCGCGGCCCACCGCGCCTTCACCACGCCCGATCCGCCACCGCCCACAGGCCGGTTCGCGTGGTGGGAGGCAGGCGAGCAGTTCCCGCCCCGCGAGGGCGAACCGGGCTTCCTGCTGCCCACCCGCCGTACGCCCGGCCGCGGCGTGATCGAGGCAGCGGCCCGTCGCCTGGGCCGCGCGGTGCTCCCGCTGCCCGCCGCAGGCCGCTTCCCGCCCGAGCCCGACGAGCCGACCGCGCTCCTCGCGCACCGGCTCCACACGCGTATCGCCCATCCCGTCCATGCCGCGGCCCTGGCAGTGCGCGTCTTCACCGGCTGCCCGGCCACACAACTGCAGTTGCCCGCCGCCCACACGGCCCCGCCGGCCCTACCGAACCGTGGCCCAGAGCACCCGGCCCCCACCTGGGCGGTGGACTTGATCGAGGCGGCCCGCTGTTTCGGGCAACTGGAAGGGCGCCAGCCCAGCGCCCGCCCGCTGCGGCTGAGCCCCTGGGACCAGACGGCCGTGACCGAAGCAGCCCACGCCTGCGGTCTGCACGAGCACCAGGCACCGGTCACGAAGCGGCACTCTGCCGCGACCACCTCGCGTTCCGGGCGGCCGGCCGCCGCTCTCCGCGGCGTGGGCAGCACACCCACGCCGAGCCGGGCAGCATGAGGGGGGCAAGCGCCCCACCCGCACCCGCAAACACAGCAGGGAGGGGACGATGGCCGAGCCAGGAACAGAACTCTTCGAAGCGATCCGCCGTGACCACCGCGCGGGCGACAGACTGCCGAGCTCCTGGCCACCCGGCACGCCGTTTCCCGCCAGACGGTCAAGGAGGCGATCTCGACCGTGCTGCCCCTGCCCCATGCCCTCCCGGCCGACGAGGAGGGTCTGGACCAGGCCCCGACGTTCACGACCTGCTGCGCTGGCAGTTGCGGGAGAAGCGGAAGCGATTAGCCGACCCGAGCCTGGTGGTCCTGGACACGCAGAGCGTCCACGCTTCCGTCGGAGTCCCGGCCACGACGACGGGCCGGGATGCCGCGAAAAGGGTGCCGGGCAGGAAGAGATGCCTGGCCGTGGACGTGTTGGGCCTCGTCATTGACTGCGTGGTCCTGCCCGCCTCCGCGCACGAGAACACCGCCGGCATCGCCCTGCTGGACGGTGTCGCCGCGCAGTGCGACACGGTGAAGAAGGCCCTGGTCGACCAGGGCTTCAAGAAGAAGGTCGTCGAGCACGGCACGACCGTGGGCATCGACGTCGAGATCGTCGAGCGCAACCCGGACGACAAGGGCTTCGTTCCGCAGGCCAAGCGGTGGATCGTGGAGCAGACGAACGGGATCCTGATGTTCTACCGCCGTCTCGTACGCGACTACGAACACCGGCCCGCCTCCTCCCGCTCCCGCGTCTTCTGGGCGATGACCTCCGTCATGAGCCGCCGCCTCACCGGAGCCACCCTCGCCTCCTGGAGGACCGCATGAGCGAGAACCCACAGGTCAAAGCCATCCTGGAACACATCGAGACCCGCGAGCGTGAACTGACCGACCAGGCCGGGCAGTTCCGGACCCGCATCGAGGAACTCACCCGGCAGCTCGGCGAACTCGACGCGGAGAGCGAGAACCTGCGCATCACCCGCAAGACCCTCCTCACTCTCCCGCTGCCCTCACCCGCCACCGGGCCGGACCGCCCCGGCATCCCGGACCACCCCGCCTACCAGCAGATCCTCACCGCCCTGGCCGACGCGGGCCGGCCGATGCGCGCCCGCGACCTCTGCCAGGCCCTCGACCTGCCGATCCTCCCGAGGAACACCGAGGGCATCCGCTCCAAACTGAAGCGCCTGGTCAGCCGGGGCATCCTCATCGAACCCCAACCCGGCCTGTTCGCCCGCCCCGAAGCCTGAGGGCCAGCCTCACTCCGTGACCAGCTCTCCTTCTCCAACCTCAGCCACGAAACGGACAAGAGCTCACATCCCGCACTCTCAGGTCACGGACGAGGCTCAGGTGGGGCAGCTTGTGCTGGAGGCCGTGCTCGGCGAGGGTGTCGCCGGCGGCGAGGAGGATCTCGGGGGAGATGTCGATGCCGTGGTAGTGGCCGGTGTCCAGGTAGTCGATGAAGCGCCAGCCGGCGCGCAGGTTGCCGCAGCCGATTTCCAGCATCCGGCTCTCGGGGGTGAGCCCGTGCCGCACCAGGTAGTCGAACTGCATCCGACCGAGCGCCAGCCACCTTTCGCGGGAGGCACTGCCGACGGCGGCCGCGGGGTTCTGGGCGGTGTCGGCCTTCATCACGGCCCGGTAGTAGGCGACGTGGTCGCGGGTGGTCAGCCACAGCTTCCAGTCGCGCGCAGCCCGGCGCAGATAGGGCCGTACGCGGTCGGGATGCCGCACGGCGTAGCGGATCTTGTGGGCCAGCCTGGCGCGGTTTGTGCGGCTGCGTGGCGCATCGGTGGCCTGGGTCATCGTGGTGCCTCCTGTTCCTTCGCAGGGCGAACGACGGTCGGCGACAGGTAGACACGGTAGGCGCCCCAGCCGCGCACGGGCGGCAGGGCCGCGGGCCGCCAGGTGCGGGCATAGCCAGGCGGCTGGGCCCCGTCACCGGCCACGACGACCGCTACCGGCGTGCGGCGTGCGGCGGCGGTGAGCCCGTCCGGGGTGATGCTCGCGTCGTGGCCGCTGCTCTGGCGTGAGGAGCAGCCGGCGTAGTAGGCGATGGGGATCGCCTGGTAGCCGCTGACCATGCAGGGTGGGCGCACGCCCAGCCGGTGCAGTGCGGCGGCGATGGCCGTGTAGTTCTCGCGCATGGCGCGGTTGCCGTCGACGACGTGGGCGAGCACCCGGTACTGGACGGCGAGATGCCCGGCCAGGGCCAGGGCGAGCAGGGTGATGGTCACCGGCCGCAGGGCGGGGCGCACCCCGGTGAGCAGGAAGACCAGGCATTCGGCCACCGCCAGGGCCAGCAGTGCGTAGGCGGGGAGCAGGAAGCGGGGCGCCGCGTAGTCGATCATGAACAGGTATTGCGCCGCCAGCGATGCCGCGCACCCGGTGGCCAGCACGGCGAAGGGTCCGCGGTGGGCGCGGACGGCTGCCGCGACGCCGCCGGCGGCGAACACCGGCAGCGCCAACCACCACACGGCGGTGACCGGGTGTTTCCAGGGCACGTCGCACGGACGGCACAGCGCGCGCCCGTCCAGGGCCCGCACCTGGTCGTCCACGGCCAGGTGCCAGCCCAGGCCGCCCTGGATCTCGCTGGCCCGTCGCAGCCGGGCGGCCAGCCCGCCGTAGTGTGTGTACGCCTCGATCACCCAGGGCGCCGCACCGATCAGGAAACCCGCCACGGCAACGGCGCACACCACCGGGCGGCGCCAGCCGGGCACCAGCAGCGCCGACGCGGCCAGCGGCAGCGCCAGCCACAGCCCGTCGGCGGGACGCATGAGCGTGACCACGGCCACGGCCACCCCCACACCGATGACGGGCATGTGGTAACCGGTGCCGGTCACGGCCCGCAGGAACCAGCCGACGGCGGCCAGGGCACCCAGCGCACTCCACAGGTTGGGCATCGCCGACGGGCCGTAGTACAGAGCGATCCACAGGCTGGCCAGCAGAGCACCCGCGCAAGCCAGCACGGGGATGGGCAGGAGCTTGCGCCAGATCCACAGGCAGGTGAACAGGGCGCCCCCGGACAGCAGGGCCAGGTAGATGCGGATCACCGTGGTGGAGGCGGTCAGGGCGGCCACGGGCGCGACGAGGTAGGAGATCCCCCGGGCGCGGGGTGCGCTGAAGAACGCCGGCGGGGCGTTCCCGCCGACCTGGCTGACGTAGATCGTCTCGTCCCAGCCCAGCCCGGTTCCCGGCGCCACCAGGACGAGCTGGGCAGTGATGAACGCCACCGCGACCGCCGCGAGCCACCAAGAAGATTGTGACGTGGGCCTGCCGGGCCGGGCGGTCACGGGTTCCATCGGCGCATTCAGCGTCAGGCGTTCAGACACGTCATCACCTCGGCCGCATGTGCGGGGATACGATCGCCCAAGATCCCCGTCTCAATCCTGTGAGGCTGCCCGGAGGCGGACAACTGGGCGAGGCCATCCGGCTGACAAGCAGGCACCGGAGCGCACAGCGGTGACCCGTAACGCCGACTCGGACCGCCGCGGCAGGCACGGACAGCGACGGTGTCACCGGGATCTGCCCGCCTCCTCACCGGGACGCTCAGCGCCCGGAGCCGTCATCAGGCTCTGCAGTGCGCGAGTCCTGCGCTGCATGGGGGCGGTGGCGGACATGACTCCGACGGTGCGGTCCTGTTCGTCGGCCGCGACCAGCGTGAGGCAGACGGTGGTCAGGGCCTCGTTCATGGGCCGGTCGGTGAAGGCGGCGGAGGCGGCGTCGTAGTACGCGTCCGTGCTGCTGCTGCCCAGTCCGGCGAGCATGGCCGAGGCCGCCGTGCCGTCCTCGATGGCAGTGCGCAGGATGGGCATGAACCGGACGCCGTCCCCGGAGGTGGCCATCAGGGCGTCGGCCGCCTCGGCGTCCTTGGGGCGGGCCAGGCGGATGCGGGTGCCGGCCGGGCCCTGCCAGCCCGCCCGGACGCGGTCGGCGGACAGAGGGGGCGTCTTCTTGATCGTGTGCTTGGCCATGGTTCAGACGTCGATGTCCACGAGCGGCGGCAGGTGGCGCAGGGCGTCGGGCAGTTCGGCGATGTCGCGCTGGAGGTACCAGCCGCGGGCCCAGCGCAGGACGGCGGCGCGGCCCAGGCGCCATTCGTCGCAGAACTGCGAGAGGAAGTCGGTGCAGAAGTCCTCGCGGAGCGCGACGAGGGTGTCGTCCTGAGGCCACTCGCTCATGGACAGGCCGGCCTTCTCCGGGGTGCCGAGGTCGAGGGCGTCGGCGAGGACCGCCGCGGCGGTGCGGCTGGTGCCGCCGCCGTTGTAGCCCCAGCCGTAGCCGCCCAGTTCGTCCTCGTCCTGGGCTTTGAGTTCGCGCAGTACGGTGACGTTCTCGCGCTGGGTGGGGCCGTCTTCGGGCTTTTCGACCAGGAGCCGGGCGGGCTGCCACTCGTCCTCGTCGCTGCCGACTCCCTGAGCGGTGTGCATCGTGAAGTCGCAGGTCGCGGGTCTGGTGTGAATTACGAGTGGGGTACTCGTGCCGGTCGGCGGCCGATGACCATGGCGTAGATCGTCGGGCAGGTCCGGCTCCGGCGGGATATCTGGTTCGGCTGCGCCCACGGCCGGCCGCCGCCTACGATCCGTCGGCAGGTCGACACGCAACGAGATCGCCGGAGGGCCCGGGATGCAGGAGCGGCAGTGGATCACCGCTCGTCGCAGCGAACTGGATGCCCTCGCCGAGGAGTTGGCCAAGCAGCTTCAGGAGGTCCAGGTCGAGCGGGACGAACTGGCGATCGCGGAGCGGGTGTTGAACCGCTTGGCCGAGCAGGTTCAGGCAGATGCCGAGGCTGTCGCTCCGGTATCGGCGAAGGTGGCCGGGCGGGCAGTCCTGCTCATCCCGCACCGCAGCGACGCGGCCGACGAGGGCGCGCTGCCCGGCGACTACCGCAAGATCCTGGCGATCGTGCGGGAGGCCGACGGCCCGGTGCAGGTCAGGGCGGTCGGCGAGCGGCTGGGTCTGGACGCCTCGGTGCGCGGCAAGCTGGAGCCGCTGCGGGCGAAGATGACCAAGCTCGCTGACCGCGGCTGGCTGTACAAGCGGGGCGACGGGCGGTTCAGCGCACGTCCGTAGCCGTGAGGGGCGCGTCCGTAACTGACGGGCCCCCGACGGTAGTTGAGTTTGTGTGACGAAAAACAACGGTCTCGCCGAGGGCCCTGACGGCCTTGTCTACACCGCCCGCCTGCCGCTGTCGAGCGCGACCTTGAACTATCTCGCCGACCTGATACGCGGCCACCTGAAGAAGATCGGCTCGCGGTGGCGCGTCCTGCCCGCCGGGAAGATCGCCGGCATCGTGCTGGCGGTGCTGCGCTGTGACCAGCGGCCCGGCGACCTGGCCGGCGGCAACGGAGTGCACCGCACCACCGTCACCCGCTGGGTCCGCGAGGTCGTCGGCCTGCTCGCCGCCCGCGCCCCACGCCTGGACCGGGCCCTGAAGAAGATCGCCCGAATGGGCGGCGGCATCGTACTGCTGGACGGATCGGTGATCCGCACCCGGCGCAGAACCGGGAAGGAGAACCGGAAGAACTACTCCGGCAAGAACAAATGCCACGGCCTGCTCGTGATCGCCCTCACCGACGACCGGGGCCGACTGCTGTGGATCTCGGCGGCCCGCCCGGGGCGCACATCGGAGATCACCGCTTGTCGGCACGAAAAGCTCACTCAGAAACTGCGGGAAGTCGGGCTCGGAGCCATCGCCGACCTGGGATTCGTCGGCCTTGACGACGGCGGCCCCGACGCCGACCCGGCGGTGATCACCGGCTACAAGGCCGCTCGGAACCGGCCCCTGACACGAGGCCAGAAGCTGTCCAACACGGCACTGGCGGCCGTCCGGGCACCCGTCGAACACGGCTTCGCCCACCTCAAGAACTGGCGCATCCTCGGCAAGGTACGCACCGACCCCTCCTGGGCGACCGCCCTGGTCCGGGCCCTGCTGGTCCTCACGAACCGCGAAGTTGCCCGCTGACCGACGATCTTCACCAAAGTCACCTGCCAGTGACCAGCACGCGCATCCCGATGCCCACGCACACCAGCCCCGTGACCAGCAACTTCAGCTTGCACACCTCTCCCTGGATGCCGTGGTACGTACGGTCCTCGTAGGCCATCGCTGTGTCCCCTCCCGTTGATCGTTCTGACGGACGTGTCCACCCTGCCGGACACAGGCCCACACCGACAGGGCGCGGCCGGTCAGCGCTGCGGCGCGAACCGTTCGAGAAGAAGTTCCTTTTGGTTGCTGCCGAGACCGCGCACGCGGCGGCTCTCGGAGATGCCGAGTTCCTTCATGATCTGAAGCGAGCGGACCTTGGCGATGCCGGGAAGCGCGGCCAGGAGCGAGTGGACCGGCATCTTGCCGACGGACTCGGTGTGGTCGGCCAGCACGTCAGCGAGCGAGAGCTTGCCGTGCTTGAGGGCGTCCTTGACCTCGGCCCGCTCGCGTCGCGCTACGGCGGCCTTGTCGAGCGCGGCTCGACGCTGCTCCGGGGAAAGCGGGGGAAGTGCCATGGCGGCCGGGTCCTCTCGTCGGTACGTGTCAGATGAACGGACTCATCATGTCTCCGCATCCATGGCTTTGACCAGCGGCTTTCATGCCGGGCCGGATACCTCGCCGTGCTCTTTGGTCCAGGTCTTCGCCAGCCTCTCCCCATCGGCCTTCTCCTCGACGGTCTGTGAGGAGCACGTGGTCGAGCGAGCCGTAAGTACCGAGCCACTCGGTGAACTTCCGCTCGGCGATGGCGGGGTCGGTCCACCATCCGCTGGAGGACGGGCCGTCCTTCTCGAACTGGAGGGTGACGCGGAACGTTGCGGGCGGCGTGCCGTAGTGGCCGGGCGCCCTCACGTAGGTGTGTCCTGCCCGGCCTCGGCGAGGGTGCGGTACAGCGTGGGCAGGCTGGGATGGCGTCCCTTGTGCTTGCCCCGGGTGATGACGGTCTTCTGCTGGATCTCCTTCATCGGGGTGCCCTTGGCGCGCAGGGCGAGGGCGTAGTCGATCTGGTCGGCGTCCAGCGAGGGGGGCCGGCCGCCGGTGCGGCCGCGCTTGCGGGCGGATTCCTGTCCTTCCAGGGTGCGTTCGCGGGTGTAGGTGCGCTCGGCGCCGGAGAGGGCGGCCAGCACCCCGAAGAGGATCGCGCCCTGGCCGTGCCGGTCGGCCGGGTCGTACAGGCCGGTGATGGGGCCGGTGAGGAACTCCAGGGCGATACCGGCCTTGCGCAGGTCCTCGACGGTGACGAGCAGGTCGGTGCCGCGGCCGAGGCGGCGGAACTCGTGGACGGTCAGGATGACCTGCACGCCCGGGTGCAGCGTCTTGAAGCGGACCGCCATCGCGACGGCCTTCTCGTACTGGGGCCAGACCTTGACGCGGGTGGAGACCTTCTCGTGGAACACCTCGAAGCAGACCGGGGTGAGGGCGTCGAGCTGGGACTGGAGTTCCTGGGTGGCGGTCGAGCAGCGGGCGTAGCCGATGCGGACTGCGGTGATCCCCGCCTCCAGGGGTGAGGCCTGGGCGGGCACGTGCGCGCCAGGCTCGGGCCCGAGCACCCAGCGTTTGCCGGGACCGCGGTCGGGCGGGGTGAGGACGTGGAGTTCCTCGGCCACGCGGGGCACGAGCTGGAGGCGGCGGGTGTGGTACTTCGCCGCGGTCTTCCCCGCGCCGGTGCGGCACGCCGAGCCGGCGGGCGCGTCACAGGTCGGGCAGGGCTGGCGCTCGATGGCACCGGGGGCGTCGAACTCCTCGTCATTCACGCCTCAGAAGCTACAGCCATGACGACGTTTCAAGAAAGCATTCCAAGAAGCCGATTGAGAACGTGGAGGGTGAACATTTCGGACACCCGACGGCTCGCCGCCGCTGCTTCTCATTTGGCCATTTATGAGAACCGCATCCCCCTCGAACGGAGGGCATCGACGCGTTCACGTCCGGGGCCGACGGCTTCCGCCGTACGGTGGCCACCGGATTGATGAGGGGAGACACAAGGTGTCCGAGGAGAGTCAGAGTCCGCCCGGGGGCGGCATCGACTACACCAAGTTCATGTACGACAAGACTGTGCCCGGCACAGTCCCGCCCGTTGACGTCCCCAGGCCGCAGCGGGTCGACTTCGGGATCGACACCCTCGGACAGTGGCGTATCGAGGTACGCGCCGAGGACGGCACCCTCCTCGACTGGGCTGACGACGGCCTCGGTGAGGAGCCCACCGACCTTGCCGCGTACCCCGTGGACAGCCCGGTCGGCGCCGTCGACCTCCAGGCCGAACTCAAGCGCCGTTTTCCCGATGCGGTGATCGTGTGGCGGCCCGGGGTGATGAACAGCCTCAACGAACACCGCGCCGCCGCCCACCGGGCGCTGGCCACCGCGGCGGCGGACCGTGCGAAGGCCAACGAGGCCGCCGACGACGCCGAGGTGTCCCTGCGCAAGGCCCTGCGGCTCGCCCAGCCTGCCGGCATCGGACCCACCGAGATCGCGGAGCGCACCGGATACGCCCGCAGCACCATCACCAAAACCCTGCGCAACATGCCCCGTCCGCCCGCCGCGGCTGCGGCCGATGGCCGGGTGCCCGCCCAGCCGGACGGCGCAGCCGAGTGACTCGTACGACAACGCCCTCGCGGAAAACCTCTGGATGATCATCAAAACCGAGGGCATCCGCGGCCGCACCTTCACCACCCGGGCCGAGGCCAACCTCGCGCTCTTCGAGTACATCGACGGCTTCTACAACTCCCGGCGCATCCAGAAGCGGCTCGGCTACCTCAGCCCCGTCGAGTTCGAGGAGAAACACTACGCCGACCGGGCAACGGCCGAACGAACGAACCTGAAACCCCGTCAACCCGCCCTGACCAGCTGATCAGCACCTCCCGCACGCCGGGGGAACCTCAATCGTCCTCCGCGTCGAGGGCATGCACTGCACCAGCTGCGGGCTGTCCATCGACGACGAGCTGGAAGAGATCCCCGGCGTCCGCATGGCCGGCACCGACTTCCGCTCGGGCCGTACCGTCGTCCGGCTTGAGGAAGACGCCGCCGTGGACATGGCCGAACTCGTCGCAGCGGTACAGCGGGCCGGCGACTACCAGGCCCGCCCCGCCGACTGACCACGCGGCGCGGGCGGCAACGCCCGCGCGTCGCCGGCCGGGAAGCATCGGACGGGGCCCTGCCCGCAGGCAGGGCCCCGTCCGATGCGGCAGCCCGTCAGGGGGCAGAGGGATCGTCGCCGGGCGGGGCCGCCGGCCTGCTCTGGCCTGCGGCGTCTCGCCGGGCGGCCTTGAGCTGGTCGATCTCGGCCTGGAGGCGGACGGCCTCGGCTGACTGCGCGGCATAGTCGGCGCGGGTGTCGGCCGGTTTCTGTGGCTTGTTCTGGTGCATGTATCGCCCCATGTACCACATCATCAGGCCCATTCCGATGGGGCAGGCCAGGAGTACCAGGACGACCAAGAGGGTCTCGGACATCGTCTGCTCCTTACGAACAGCGGCGGAACTACACGGAGTTCGATGACTTATGGGCCGTCGGCGCGCGATCGCGCCTTCGGACGTGCCGCTGGGTCTTCCTTCGCCGCGCTGTGGACCGGTCCGTGTTCCGTCGGCCCGCCGGAATGTTCGTCGGCAGGAGGCCGACGTCGCAGGGACGGCAGGAAGCGTGGCGTGCTGGCCGCGTACGTTGTCCACGCTACGCCGAACCGGGCGGCGACCTCGGCCTCCTCGCGCCGGGCCAGGCGCCGGTAGACCCAGACCAGCACGGGGAACATCACCAGCGTGGGCAGGGTCGGCCACATCAGCAGGAACCCGACCATGATCGCGAGGAATCCGGTGTACTGCGGGTGGCGCATCCGCCGGTACGGACCCGAGGTCGCCAGGCGGCCCGCCTTCTGCGCGGCGAGCAGATGCCGCCATCCGGAGCTGATGAGAACGAATCCGATGATGATCATGACGTAGGAGGCGAGGTGGAACGGGCTGAAGTGCGGGTCGGCCTTCCAGCCGATCAGGTCGTTCCACAGGTGCCCCTGGGCGTGGCTGAGCCCGAGGTTGGGGAACCAGTTGCCGAGCGGTCCCGCCAGCAGGTAGACGGTGAGAGGGAAGCCGTACATCTCGGTGAACAGCGCCACCGCGAAGGCGGAGAAGCCACCCAGGACCCGCCAGTCCCTGCCGGTTTTCGGATGGAAGAAACTCCCCGCGAAGATCACCACCAGCAGTGTGTTGATGACCACCATGGCCCACAGACCGTAGGCGTACTGGTCGCTCATCACGCCTCCCCTCGGGCGCCCTTGCCTCGTCCGAACGTGAGGGGCGCGGGCTCAGGGCCCGGGCCTGTAGTCCTCATGGGCAGGAGGGCGGAGAGCAGCGCGGCCACCTCCGCGAGTTCAGCGTGCTCGGCGCGGCAGGCGGGACACGCGGCAAGGTGGGCGCTGATCTGCGCGCTCTCCTCGGGCTCCAGCGCGCCGAGGGTATGGGCGCCCAGGTCTTCTCGCACGGGCCTGCAACGTCCCGCCGTTCCCCGGGCAGGTGTGCCGTCCATGGCTCGTCCCTGGTCTCTCCTGCGCCCCCTTGGTGCTTCCTACGGATGACCGCGAACCGTCATGCCTCGCCGGGCAGCGTGCGCAGGTGCGCTGCCCGGAGCGATCGGACCGGCCGGGTCACAGGTGCTTCTTGAACCGCTCGGCGGCGGCGGCCTCCTGCTCGGCCTGTGCGGCCTGTGCGGCCTTCAGGGAGCGCAGCTCGGCCTGGAGGGCGTTGATCTCCTTGTCGGTCTCGCTGGTCGTGGCGGCACCGGTCTTCTGCGTGCCGGTGGAGCAGGAGGAGCCCTGGCCGTCCTTCTTGCCGCGCATCATGAGGATCATGCTCAGCGGGCAGATGGCGAGGATCAGCAAAGGCAGTGCCGCAACCATCCAGGCGGGCTTGAGCAGGAGCAGGCCGACGGCGACGACGCCGAGGCCGATGAGCACCTTCTTGTTCAGGCACATGGGATTCTCCGAGCGTCTCTACATATCCGGTCTTGACCGGAAAGGCGTTATACAGCGAAGGCTAGGCGGGGGCTGTGAAGGATCGATGAGCACGCGGTGGGCTGCCCATGTGCGTCTCCGGCGCGGCATCTGGGGACTGCTATTTCCAGTGTCGGACGCCGGCGAAGGCGACTACCAGGCCGACGACCTGGGTGCCGATGTGGTGCGGATCGAACGGCACCACGGTCAAGCCGGTGGTGGCGCCGAGGATTCCGATGGCGACCAGCAGCAGTCCGAGCGGGAGCAGCGTGTAGAGCAGGATGCTGTCGCGTGCTGATCGGGTGCTTCCCAAGCCTCGCAGGCGCTGTGGCTGCTGGCTCATGGGCTCCTCCGGGGAGTGGTGGCCTGTTCGCTGGGACGAGCGTGGGCGGTGTCGTTCTCCGGCGTCGGCTCGGCCGCCGCGCTCCGCGTCTCGATGGCCAGGGGCCTGTTCTGGTCAGCGGCCGGGGCGGGGGGGAGTCGTAGGTGTGGTGCGCTGCTCGGCGCTCGCGGCAAGTACGGCCCGGCGCGATGGACGGCGCAGGTACAGGAAGGCGACGGCGGCGGTGAACAACAGCAGGCTGGTCCATACGTTCAGGCGCAGGCCGAGGAGGTGGTTGGCCTCGTCGACGCGCAGCATCTCGATCCAGCCGCGCCCGGCGGTGTACGCCGCGACGTAGAGGGCGAAGACGCGGCCCCGGTCGAGACGGAAGCGCCGCTCGGCCCAGATCACGACGGCCGCGGCGCCGAGGTTCCAGATGGCCTCATAGGCGAAGGTGGGGTGGTAGGTAGCCGCGTCCGGAGTGGCGGCGGGCCGGTTGGCCGGGTCGATCTCGAGGCCCCAGGGCAGGGTGGTGGGCCGTCCGTAGAGCTCCTGGTTGAACCAGCAGCCGATACGGCCGATCGCCTGGCCGACCAGTACGGCCGGGGCGACGGCGTCGGCGAACGCGGCGAAGTCGATGCCGCGCCGTCGGGCCGCGATCCAGGCACCGAGTGCCCCGCCCGCGATGCCGCCCCAGACGCCGAGGCCGCCCTGCCACACGTAGAGGGCTTCGACGGGGTTGCGGCCTTCACCGAAGTACAGCTGCCAGCTGGTGATCACGTGGTAGAGCCGACCGCCGAGGATGCCGAACGGCACGGCGAACATCGTCACGTCCAGCACGGTGCCCGCAGAGCCTCCGCGTGTACTCCACCGGCGCTGGCCGATCGCGACGGCGGCGATCACTCCAAGGATCACCATGATCGCGTACCAGTGGAGCATGAGCGGGCCGAGGTTCAGGTACGGGCTCGGTGGGCTTGGCAGGTAGGCCAGGGTCATCAGGTCACATCACTTCGAGGGGCGAAGAAGAAGGGGCTGGTCGAGCGAGGGGAAAGGTCCGCCGGGCCGGTCGTGGACTCGGGGGACCGGCCCGGCGGGGAATGAGCGGTGGCGCGCCACCGAGTGCCACCAGGGGGCGGGATCAGCCCATGCCGTGGTGCTCGTCCTGGGGCGCGCCGCCCGGCATCGAGTTCATCGACATGCCGTCGGCGCCCGACATCATGCCCTCCATGCCCTTCATGTCCTTGGGCATCATCGACGTCATGTCGGCGGGCATCGTGGACATCATCTTCTCCATCTGCGCGCGCGCCTTGGCGCGTTCGCCGGCCGGCAGCTGATCCGTACAGTGCCGGATCATCGCCTCCGTGCCGCCTTCGCCGGAGTCGCTCTGCGTCGTGCTGGGCTTGGGGGTGGGGGGCTCGGTCGTGGCGAACGCGGCGGTGGCGCCGTACGCGCCGAGACCGCCGAGCACGGCAGCCGCCGCCGCCAGGCCAATCGTCCTGCGTTTGATCATCGGGGCGCTCCTTGCCTTGCCGGGTACTGGGGCTCTGTGTGCCTTCGACGCTAAGCAGGCGTTGTGAAGGGGCCATGAAGCGGCGATGTGGGGGCTCTGTGCGCTCGCGCCCGCCCCAGCCCCGTCACCACCGGCGTGTCATCGCCGCTGACCTGGGCAAACACGCCGCGAGACGCTCACGCCGACGCCCGGATAACCCGATAAGGGCGCTTTTCTACCCCTGGGGGGTAGGCGTAGCTTCAGGAGTGCGGTCGAGGAGGTACGACATGGCGAACCGCGAGACTCATCAAGAACAGCAGTTCATCGGCCCCAAGGCCGCGGACGACGCGATGGTGCGGCTGGCCAAGATCTCGGGTCAGGTGCAAGGCATCTCCCGGATGATCCGCGACGGCCGCTACTGCGTCGACGTGCTCGATCAGATCGCCTCGGCACAGAAGGCGCTGGACGGGGTGTCCCGCCAGGTGATGCGCAACTACCTGGAGCGGTGCGTCAGTGACGCGATCAAGGGCGATGACCCGTTCGTCTACGACGAGCTGATGAAGGTGCTGTTCCGGCACCGCTGACCCGAGTTGGAGGGAGGAGTGACGAGCATGTCGGATGTGATCACTTTGTCGGTCCCGGGGATCTCTTGCGGCGACTGCCGACAGACCCTCAAGGGTGCTGTCGGTGCCCTGCCCGGGGTGTCCACCGCACGAGTGGATCTGGAGGGCAGAACGATGACGGCTGCCTTCGAGCGAGCCGCGATGCTGCCCGGCATCGTGGCCGCGGTCGAGGCCGCCGGGTACGAGATCGCCGGCTACGAGGTCGGGGGCCACATGGAGAGGACGGCGTCATGAACGCGGCGGACATCGCGGTTCTGATCGGAGCGGGCGGGCTGATCGCGCTGCTCGCCTGGTACTTCCTGGGACCGAAGAAGACCCGGCTGGCTGAACTCCAGGGCGGCGTCCAGGAGATCGAGATCACGGTGAAGGGCGGCTACTCCCCGGATGTGATCCGGGTCCGGCAGGGCGTTCCCGTGCGCCTGGTCTTCGACCGGCGCGAGAGCGGGGACTGCACCTCCCGCGTCGTCTTCCCCGACTTCGGCCTCGCCAAGGCGCTGCCCGCGTTCGGCAAGGCCACGGCCGAGTTCGTCCCCGAGAAGGCGGGCCGGTTCGGCTTCGCCTGCGGGATGAACATGGTGCACGGCACACTGCTGGTCGAGCCCGGCCCCGGAAGCGGGGAAGCGGCGCCGTCCGTGGTCGCCGAGGAGGAGCTGGTCGCGTCCGCGCCCGGCGATACGGACCAGGGCGACTCCGAGGCGGCCGAACGGCAGGCAGAGATCAAGGATCTGTCCCGGCGGGTGCTCGTCGGAACGGTCCTGTCTCTCCCGGTCGTGGTGGCGGTGATGCTGCACGAGTTCTTCGGCGTCGAGGTGCCGGATCTGCTGCTCAACCGGTGGTTCCAGTTCGCGCTGATCACGCCGGTGATGTTCTACACCGGCTGGCCGATCCACCGCACTGGGTGGCTCGCCCTGCGGCACCGCAGCGCCGAGATGAACTCCCTGATCACGCTGGGCACTTGCGCGGCGTACGGGTACAGCCTGCTGGTCACCGTGGCGCCGGGCCTGCTCCCCACGGGGGTGCGGGAGGTCTACTACGAGGCGGTCGGGGTCATCCTCACCCTGATCCTGCTTGGCCGGCTGTTCGAGGTGAAGGCCAAGGCGGGCACCGGGCAGGCGATCCGTGAACTGCTGGGCCTGCAGGCCAAGACCGCTCGCGTCGTACGGGACGGCGCGGAGGTGGAAGTACCCGTTGAGGAGGTCCAGCCTGGCGACATCGTCGTTGTACGCCCCGGGGAGAAGGTCCCCGTGGACGGGGTCATCGTGGAGGGCCGTTCCACCCTGGACGAGTCCATGGTGACCGGGGAGTCGATCCCGGTGACCAAGACCGTCGGCGACGAGGTCGTGGGAGCGACCATCAACCAGACTGGCGCCTTCCGTCTGGAGGCGACCAAGGTCGGCGCGGACACGATGCTCGCCCAGATCGTCCGGCTGGTGCAGCAGGCGCAGGCATCCAAGGCGCCCATCCAGCGGATCGCGGACCTTGTCGCCAGTTACTTCGTCCCCGCCGTGGTGTTCATCGCCATCGCCTCGTTCGCGACATGGTTCATCGTCGGTCCCGAGCCGGCCCTGACTCTGGGGCTGGTGGCCGCCGTGGCCGTGCTGATCATCGCCTGCCCGTGCGCGCTCGGTCTGGCCACACCGCTGTCCATCATGGTCGGCACCGGCAAGGGCGCTCAGGCGGGCGTCCTCATCCGCTCCGCCGAGTCGCTGGAGACCGCCCACCGGCTGGACACGGTCGTGCTGGACAAGACGGGGACCATCACCCAGGGCCGTCCGGCGCTGACCGACGTCGTCCCGGTGGGCGGGTTCGCCGAGGCCGATCTCGTACGACTCGTCGCCTCGGCCGAGAACTCCTCCGAGCACCCCCTCGGGCAGGCGATCGTGAGCGGTGCGGCCGACCGCGGCATTCAGCTTGCTGAGGTCAGCGAGTTCGACTCGGTCACCGGCAAAGGCATCGCCGCCACAGTCGACGGGCGCCGCCTGCTGGTCGGGAAGTCCGCCCTGCTCACGGAGGCGGGTATCGACTCCGATCCGCTTCAGGCGGACGCGGACCGGCTGGCCGCCGAGGGCAAGACCCCGGTCTTCGCGGCGGTCGAGGGGCGGCTCGCCGGAGTGATCGCGGTAGCCGACACCGTCAAGGAAGACTCGTCCGCCGCCGTCGCCGAACTGAAGCGCCTCGGCCTGGAGGTCGTGATGATCACCGGCGACAACCGGCGGACCGCGGAGGCCATCGCCCGTGAGGTCGGCATCGACCGGGTGTTCGCCGAGGTGCTGCCCGAGCACAAGGCGCGCGAGATCCGACGCCTGCAGGACGAGGGCAAGCGGGTCGGCATGGTCGGGGACGGCATCAACGATGCCCCGGCGCTAGCCCAGGCCGATGTCGGGTTCGCCATCGGCACCGGCACCGACGTGGCCATCGAGGCGTCCGACGTCACGCTCGTCTCCGGCGCGCTCGGGGGTGTGGTCACGGCAGTGAGGCTGAGCCGGTCCACCATGCGCAACATCCGGCAGAATCTGTTCCTGGCCTTCGTCTACAACACGATCGGCATCCCGCTCGCGGCCGGCGTGCTCTACCCGTTCACCGGCTGGCTGCTCAGCCCGATCATCGCCGCCGCCGCGATGGCCCTGTCCTCCCTGTCCGTGGTCGGCAACGCCAACCGGCTGCGCCGCTTCACCCCGGGCAACCCCGCGGCGCCCCGCCCACTGGCGGCACAGGCCCAGGTCTCGGTGGGCGCATGATGAACGAGCGAGCACACACCATTGTGGGAAAGAAGGTGCGCCGGTGACCGCGACCGTGCTGGTCGTCGATGACGAGGCGAAGCTGCGTGCCCTGGTCCGCGACTATCTGGAGCGCGACGGCTACGCCGTACTGGAGGCCGCCGACGGCCGCCGGGCCCTGGACCTGGCGGCCGGCGCCCACCCCGACCTGGTGATCCTCGACCTCGGCCTGCCCGGCCTGCCCGGGGAGGAGGTGGCGCGGCTGCTGCGCAAGACCAGCGACGTGCCGATCGTCATGCTCACCGCCAAAGCCGGCGAAAACGACCGAGTCATGGGGCTGCGCACCGGAGCCGACGACTACGTCGTCAAACCGTTCAGCCCGCGCGAGCTCGTCGCCCGCGTCGAAGCGGTGCTGCGCCGCGCCCGCGGCGCACGCGCCGAGACCACGGAAGCCGTCTCCTACGGCGGCGGCCGGCTGCGGATCGACACCGAGCGCCGCGAGGTGCTCGCCGACGGCCGGCCGGTGGAGCTCACCCGCACCGAGTTCGACCTGCTGACAGCCCTGGCCTCCCGCCCCGGACGGGCCTGGACCCGCATGGAGCTGGTCGGACGCGTCCAGGGCCACACCTTCGAGGCGTACGAGCGCACCATTGACGTGCATGTGAAGAACGTGCGCCGCAAGCTCGGCGACACCCCGCCTTCCCGCGTGGTGGTCACCGTGCCCGGCGTCGGCTACAAACTCGGGATCGACCGTGATGCGTAATCCGCTGCGGGGCCTGCTGCGGGGCCGCTTCGCCCGCCGCCTCGCCCTGGCGTTCGCCGCCCTGGGCATCGGTACGGCGGTGCTGACCGCCGTACTGGTCAACACGGCCTTCAACGCGCGCTTCGAGGACTACCTCGGCGCGCAGCAGCGCGTCCAGCAACAGCAGCTCATCGGCTGGTTCGTGGCTGACTACAACCGCGAGGACGGCTGGAACCCCGCGACGCTCAACCAACTCGGGCCGACCGTGACCATGACCGGCTCCGAAGTGGAACTGCTCGACCCCGCCGGCAACCGGGTGTGGTCGCTCGCCGACGCCGACGTGGACGCCGCCACCCTGGCCATGCACCGGGAAATGAGGGGCACCGGCCCCCTCGGCCCGCCCCGCAGCCTGCCAGTCACTGTGGACGGAGAGCGAGTCGGCACCCTCCAGGTCCGCGTCCCCCGAGGCGTGATCCCGGCCGTCGACAAGGACTTCCAGGCGTCCGTCAACCGCCTGCTCATCGCGGGCGCCCTCACCGCCGGCTTGATCGCACTCGGCGTCGGCCTCTACACCGCCCGCCGGGCCACCGCCCCCATCGCCGAACTCACCAGCGCCGCGAAGGACTTGGCTGCCGGGCAGCGCGACCGGCGGGTGACCAAGGCCCCCGACAACGAGATCGGGCAACTGGCCACCGCCTTCAACACCATGGCCGACCGGGTCGAGAAGGAGGACGAACTGCGCCGCCTGTTCGCCTCCGACGTCGCCCACGAATTGCGCACGCCGCTCGCCATCGTGCGCAGCGAGCTGGAAGCCGTACAGGACGGCGTCCGCGAACCCACACCGGAGGTCATCACCTCCCTGCACGACGAGACGCTGCGCCTGGGCCGGCTCATTGCCGACCTCGAGACCCTCGCCTCCGCCGATGCCGCCGCCTTCACCCTCGAACGCAAGCACGTGTCCCTGACCGACCTCGTACGCGACACCATCGACGGCCTCAGCAGCAGGTTCACCGAGGCCGGCCTCACCGTGCACGCCGAGCTGGCCGAAGTGGGTGTGGACGGCGACGCGGTGCGGCTGCGGCAGATCGTCACCAACCAGCTCACCAACGCCCTGAAGTTTGTCCCCGCGGGCGGCACCGTCACCGTCACCCTGCGGGAGGAGGACGGCTGGGCCGAGCTGCGCGTGGCCGACACCGGCCCCGGAATCCCGTCCGAAGACCTTCCCCGTGTCTTCGAACGCTTCTTCCGCAGCCGCACCGCCCGCGCCGACGGCTCCGGTATCGGACTGGCCGTCGCCGCCGAACTCACCGCCGCGCACGGCGGCACGCTCACCGTCGACAGCGAGATCGGTCACGGCACCACCTTCACCACCCGCCTGCCGTCCTTGCCTGCGTGACGCGGACAACGGTTCAGGGTTCGGGGGAGCGTTCTCGCTTCACCGGACGTGGGGGTGAGCGAGCAGGAGATGGGCCGGAGGCTGGATGGCCCGGTGCGCGGGTGGAGTTCATCCGCTGGGCGCCGCCCACGCCGCCACAGGGATGCACATGCCGCTCGGTGCTGAACATTCTCAAGTCCGTGGGCCTGTAGAGCCGCAGGCTCCACCTCGTACGTCCGGGCTCGGGCCGAGCCGTCAGCCGTGTCCGCTTCGGCGAAGATGCGGTGGACGGCGTGTCGTTACCCAACGAGCGGCGAGCCCTTTGGAAATGGTGGGCGTGGTGCTCATCGCGTGCTTTCTGGTGGGGTCCTGTCGTGGGCGAGGTCAGCAGCAGTGGCCGCCGGATCCCCGTTGCCGGTCGGAGGGTGTGGCGGCCGGGACGGGCTGCGGCGCGTCGTCGTGTCGAGCTTTCACCGTGGTCCGCACGCGGCTCCGGGAGCGAATGCGGTGGCAGAGCGCGAGGGCGGTCACGGCGAGAACAACGATTGCTGCGAGCACGGCCAACAGGGTGGTGTGGGCCTGGACCCAGGTGGAGACGGAGGCGGAGAAACGGGCAAGGCCGCCGCCGCTGGTGGAGACGGTTCCGTTGGTGGCGGCCGGGTACCAGTACCAGGCGAGGTAGGCGCCGGTGACGAGGAGGACGGCGGCGGTGATCCGCGGCCCGTACCGGGCGAGCGCCGTGACGCGCCGGGTGAGGGCGGTCCCGGCCGCCGCGGTGGTAACAGCGATAAGCAGCAGGATGGTTGCCGATCCGGCGGCGTACACGGCGAAGACGAGGAGCATTCCGGCGTAGCCGGCGGTGGCCTGGGCCTGGGCCTGGGCGATGACGGCGAGCAGTACGCCGAAGGTGCAGGACAGGGAGGCGGCGGCGTAGCCGGCGCCGAAGGCGAGCATGCGGCGGGCGGTGGGCGGGCCTTCGGCTGCCCGGCGGGGCGTACCGGGCAGCCGAAGGGTCAGGGAGCGGCCCGCGAGCATGGCCAGGCCGAGCAGCAGCAGGACGATCCCGGTGGCCATCCCCAGCCAGGGGGCGGCCTGGATCAGGGCGCGGGCTCCGGCGCTGACGACGAGCCCGGCCGCGGCGAGAGTGCCGGCGAAGCCGATCGTGAGGGCCGCTCCGGAGCGCAGGGCGCGGCCCAGGCGTACGGGCAAAGGTGAGGTGTCGGCGTCGCCGAGGGTGTACGTGATCCAAGCGGGTAGCAGGGCGAACCCGCAGGGGTTGACCGGGGCGATCATCCCGGCGGCGAAGGCCAGGGGGAGCAGGCCGGTCACTTCGCCCCTGCCTTCTCCAAGGCGGTCTGGATCGCCTCGGGGCCGGGGTCGGTGGCCCGGAAGGAGACCTTGCCGGCCTGGTCGATGACGATCAGGGTGGACAGCGCGGCGACTTTGTACTTCTGGGAGAGGGCGGCGCCGGTGTCGATGACCGCGGGCAGTTCGGGGGCCTTGATGTAGTCGAGGAACTGGCGGATGGTCTGGGGCGACTCGGCCGGGTCCATGTCCACGGCCAGGACGTTGGCCTTCCCGTTCAGCTCGTTGCCCGCCTTGGCAAGGGACTCGGCACCGCCGGCGCATTCGCCGCAGCCGACGGAGAAGAAGAACAGCGCGGCCGGCTTGTCGCCCGGCACCGTGATCTTCTCGTCATTGATCGTCGTCACCTCGGTGCCCTTCTGGGCCCCGGAGCTCTGA
>NZ_AGBF01000081.1 GCF_000225525.1 Streptomyces zinciresistens K42 | reverse complement strand
GGGGCCGGGCTGGGCCTGGTCCAGGGCGTCGACTTCGCCCCCTCCGCGCGGGCGCGGGGGCCGGACGCCGCCTGCCTCTCTCGACGGCGGACGTGGTGACCCCTCCGCGCGGGCGCGGGGGCCGGACCCTGGTGTGCTACGCGTCCTTCGGTGCCGCCTGCTGCGCGACCTCGAAGGACCACAGCGTGGCGCCGCTCGCCGCGGGCCGGGGGCGGTCGCCGGACTCCTGGGCGCCGCCCTGGTGGGCCGACTTCATCGGGCCCTCCATCCACGCCTGGAAGGACTCCTCGTCCCGCCAGCGCGTGTACACGAGATAGCTGTCGGTGCCCTCGACCGGCCGCAGCAGCTCGAACCACTCGAAGCCGTCGGAGCCCTCCACGGCGTGCGCGCGCGAGGCGAACCGCTTCTCCAGCGTCTCGCGCTGCTCGACCGGCACACTCAGTACGTTGATCTTGACTACGCTCATGGGCTCATCCTGCCGCACGCTCCCCGGCGCGCACGCGGCGGCTCACGCCGAGAGGGGCGGTCCGGCCGCCGTGGCCCGGACCGCCCCCGAGGTCAGGCCGTGACCAGCGTCAGCCCGTAGCGGCCGAGGATCTCGTTGACCGGCTGGAACCAGGTCTGCCCGCCGCTGGAGCAGTTGCCCCAGCCGCCGGAGGTGACCCCCTGGGCCTGGTCGCCGCTGATGAACGAGCCCCCGGAATCACCGCCTTCGGCGCACACGCTCGTCTTGGTCATCTGGCGCACGGCGCCCTGCTGGTAGTTGACGGTCTCGTTCTTGGCCAGCACCGAGCCGCAGCGCCAGCGCGTCGTGGAGCCGGAGCGGCAGATGGAGGCGCCGACGGGTGCCTCGGCGGAACCGCGTACGAGCTGGTCCGGGACGGTGCCCCAGCCGAGCACGACGGGGACGGTCCACCAGCCGCTGCCGACGCTCACCCAGGCGTAGTCGTTCTCCGGGAACGAGGAGCCCTGGAAGGTGCCGATGTAGCTGTTGTCCCAGCCCCGGACGCTCGCGCCCTGCTGGCCGCAGTGCCCGGCGGTGACGAATCCGCCCTGCACCGAGAAGCCTATGGAGCAGCGGACGTTGCCGGTGTAGTAGGGGTCGCCGCCGACGGTTCCGGCGGCGTAGGTGCGCGGGGCGGCGGGGGCCGTGCCGACGGTGACGGGACCGGCGTCGCGGGCGCGTGCCACGAAGGCGCGGACATCGTTGTCAGCCCGCTTTCCCTCGACCACGTTCACGACCACGGTGTTCGCCGCAGGGTCGACGTTCCAGCTGCTCACACCGGCCGGTGCGGACAGGCGGTCCAGGCGGGCCTTGGTCGCGTCGAGTTCGCGCGCGCTGTGCTCGACGGTGCGCACGGCCGCGCCGGCGGCCCGGATCTCCCGTACCGTCGCGGCCGAGGCGCCGGACGTCACCGCCACGGTGAGCCGCTGGGACTTGGTGTCGAACCACGCGCCGCCGTAGGCGGATCCGGCGGCCTCGCGTGCCTTGGGCGCCACGGTGGTGGCGGTGCGCTCCGCCGCCAGCCGGCTCTGGGCCTGCTGCTTCGACAGGCCGAAGTCGCGCTGCATCGCGCGCAGCAGTCCCTCGGAGGCGGGCTGCTGCCGGGCCTCGGCGGGGGCGTCGTCGGCCGCGGCCTGTCCGGTGCCGACCGCGGTCCAGCTGCCGAGGACGAGGAGTGCCGCGAGGCCGGCGTACTTGAGTCGGATGCGTCTCATGGGGGAGTTGCCCTTCGTCGTTCCAGCGGAGTGGGGGTGGAACAACCGCGTTTGAGAGCGCTCTCATGCGGGGTGGGGCAGAGCATAGCCAGCCCTTGATGTCAGGTCCATACCAAAGTCCGGGGAAAGGTGCGGGCAGCCGAAAGCGCGCACCCCGGGGCCGGTCGGGCTCCCGGGGTGCGCGGATCTCGCGGGGTGGGCGGCCGCGGTGCGCGGCTCAGCCGAGGTCGCCGGTCCTGGCCTGCCGCCACAGGTCGACGCCGCCGTCCGTGGCGTACGTGTCGATCTCGGCCAGCTCCTCCGGGGCGAAGTCGGCGTTCTCCAGGGCGGCCACGTTCTGCTCCAGCTGCTCGGTGCGCGAGGCGCCGATCACCAGCGAGGTCACCCGTGGGTCGCGCAGCGCCCAGGCGAGCGCCATCTGCGCGAGGCTCTGCCCGCGCCGGGAGGCGATGCCGTCGAGCGCGCGCAGCCGGCGCAGCATGTCGTCCGAGAGCCACGAGGCGTCGAACGACTTGCCCTGCGTCGCCCGCGAGCCCTCCGGGACGCCGTCGAGGTAGCGCCCGGTCAGCAGCCCCTGCGCCAGCGCCGTGAAGCCGATGACGCCGAAGCCCTCCTGCTCCGCCGCGTTCAGCAGGCCCTCGGTCTCGATCCAGCGGTTGAGCATGCTGTACGAGGGCTGGTGGATGAGCAGCGGGGTGCCCAGCTCCCGCAGGACGGCCGCCGCCTGCCGGGAGCGCTCGGCGTCGTAGGAGGAGATCCCGACGTACAGGGCCTTGCCCTGGCGGACGGCCGTGTCGAGCGCCCCCATCGTCTCCTCCAGCGGGGTGGAGGCGTCGAGGCGGTGGGAGTAGAAGATGTCGACGTGGTCCAGCCCCGTCCGGCGCAGGGACTGGTCGAGCGAGGCGAGCACGTGCTTGCGCGAGCCGCCGCCCTGTCCGTACGGGCCGGGCCACATGTCCCAGCCCGCCTTGGTGGAGATCACCAGCTCGTCCCGGTGGGGCGCGAGGTCCCGCTTCATCAGCCGCCCGAAGTTGATCTCGGCGGAGCCGTAGGGCGGCCCGTAGTTGTTGGCCAGGTCGTGGTGGGTGATGCCGAGGTCGAAGGCGCGCAGCGCGATCTCGCGCTGCGTCTCGAACGGCTTGTCGTCGCCGAAGTTGTGCCAGTACCCCAGGGACAGCACGGGCAGGTCGAGTCCGGAGCGGCCGCTGCGCCGGTACCGCATGGTGCCGTCGTAGCGCTCGGGGTCCGCGACGTGGTTCATCGAGTGTTCTCCGCAGGGTGCAGTCGGGGTGGTCCGGTCCGGGTGAGGGACCCGTTCACTGTGCTCCTGCCTGATTCTGACGTCCGAGGAATCCTTTTCATCGCATTCAGCGACACCGTTTCTGCCTGGTGTGCCGTGTTCATCCGCGTCCCCGGCCCACGGTGGTCTCCGGCACGTTGTGGCCCTCCAGCCGTACGGCCGGCCGCCCCGACGGCAGGGCGTCCGCCGGCCACGACAGGGTCAGGGTGCGCGACTCGCCCGGCAGCAGCCACAGGTAGTTGTCGCTGTAGAGGGTCGGCAGCACCCGCCCGCCCTTCTCGGCGTCCAGGAGCGAGAGGCGCACCATCGCCGCGACGGTCGTGCCCCGGTTGCGCACCCGCGCCGTGAGGCCGTGCCGCCCGCCGGAGCGGTCCGTGCCGGTGATCTCCAGCGAGACCCGGGTCCGCGCGGCCTGGTTGAGCGCCCGCATGTGGGCGGGCTCGCGGTAGCGCCAGTACGTGTTCTCCGCCAGCACCTCGCCGCGCGCGTCCACGAGGCGCAGCCGCAGCAGATGGAAGTCGGGCAGCCCGTCGGTCCAGCCGGCCGTGAACGCCGGCGCGGTCGCGGACGCCCCGACGTCCACCTTCTCGCGCAGTTCCGGGCCGAGCGCACGGCCCGAGAGGTCGTAGCGGCGCGCGGTCACGGTGGCCCCGCTGATCCGGCGCGGGGTGTGGTTGACGGCGATGACCTCACCGCTCACCGGGTCCGCCTGCACGTGCACGGCCTCGCTGGCCTTGCGGCAGCCGTAGTAGGCGCCGTTGACGTCGAAGTCGTAGTCGTAGGTCTGCCAGACGGTGCTGTACCAGGCGGGGTGGGACATCCACAGCAGCAGGGCGGTGGCGTTGTCCCACAGCCGGGAGTTCCACGCCTCGAACATGGCGCGGAAGTTCTCGTAGTTGACGAACTGGGCCTTGGCGCAGAAGTCGTCGAGGTCCTTCACCTCGCCGAGCCTGGACTCGACGGCCGCCCGGTAGTTCTGGGGCGCCTGGTTCCCGCGCGTGCTCCAGTCGTGGTAGTACCAGGCGTCCTTGACGGGCCACTCCGGTTCGTCGCCGACCAGGTTGCGCATGGTCTGCGCGGTCGGCAGCACCGGCATGCCGATCTCGGTGTGGAAACCGAAGTCGCCGCTGCCGTAGGTGTCCGGGGAGAAGTAGCGCCCGGGTTCCACCCAGCCGTAGGGGCCGCCGCCGGTGACGATGCCGCTCGCCGAGTTGTTCTGGTACAGCAGGTCCGGTGCCTCCGCCCGCACCGCGGCGCGCATGCCCTCGTCGAGCGCGGCGGGCGGATTGCCCTCGTTGGCGCCGCACCACACGACGATGCTCGGGTGGCTGCGGTAGCGGCGCACGGTGTCCTGCGCGAGGCTCAGGAACGCCTTGTGGTCCGGCGGGTTCATGCCCCAGGCGTTGGGGAAGTCGTTCCACACCAGCAGGCCCTGCTCGTCGCAACTGGCGTAGAACTCCTCGCGGTTGCTGGACCCCAGCCAGTTGCGGATCATCGTGAAGTTCATGTCGCGGTGCATGCGCACGGCCGCGTCGATCCGCTCGGCGGGCATCCGCCGCAGCAGTTCGTCCCAGCCCCAGTTGCCGCCCCGGCAGAACACCCGGACCCCGTTGACGCTGATCGCCAGCGGCACCGTGGAGTTGTCGACCGACTTCACGTCCGTCCACTGCTCGCCGTCGTCGGAGACCTGGACCGTGTACGTCTTCGCGTACGCCTGCTCCCAGAGGATCACCACCCGGTCGAACCGCACGCGCTCGCCGAGGTCGACCCGGATCCACTGGCCGTCCTCGTACGCCGAGGACCAGCGGGTGTTGGGGTCTCCGTCCACGGCGTTGGAGGCCGCACCCTCCTGCGCGGAGGACGCGGTGGCCTCCTTGCGCAGCGCGAGGTCGGTGCCGGGGGAGGCGCTGTCCACCACGGACAGGCTCCACAGCGATGTGCCCCAGGTCGTCGCCCGCTTGCCGCAGAGGACCCGCACGTGCCGCGCCGTGCGCGCCGCGAACTCGACGTTCTGCAGGGCCGCCGAGCCCGAGGTGCGGAAGGGCAGCGGGGCCGCGCCGTTGTCGACGGAGGCGGTGTCGCGCCATGTCTCGCCGTCGTCGGAGACCTGGACGACGTAGGTCTTGGCGTACGCCTGCTCCCAGGTGAGGACCACCCGGTCGAAGGAGACCTGGGAGCCGAGGTCGACCCGGATCCACTGGTCGTCCTCGAACGCCGAGGACCAGCGGGTCTTCGGGTCGCCGTCGGTGGCGTTGCCGGCCGCGTTGCCGCCGTCGTCCACGGACGAGGCGGTGGCGGGCCTGCCCAGCGCGAGGTCGGTGCCGGGGGAGGCGCTGTCCACCACGGACAGGCTCCACAGCGAACTGCCCCAGCTGGTCGCCCGGGTCAGACACCGGATCCGCACATGGCGGGCGCTCTGCCGGCCCGGTTCCACGGTCTGGGCGTAGGAGTCGCTGCCCGACTGGAAGGTCAGCGGCACGTCGTACTCGTAGCCGTACTGGCGTATGCCGAACCGGGTCGTGCGCCGGTCGCTGACCTGGCCGGCCACCGAGGCGGTCAGGGCCAGGCCGTGCAGATCGGGCTGCCCGTAGCCGTTGGGCCACCACAACTTCGGCTTGCGCAGCCGCAGTCGGGAGTGCGACTGCGGGGTGAAGGTCACGTCGGTGCTCTCGCCCGCGGCGACCGTCACGGTCCGGGTGAGCCGGGTGCCGAGTAGTTCGGCCGCGACGGTGACGCTCCGGCTCGCCGAGTCGGCGTTGCGCACCGGGACGACGACGGTGAGTTCGGCCGTGGAGGTGTCGGGCAGGCCGGGCAGCCGGGTGTCCACGCGGGGGTCGCCGAGCACGGCCGCGCCCGTCGAGCGCAGCCGGACGTGGTTCCAGATGCCGGCGGCCCGGTCGCGCACGGCGGGCATCCAGTCCCAGCCCGAAGCGGCCAGGTACGTGGGCGAGTTGCGGTTCATCATGTTCGCGCCCGCGTCCACGAACGCCAGACCCGCGGGGCCCTTGTCGGCCGGGCTGCCGGGGTAGGGCATCGGCGTGATCCGCACGGCCAGGGCGTTCTCGCCCCGGTCGGCCAGGAGTTCGGTGACGTCGAGGGCGGCGCGGGCGAAGGGGTAGGTGACCGTGCCGACGCGCTTGCCGTTCAGCCACACCTCGGCCTCGTGGTTGACGCCGTCGAACTCCAGCCAGACGCGCCGTCCGGAGCCGGTGCGCAGCCCCTCGGGCAGCTTGAACTGGCGTCTGTACCACCAGGAGTGGCGGGAGAGGGCCTCCGGCACGTGCAGGTTGTTGAAGCCGGCGACCGGGTCGGGCAGATGGCCCTCGTCCACGAGGGAGGTCAGTACGGTGCCGGGGACCGCGGCCGGGAGCCAGCGGCTGGTGTCGACCGAGGTCCGGGACAGCGCGGGGCCCTCGGCGCCTGCCCAGTCGTCCATCGTCAGGTCCCAGCCGGACTCCAGGGCGACCGTGCCGTCGGCGGCGACCTTCAGGGCCGGGGGAGTGCGGCGGTTGACGCCCCAGTCGGTCCAGCCGGTCGCCCCGGGACGGCGGGCGTCGCACGTGCCGTACACCTGGAGGCCGTTGAGGCCGAGGGGGTTGGCGTTGGAGCGCTTCGTGACGGTCATGCGCACCCAGCGCGCGGTGACCGGCCGCTCCAGCTCGATCTCGGCGACGCCGCCGCGCCCGGAGTCGGTGCGGTACACCGCCGTCCACGCCGTGCCGTCGCGGGAGGTCTCGACCACGAAGGAGACGGCGCAACTGGACAGGATCTCCTGGCCGGTGGTGTTGTCGCGCGGGTTGCCGCCGGGCGCGTCCACGTACGGCGGGTCGTCCGCGGTGGCCTCGAACGTGAGCCGCAGAGAGCGGACCTCGCACTGCGCCTGGAGGTCGACGCTGATCCACTGCGGGTCACCGCCCGCGGCGCGCCAGCCGGTTCCGCGGACGCCGACCGTGTCGAGGCCGTCCACGGCGAACTCGGCGGGCGTGGGCGCGTAGTCGGTGGAGGAGACCGTCACCGGACGGTACGCGGCGAGTTCGCGGGCGGTGCCGCCCGGCCGGCCGGTTCCGGCCGCGGTGGCGACGGACGGCAGGCTCATGCCGATCCCGAAGCCGGCGAGAAGGGTGGACCCGGCGCTGAGCACGGTGCGACGGGACGGCACAGAAGGCTGATCCGGCATGGGACGCGGCTCCGATCAGGGATGTCCGATGGACGAAACGAGCTGGGGCCAGCAGACTGGCAACGTTGTCAGGCGGGGTCTGACAACGTTGCCAAACCCTGCACCTCCGGCCTGGGTCCGTCAAGACTTCCGGCGGCGATCCACCGTGTTTCTGTAAATTAGTAATTAATATTGACAGGGTTCCAGCCGCGCGCCACAGTCTTCGCCGTGGCGCCGACGGTCCCGCCCGCGGGCCGGCGGCGCGTCACGCCCCCGCGCCTCCCGACTCGGCGCGGGGGTGTGCCACTTGGCCCGGCCCGCCGGGCGGGAAGGTCGTGCCGCCGGGCGGGTTCCGGTGGCGCCGGCCGACCTCAGGGGAAATAAATTAGTAATTAATCTTGACGTGGTGGATGTGCCACGCGAACCTGGATCCGCCGCGAGCGGGCCCCGGCCGTCAGGAGGGCCGGGCCGTCCGCGCGGATCCACAGGGAGCCCTCCATGACCCACTTCCAGCCAGGACGCCGGCGATTCCTCGCGGGACTCGGCGCCACCGGCACGGCCGCGCTGCTCAGCGGCTGCGTCACCTCGTCGTCGACCTCGAAGACCTCCTCCGGCGGCGCGGTCACCCTCCAGTCCAATCTCTCCGCGCCCCAGGCCAAGGCGGCCATGCAGGACGTCGTCGCCGCCTACGCCGGGAAGAAGACCGGGACCGTCAGCCTCAACACGGTCGCCGCGGAGACCTTCCGCACCCAGCTGCCCACCTACCTGACCTCCGCCAACCCGCCGGACGTCTACACCTGGTACCCCGGCTCGGTCGCCGACGCCTACGCGAAGAAGGACCTCCTCCTCGACCTCGGCGACCTGTGGGACGGACCCGAACTCAAGGGCTACTCCAAGGCACTGCGGACCCTGTGCACCGCCACCTCCGGCAAGAAGGTCTTCGTGCCCGCCACCTCCTACTGGTGGGGCATGTTCTACCGGAAGTCCCACTTCGAGAAGTGGGGCGTGCGCCCGCCCACCACGTGGGACGGCTTCCTCGGCGTGTGCGACAAGCTCAAGAGCAAGGGCGTCGCCCCCGTCGGACTCGGCGCGGGCGGCAACACCGCCTGGGTCGCCTCCGCCTGGTTCGACTACCTGGACATCCGCATCAACGGCGCCGTCTACCACCGCGAACTCCTCGCCGGAAAGCGCCGCTTCGACGACCCCCAGGTGCGCAAGGTCTTCGACCGCTGGCGGGAGGTGCTGCCCTACTTCGACCCCAACGGCGTCGCGGGGGCCTTCCAGGACGCCACCACCGCCTTGCTCAACGGCCGCAGCGGCATGATGCTCATCGGCACCTTCTTCGCCGACGCGGCGCCGAAGGACGTCCTCGACGACATCGACTTCTTCCGCTTCCCCGTCATCGACCCGAAGGTGCCTCTCGCCGAAGAGGCCCCCACCGACGGCTACTTCGCCAGCGCCCGCACCGGCCGCCGCGACGGCGTGCTCGACCTGCTCCGCTACCTCGCCACCGCCGAGGCCCAGGAGACCTACATCAAGGGCTCCTCCGGCACCGTCCTGCCCTGCCACCCCGACGCCCAGGACTCCGGCACCGCGCTGGTCAGGAAGGGCCGGGCGCACATCGAGGAGGCCGTCGAGATCACCCAGTTCTTCAACCGCGACTCCAGCGACGCCCTCCAGCCCACCGCGGACAACGCCCTCGCCAAGTTCCTCGCCAAGCCCAAGGAGATCGACGGCATCCTGCGGGACTGGCAGCGCGACGCCGAGAAGATCTGGACGGCCTGACATGGCCGTCCTGACCGCCCCCCACCGCAAGTCCCCGGCTCCGGCGGCCTCCCGGGGCCGCCGGGCCCGGGGCCCGCGCAACACACCCCCGCTGGTGCTCGCCTTCGTCCTCGTCCCGCTGCTCGCCGAGGCCGTCTGGGTGTTCTGGCCCGCCCTCCAGGGCTTCTACCTCGCCCTGACCGACTGGGACGGCGTGTCCCCGCCGGCCTTCGTCGGCCTGGACAACTTCCGCGAGATGGCGGGCGACGAGACCTTCCGCGGCGCCGTCGTCAACACCGTGCTGTGGCTCGTGCTGTTCGGCGGCCTGTCCGCCGTGCTCGGCCTCGCCGCGGCCCTGCTGCTCCAGCAGGAGCGGCGCGGCGTCGGCTTCTACCGCGCCGCCCTGTTCCTGCCCGTCGTCTTCTCCCTGGTCGCCACCGGCCTGGTCTGGCAGGCGGTCTACCAGCCCGACGGCGTCCTGAACCAGGTCCTCGGGTCCGTCGGACTCGGCAGCCTGCGCCACGCCTGGCTCGCCGACCAGGACACCGCCCTGTACGCGGTCATCGTGCCCGCGCTGTGGCGGCAGATCGGCTACGTGATGGTCCTCTACCTCGCCGGCCTCAAGGGCGTCGACCCCGCCCTGTACGAGGCCGCCAAGGTCGACGGCGCGAACGCCCGCCAGCGCTTGCGCCATGTCACCCTGCCCCAACTGCGCAGCGTCAACGCGGTCGTCGTGTCCGTCATCATCATCGACTCCCTGCGCTCCTTCGACGTCGTGTGGTCGCTGACCCGCGGCGGCCCCTACCACTCGTCCGAACTGCTGAGCACCTACATGTACGCGACCGCCTTCCAGTCCCTGCGGCTCGGCTACGGCTCCGCCCTCGCCGTCGTCATCTTCCTGCTGGCGTTCGGCGTCATCGCCTCCTACCTCGTGCGCGCCTTCCGGGAGGCCGACTGATGTCCGCCAACTCCACGGCGCTGCGCCGCAAACGGGCCGCCACCGCCGGATTCCACCTCTCCGCAGGCACCCTCGCCCTGCTGTGGCTGCTGCCCATCGCCCTGGTCGTGGTGACCAGCCTGCGCTCCTTCGACGACATCGCGGCCAACGGCCTCGGCGGCCTGCCCCGGTCCTTCACCCTGGACAACTTCCGGCAGGCGTGGGTCGACGGCGGCCAGCAGCGCGCCCTGATCAACAGCCTGATCGTCACCGTGCCGTGCGTGCTGGTGACGCTGGCCCTCGCCGCCATGGCAGCGTTCGCCCTCAGCCGCTACGAACTGCCCCTGCGGCGCTCGCTGCTGCTGCTCATGCTCGGCGGCAACCTGCTCCCCCCGCAGATCCTGCTGATCCCCGTGTCCAAGCTCAGCGAGCTGATCGGGGTGTACGACACCCTGCCCGCGCTGATCGGCGTGCAGATCGGCTTCGGCGTCGGCTTCTACGTCTTCGTCCTGCACGGCTTCATGCGGGCCATCCCCGCCGAGATCCAGCAGGCCGCCGTCGTCGACGGCGCCGGGCCCTGGCAGATCTTCTGGCGCGTCATCCTGCCGCTGACCCGCCCCGCCCTCGCCGCCCTGAGCGCCCTCTCGTTCACCTGGATCTTCAACGACCTGCTCTGGGCCATCACCGTGCTGCGCAGCGACACCAAGATGCCGATCACCGCGGCCCTCATCGGCCTCCAGGGCCAGTACGTCTCCCAGTGGAACGTGATCGCCGCCGGCTCCGTCATCGCCGCCGCCCCCACCGTCGCCGTCTTCCTGCGCTTCCAGCGCCACTTCGTGGCCGGCCTGAACCTCGGAGCGGTCAAGTGACGCCGTACCCGCGCTGGACCCTGCGCACCGAGCACACCGGCTACACCGTCCGGCTCTCCCCGGACGGCCCGTGGGCCGAGCTGGACGCCTGGGGACCGCACGGCGCGGAGCACGGCCCGTCCGCCCTCGACTGGTCCCACCGCACCCACTTCATCACCCCCGCCGACGCGGCCCCCGCCGAATACCTGCCGTACGGCATACGGCCGTTCACCGGAGCCGAACTCATCGCCGCGGGCCCCGACGGGGAGCGGGGCTCCTGGTGGGAGTTCGACGGCGCCCAGGAGACCGGGACCGGACTGCGGCTCGCCTTCACCGACGGACTCCTCGGACTGCGCACGGTCCTGTGCTACGAGACCGTGCCCGGCACCGACATCGTCCTGCGCTGGACCGAGTTCACCGCCTCGCGCGAACTGCGCCTGGAACGGCTCGACTCGGCCGCCGTCACCGTGCCCGTCACGGCCGGCGCCCGGCTCACCTACCTCACCGGCCAGTGGTCGCAGGAGTTCCAGCGCACCCAACTCCACCTCACCCGGGGCACCTTCACCATGGGCAGCATCCAGGGCGTGCCCGGCCACGCCTACGCGCCCTGGCTCGCCGTGCAGGACACGACCGGCGAGGACGCCCCCGCCTACGGCGTCGCCCTGGAGTGGTCCGGCAACTGGCACATCACCGCCGAGGCCGAGCCCGGCGGCGCGGTCCGGGTGCGGGCCGGACGGGTCCCGCACGAGGGCGCGGTCCGGCTCGCACCCGGTGAGCGGCTGACCACCCCCCGCCTGGCCTGCGCCTTCAGCGCCGACGGCCTTGACGGCCTCTCCCGCGTCTGGCACCGCTACGAACGCCGGCTCTCCGGCGAGCGCCTGCACCGCCCCCGCAAGGTCCTCTACAACTCCTGGGAGGCCACCGGCTTCGGCGTCGAAGCCGCCGGACAGCTCGAACTGGCCCGCGCCGCGGCCGGCATCGGCGCCGAACTCTTCGTCGTCGACGACGGCTGGTTCACCGGACGTGCCGACGACACCGGCGGCCTGGGCGACTGGCACCCCGACCCCGCCGCCTTCCCCGACGGCTTCGACCGCTTCGTCGCCGACGTGCGCGCCCTCGGACTGGACTTCGGCCTGTGGGTGGAACCCGAGGCGGTCAGCCCCGGCAGCCGCCTGCACACCGAACACCCGGACTGGGTCTACCGCGTGGACGGCCGCCCCGCCCGCCTCGTGCGCCACCAGCTCCTGCTGGACCTCGGCCGCACCGACGTCCAGGACTTCGTGATCGCCACCCTGGACCGGCTCCTGGACACCTACGCCATCGACTACCTCAAGTGGGACATGAACCGGCCGCCCACCGAACGCGGCCGCCCCTCGGCCGGCCCCGCCGACCTGGACGCCGAGCACGTCGCCGGATACCTGCGCGTGCTCGACCACCTGCGCGCCGCCCACCCCGGCGTCACCGTCGAGGGCTGCGCCGGCGGCGGCGGACGCGTCGAGCACGCCACGATCGCCCGCACGGACGTCGTCTGGCCCAGCGACAACACCGCCCCGCTGGACCGGCTCGCCATCCAGCACGGCTTCCTGCACGCCCACGCCCCGCACGTGATGAGCTCCTGGGTCACCGACGCGCCCGGCGTCTTCGACCCCCGGCCGCGCTCGCTCGCCTTCCGCTTCGTGAACGCCATGTGCGGCGTCCTCGGCATCGGCGCCGACCTGCGCGCCTGGACACCCGCGCAGCGGGCCGAGGCCGCCGGGTGGATCGCCCGCTACAAGGAGGTCCGCGACGTCGTCCACCTCGGCGAGGCCCGCCTGCTGGGCACACCGGCCGACCCCACCTGCGGGGTGCAGTACGACGCGGACGGGCGCACCGTCGTCGCCGCGCTGAGCACCGGCCGCCTCGACGGCGCGCCGCTGGTGCCCGGCCGCCCCGCCCGGCTGCGGCTGCGGGCGCTGGACCCGGCGGCACGCTACCGGGACACGGCGAGCGGGACGACGTACAGCGGCGCCCATCTGCTGCACTACGGGCTGCCGTTCGCCTGGAGTGCCGATCACGACGCCGACCTCGTGGTACTCACACGTGAGTGAGCGTCATATGTTTCCCGGACGGCCCGCCCGCCCGTCCCGAGCCCCCGAAGGAGTCGACCTGACGATGGACCAGTCCCCCCGACGGCCCGGCGAGCGCTTCACCGGCCGCACCGCCGTGGTCACCGGCGCGGCCTCCGGCATCGGCGCCGCGACCGCCGTACGCCTCGCCGACGAGGGAGCGGCCGTCGTCCTCGCCGACATCGCCGGCGACAGCGGAGCCGCGCTCGCCGCGCGTATCGCCGAGGGCGGCGGCCGGGCCCGGTTCGTGCGCGCCGACGCGGCGGACGAGGACGACTGGCCGCGCGTCGTGGCCGCCGCCCACGCCTTCGGCCCGGTGGACGTCCTCGTCTCCAACGCCTACACCGTCGACGTCGCCCCCGCGCACGAGCTGACCCTGGAGTCCTGGCAGCGCCAGCTCTCCGTCAACGTCACCGCCGGCTTCCTCGGCTTCCGGGCCGTCCTGCCCGATCTGCGGGCCCGGCGCGGCGCGGTGGTGCTGACCTCCTCCGTGCACGCCCGCGTGGGCATCCCCGGACACCCGGCCTACGCCGCGTCCAAGGGCGCCCTGCTGTCCCTGTGCGGGCAGCTCGCCGTCGAGTACGGGCCGCAGGTCCGCGTCAACGCCGTCGTCCCCGGCCCCATCCTGACGGCCGCCTGGGACCGCGTGCCGCCCGAGGACCGCGAGCGCAGCGTCGCCGAGACCGCCGCCCGCCGCTTCGGCACCCCCGAGGAGGTGGCCGCCGCCATCGCCTTCCTCGCCGCGGACGAGGCCGCCTACGTCACCGGCACGAGCCTCGTCGTCGACGGGGGCTGGAGCGTCCTGAAAGCCTCCGCATGACCCGCACCCCCACAGCCCCCGCACCCCAGCAGAAAGGCTCTACGACATGACGCCCTACGCCCGCCGCGGCGTGCACGGCCAGACGGTGGAATCCCTCGCCCGCCGCATCCTGGGCGGGCACATCCCCGAGGGAGCCACGCTCGACCTGGTGGCGCTGCAGAGCGAGTTGGACGTCAGTCTCACCGCCCTGCGCGAGTCCCTGAAGGTCCTCGCCGCCAAGGGGATGGTCGACGCCCGCCAGAAGCGCGGCACCTTCGTGCGGGCCCGCGCCGACTGGAACCTGCTCGACGCCGACGTGCTGCGCTGGCAGTTCGAGGGCGCCGACGAGGCCACCGACGCCGACCGGACACTGCTGCGCAACCTCGCCGAGGTCCGCGCGATCGTCGAACCGGCCGCCGTCCGCCTCGCCGCGCAGCGCCGCACCGAGGAGGACCTCGCAGCCCTGGACGCCGCCCTGGACGCCATGGACGCGCACGGCGCGGACGCCGGGCAGGCGGTCGAGGCCGACCTCGCCTTCCACCGCGCCCTGCTCGCCGCCACCCACAACGAACTGCTGGAACGCATGGAGATGGTCATCGAGCCGGGCCTCGCCCACCGGGACCGCATCGTGCACAGCCACCCCCACAGCGAGGACCCCGTACCGGCCCACCGCGCTGTCCTGGACGCCGTGCGCGAGCGCGACCCGGGGGCCGCGGAGCGCGCGATGCGGGCCCTGCTCGTCCAGGCCGGGCGCGACCTGGACCGGATCGACGGCCCCGACGACCCGCGGGCCCAGGGCGCCCCCTCCGACGACGTGAAAGGCACGGGTGGCAAGTGAAGATCACCCGTATCGAGACCTTCCTGGTCCCGCCGCGCTGGCTGTTCTGCCGCATCGAGACCGACGAGGGCGTGGCCGGCTGGGGCGAACCCGTCGTGGAGGGCCGTGCCGAGGTGGTCCGCGCCGCCGTGGACGTCCTCGCCGAGCACCTCCTGGGCCAGGACCCGCTGCGCATCCAGGACCACTGGCAGGTGCTCACCAAGGGCGGCTTCTACCGCGGCGGCCCCGTCCTGTCCAGCGCCGTCGCCGGCCTCGACCAGGCCCTGTGGGACATCGCCGGAAAGACCTACGGCGCCCCCGTGCACGCCCTGCTCGGCGGCCCGGTCCGCGACCGCGTACGCGTCTACGCCTGGGTCGGCGGCGACGAACCCGCCGCACTCGCCGAGCAGATATCCGCCCAGGTCGAGGCCGGCTTCACCGCGGTCAAGATGAACGCCGCCGGCGCCACCCCGCCCCTGACCACCGCGGCCGAGACGGCCGCCGTCGTCGACCGGGTCGCCGCCGCCCGCGAGGTCCTCGGCCCCGGCCGCGATGTCGCCGTCGACTTCCACGGCCGCTTCAGCGCCGCCGCGGCCCGCCGCGTCCTGGCCGAAATCGCCCCGCTGCACCCGCTGTTCGTCGAGGAACCCGTCGTCCCCGAGCACGGTCAGCTGCTGGCGGGCCTGGTCGCCACGAGCCCGGTGCCGCTCGCCACCGGCGAACGCCTCTACTCCCGCGCGGAGTTCCTGCCCGCGCTGACGGCGGGCATCGCCGTCGCCCAGCCCGACCCCTCCCACGCCGGCGGCATCTCCGAGGTCCACCGCATCGCCTCCCTCGCCGACGTCTACGGCGCCCAGCTCGCCCCGCACTGCCCGCTCGGCCCGATCGCCCTGGCCGCCAGCCTCCAAGTCGCCTTCGCCACACCGAACTTCCTCATCCAGGAACAGAGCCGGGGCATCCACTACAACAAGGACGCCGACCTGCTGTCCTACGTCGTCGACCCCGCCCCCTTCCGCTTCGTCGACGGCCACGCCCCGCGCAACGACGCCCCCGGCCTCGGCATCACCGTCGACGAGACGGCCGTACGGGCCGCCGACGCCGCCGGACACGCCTGGCGCAACCCCGTCTGGCGGCACGCAGACGGCTCGTTCGCCGAGTGGTGAGCCCGTGCTGACGGTCACCACCGACCCCGGGCACGGCGGCCGCTGGACCTCCCTGCGCTCACCCGCCCGCGAATGGCTCTGGCACCGCCCCGCACCCGAGCGCGGCCTGGCCGCCCCGGGCGACGCGTTCGCGGACGCGGGCGGACTGGAGGAGTGCGTCCCCACCGTCCGCGGACTGCCCGACCACGGCGACGTCTGGGCGCGCGCCTGGACCGTGAGCGGCGAGACCCAGCACGTCGGGGCCGGTTCCTTCACCCTCGCCCGGACCCTCACCCCCACCGCCGAGGGCGTCGCCGCCGACTACACCCTCACCGCGGCGCCCGGCTTCCGGTTCGTGTGGGCGGCGCACGCCCTGCTCGACCTGTCCGCCGACGCGACCCTGCACATGCCCCCAGGGGCGGCCACCCGCCTCTTCCCCGAGGCGGCGCCCCTGCTGCCCGGCCCCTGGCCGCCCGGCGCGCCCTGGGTGGCGGGCGCCTGGCCCGCACCCCACGGTGTGCCCATGGACCGGCTCGGCCCCGACGACGGCACCGCGGTCGGCGCCGTCGTGGACGCGGACCTGTGCTGCGTCCACGACGGCGACGACCGGCTCGCCCTGCTGCTGCGGGCGGACAGGCAGCCCGTGTCGACCGCCCTGTGGCGCAACCTCGCCGGCTTCCCGCCGGAGCGCCCGTACCGCAGCACCGGCGTCGAGCCGATGCTCGGCCGCGTCTTCGACCTCGCCGACGCGGGCCCGGGCGACGCCGCCCGGGTACCGGCCACCGGCGAGGTCCGCTGGCGGCTCACGCTCACCCCGTCCTGCCGCTGCCCCGAGCCCCCCGCACCGAAGGAGGACCGTCCGTGGACCTGACCGCCGCGCTCGCCGTACACCGCCTCGTCGCCGTCGTCCGGGGCGACGACCCCGACGCCGCGCTGCGCACCGTGCTCGCCCTGTCCGAGGAGGGCGTCGACCTCGTCGAGGTCTCCCTCTCCGGCAGGGACGCCCTCGGCGTCATCGCCCGCGCCCGCGAGGCCCTCGGCCCGGACCGCCCGCTCGGCGCGGGCACCGTGCTGACCGCCGAGGACGCGCGCGCGGCCCAACGCGCGGGAGCCTCCTTCGCCGTCACCCCCGGCCTGGGCGCGGGCGTCACCACCGCCCACGCCCTCGGGATGCCGGTCCTCGCCGGGGTCCTGACCCCGACCGAGATCGTCGCCGCCCGCGCCCTGGGCGTCGCCGCGCTCAAGATCTTCCCGATCGCGCAGTTCGGCGGGCCCGCCTACCTCAAGGCCCTGCGCGGCCCCTTCCCCGACGCGCCGCTCGTGCCCGTCGGCGGTGTCGGCGAGACCGCCGCCCGCGCCTGCCTCGCGGCCGGTGCCGCGGCGGTCGGCGTGGGCTCGCCCCTCGTCGGCGACGCGGCGGACGGCGGCAGCCTCACCGCCCTCAGGGAGCGCGCCCGCCGCTTCCGCACCGTCGTGGCGGAGGTGGTGCGATGACCGCCGGCCCGCGCACCACCCGCCCCGACCGCCTGGAACTCGGCGAGGGCATCCGCTGGACCGGTACCCGGACCGTCCTCGTCGACATCCTCGACGGCCGCCTCCTGTCCGTCCCCGACAACCCCGCCGCGCCCCTGAACACGCTCGCCCGCCTCCCCGTCCCGCTCGGCGCGGTGGCCCCCGTCGCCGGACACGAGGACACCTGGATCGCCGCCGCGGGTACCGGCGTGTGCCTGCTGCGCCCCGACGGCACCCTCGACTGGCTGGCCCGCCCCGAGGAGGGCGTACGCCCGCGCATGCGCATGAACGACGGCACCGCCGACCCTTCGGGCCGGTTCTGGGCCGGAAGCATGTCCTGCGACGCCGACCGGGACGCGGGCTCCCTCTACCGGGTCGACCCGGACGGCACGGTCGTACGGGTCCTGGCGGGCATCACCGTCCCCAACGGGCCCGCTTTCACCCGCGACGGCCGGCTGATGTACCTCGCGGACAGCGCGCGCGGCGTGGTCCGGCAGTACCCCGTCGACCCCGCCACGGGCGCCCTGGGCGCACCCGGGGAGTTCGTCACCGTCGCCGACGGCAGCCCCGACGGCATGGCCGTGGACGCCGAGGGGGCCGTGTGGATCGCCCTCTGGGGCACCGGCACCGTGCGCCGCCACCTGCCCGACGGGACCCCGGACCGCACCCTGCGGCTGCCCGCCCGGCAGCCCGCCGGAGTGTGCCTGGTGGACGACGTCCTGCACATCACCACCGCCCGGGTGGGGCTGAGCGACCCCGGCCCCGGTGACGGCGCCCTGTTCACCGTGCACGTCGACGTGCCCGGACCGCCCACCCCCGCCTGCCGGCTGGACCTCCGCGCCGCCTCGGCCCCCGGAGGTCCGGCATGAGCCGCGCACCCGGCGCCGCACCCCGGTGGCGGCCCGCGCCGGGCCCGGTCGTCTGCGTCGGCGAGACCATGGCGGCGCTCGCCCCCGACCCGCCGGGTCCTCTGGAGGACGCCGAGGAGCTGAGGCTGTCGGTGGCCGGCGCCGAGTCGAACGTCGCCATGTACCTCGCCGACCACGGCATCCCCGTCTCCTGGCTCTCCGCGCTCGGCGACGACCCGCTCGGCAGAAGGGTCCGCGCCGCGGTCGCCGCCCCCGGCGTCGACGTCTCCCACGTCCGCACCGACCCCGGCCGTCCGACCGGCCTGCTGCTGAAGGACCCGGGCCCCGCCGGTACCCGCGTCCACTACCACCGGCGCGGCTCGGCCGCCTCCGCCCTCGGACCCGAGGTGCTGGCCGCCCCGCCCGTGCGTGGCGCGGCGCTGCTGCACCTGACGGGCATCACCCCCGCCCTGTCCGCATCCTGCCGCGCGCTGGTGACCGCGGCCCTGGCGGCGGAGCGCCCCTACGCCGTCAGCTTCGACGTCAACCACCGCGCCGCCCTGTGGCCCGGCGCGACGGCCCCCGACGTGCTGCGGGAACTGGCCGACCGCGCCGACATCGTCCTCGTCGGCCTGGACGAGGCGCAGACGCTGTGGGGCGGCCACCTGACGCCCGGGGCCGTACGCGACCGCATTCCGAAGCCCCGCGTCCTCGTCGTCAAGGACGGCGCGCACGCGGCCACGGCCTTCACCGGCGAGGAAGCCGTCACGGTCCCGGCGCCCCGGGTGGCGGTCGTGGAGGCCGTGGGCGCCGGGGACGCCTTCGCGGCCGGGTTCCTGGCGGGCCTGCTGCGCGGCAGGACCACGACCGCGGCCCTGCGCCTCGGCCATCTCACCGCGGCCTCCGCGCTGCGGGTCACCGGCGACCACGGCCCCCTGCCCGATCCCCGGGAGACCGAAGCCCTGCTGGACCTGTCGCCCGCCGGGTGGGCGCGGCGGGCGGGTGCGGCACCCCCGGCGTGAGCCCGCCCGGCACTCGGCGCGCGGCATGTCATATGCCCATCTATGCTCCATTTGTGTGACGACCATCTTCGGAGAGCTCGTGGAGAAGCAGCGCGCGGCCGAGCATGCGCACGGCCGCGTCGAGGAACTGCGGGGCAAGTACGGCCCGCCGACCCAGGTGGGCGGCTGGGGCGCCCGCCAGACCGAGACGTACAACACCGCGCTGCGCGCCTGGCGCGACCTCGCACGGGATCTCCAGGTCGCGGTCGCCGCCTACGCGCGCGAGCGCGGGGCGTCCCGCAGCGACGTGGAGGACCAGCTGAAGAAGGCCGCCCGCCACGCCGATGCGGGGGGCCGGGGCGTGTAGGGGCGACCCGCACCGACGCCGTCCGGGCACCCGCCCGGCGGCGGGCGCGGCCGCAGCGGCCGGTCCCTCGCCGCTTCAGGGCAGCAGGCGGCGCTCCTTGGCCACCGCGACCGCGCCCGCGCGCGTGTCGACGCCGAGCTTGTCGTAGATCCGGCGCAGATGCGTCTTCACCGTGGCCTCGCTGATGAACAGGGCGCGGGCGATGTCCCGGTTGCCGATCCCGAGGGCGAGCTGGGCGAGGATGTCGCGCTCGCGGTCGGTGAGGCCGGGCCGCGGACTGCGCAGCCCGGCCATCACCCGCCCGGCGACCGGCGCGGACAGGGCGGGCCGGCCCTCCGCGGCGGCGTGGATCGCGGCGAACAGCTCCTCCGGCCGCTCCGCCTTGAGCAGATAGCCGGTGGCGCCCGCCTCGATGGCCCGGGTGATGTCGGCGTCGGTGTCGTACGTGGTCAGCACGAGGACATGCGGCGCGCCACCGGGAGCGGAGGTGAGGCGGCGCGTGGTCTCCACGCCGTCGATGCCCGCGCCGAGCTGGAGGTCCATCAGCACCACGTCCGGCGCGAGCTTCACCGCCAGCGCGAGGGCCTCCTCGCCGCTGCCGGCCTCGCCGGCCACCTCGATGCCCGGGGCGCTGTCGAGCAGGGCGAGCAGTCCGGCCCGTACGACGGCGTGGTCGTCGCAGACCAGGATGCGCACGGGGGCACGGCCGGGGGGTGTCGGGGCGCCCCCGAGGGGACCGGTCATCGGGGCTCCTCCAAGGGGACCGCGGCGGACAGGACGGTGCCCTCGCCGGGCGCGGACTCCACGGTCAGCGTCCCGCCGAGGGCCCGCAGCCGGGCCCGTATCGCGGGCAGTCCGTGGCCGCGGTCCGCGCCGGGGGAGCGGGGCGGCGAGGCGGGGTCGAAGCCTCGGCCGTCGTCGCCGACGTCGAGGACGACGGTGTCGTCGAGCAGGGTCAGGGTGAGCACGGCCGTCCCGGCCCCGGCGTGCTCGCGGACGTTGGCGAGGGCGCCCTGGGCGACCCGCAGCAGCGCCGACTGGACCGCGTCGGGCAGCCGGGGCAGCCGCTCCTCGCCGTCGACCGCCACCCGCACGGTCAGCCGCGGCCCGGACTCCCGCGCGGCCAGCGCGCGCAGCGCCTCGGCGAGGTCCCCGCCCCGGGCGAGGTCGGCGGGCGCCAGGTCGTGCACGAAGCGCCGGGCCTCAGCGAGGTGGTGCTCGGCGACGGACGCCGCCGTACGGACATGGGCGCGGGCCTTGTCCGGCTCGCTCTCCCACACCCGGTCCGCGGCCTGGAGCAGCATCCGCTGGCTCGACAGGCCCTGGGCGAGGGTGTCGTGGATCTCCATCGACAGCCGCTCGCGCTCGGCGAGGGCGCCCTCCCGGCGTTCCGACGCGGCCAGTTCGTGACGGGTGCGGATCAGGTCGTCGATCAGGACGCGCTGGCGGGCCGTGTGCCGTTCCATCTGGAGGAAGACGGCGGTCGCCAGCGCGGCGACGGCGGGCGGCGCCAGCACCAGGTTGGGGTCGAAGCTCCCGGCGAGCTGGACCTGCGTCGCGACGACGAACACCGTCAGGACGGCCACCAGCACCAGGGCCGCGCGCTGCGGCAGCGTCCGCAGGCCGGTGTAGAACAGCGGCACCGCGCACCAGGCGAAACTCGGCGCGAGCACGACCAGGACCATCCACACCACCACGACCGACGCCAGCCAGGCCGCCTGCCGGGCGCCGGGCCGCGGCCCCGCCCGACCGGCCCGCGGCCCCAGCAGGTGCAGCACGGCGAGCACCACGCACAGCGCGATGATCCACGGCGTGCGGGGCTGGCCGGGATGGCGCAGCAGGAAACGGGCGAGCGCCCCGCCGAGCAGCAGGAAGAACGCCGTGTGCATCACCGCGCCGAGCCATCGCCCGTCCACGGTGTCCGCCCGCGGTGACCGGTTCGCCACGCGCCGCCGCCTCCCTTCCTGTCCCCGGGCTCCGTCCCTGGGCTCTGATCTGGGCAAACACCTCCATTGTGGCCCCGCGCCCGGCGCCCGCGGGTCAACCGATCGGATGACACCGCCGTCGTCCTTCCCGCTGCCCGGAGCCAGCCGGTACGCCGACCGCCCGGGTCCGCTTTCGGGCCGAGGCTGGAGACCGGACGAAGCGAGGCGGTCACCGGGCCGCCCGTCCACCGAAGGAGTCGACCGACCCATGAACCGAGTGCGCAAGACCTTCTCCCGCCGTGCCCGCGTCGCCACCGGCGGTGCCGTGCTCGCCGTCGTCGCCGTGGCCGGCTTCGGCGCGGTGTCCGCGAACGCCTCCGCGAACGCTTCGACCTCCACCACCACCTCCGCCGCCGCGCCCGCCCCGGCCCCGGCCCGCGCGACCACCACCTCCACGCATCTGACCGTCGACGCGGCGGCCAAGGCGGCCCAGGCCGCGCTGGACGCCGCCGAGAAGGAGAACCAGCGCGTCACGGTCGCCGTCGTCGACCGCAACGGCAACACCGTCGTCACCCTGCGCGGCGACGGCGCCGGCCCGCAGTCCTACGAGTCCGCCGAGCGCAAGGCGTACACCGCGGTCTCCTGGAACGCCCCCACCTCGCAGCTCGCGGAGCGCCTGGAGCAGACGCCCAACCTCAAGGACATCCCCGGCACCCTGTTCCTCGCGGGCGGCGCCCCCGTGACGGCAGGCAAGGCGCCCGTCGCCGGGATCGGCGTCGCGGGCGCGCCCTCCGGCGCCCTGGACGAGAAGTTCGCGCAGGCGGGCGTCGACGCCCTCGCCCGCTAGCAGGTACGGGGACGGCCTCCCGCTCGGATACGGCCGCCTGCTCGGAGACGGCTTCCCGCTCGGGTACGGCCTCCCGGCGGACGGACGGCGGACGGACCGTGCGCCGCCCGTCCGGGCCGCTCCGGCCAAGGCCGTGGCCGCCGCCGTCACTTGATGTGCCCCGGCCCCGGCTAAGCCTGTCGGAGGGGCCCACTAAGCTCCCGCCCATGAGTGAGGACGACAGAGCCCCCGGCAGACGCGTCGTGGACGGGCGCTTCGCACTGGAGGCCCGCCTCGGCGGGGGCGGCATGGGCACGGTCTGGCGGGCCAGGGACCTGGCGCTGCACCGGCTGGTGGCCGTCAAGGAGGTCCGCCCGCCCGACCGGGACCTGGCCGAGTACGACCCCGAGGGGGCCCGGATGCTGCGCGAGCGGGTGCTGCGCGAGGCCAGGGCGCTGGCCCGGATCGACCACCCGAACGTCGTCACGATCCACCACATCGTCGACGGCGGCGAGGGCACCTACCCCTGGCTCGTGATGGAGCTGGTCAGCGGCGGCTCGCTCGCCGACCGGCTGGAGCGCACACCGATGCCGCCCGCCGAGGCCGCCCGGATCGGCCGCGGTGTGCTCGCCGCGCTGACGGCCGCGCACGACGCCGGTATCCAGCACCGGGACGTCAAGCCCGCCAACGTCCTGATGCGGCCCGACGGACGCCCCGTCCTCACCGACTTCGGCATCGCCGCGATCCGCGAGACCACCAGCCTCACGGCCACCGGCTCCATCATCGGCACCGCCGACTTCATGGCGCCGGAGCGCATCTCGGGGCACGAGGGCGGCTCCGCGTCGGACCTGTGGTCGCTGGCGATGATGCTGTACACCGCCGTCGAGGGCCGTCACCCGCTGCGCCGGGGCACGACCCTCGCCACCCTCGCCGCCGTCCTCCACGAGGACGTGCCGCCGCCGGAACGGGCCGACGCCCTGGGCGGGGTCCTGATGAGCGTGCTCGTGCGGGACGCCTCGGCGCGCCCGTCGGCCGCGGAACTGGACCGGCTGCTCGCCGAGGTCGAGGCGGGCCCGGCCGGACCGCCGCGTTCCGGGCCCACGTCCTACGCGCTGACCCCGCCCGCCGCGACCGGGGGACACCCCGCCCCGGCCGGCACGTTCGGCGGCCCCGGCCACCCGGCCGGCACGTTCGGCGGCTCCGGGCAGCCGGCCCCCGCCACCACGTTCGGCTCACCGGGCCGCTCCGCCGCGCCCACCGGCCCCGTCTCCGGCGGCTTCGGCCCGCCGCCGGTCCTCCCGCAGCCGTTGACGGCGCCCGCGGGGGCGGTCCGCCGGGGCGGTGCGGGCCGTACGGCCCTGATGAGCATGTCGGCGTTCGGGGTGGCCGGCGTGGTCGGCCTGGTGTGGTGGCTGCTGCCCCCCGGCTCCGACACGCGCGGGAACGGCGCCGGATCGACGCCCGGCACGTCCTCCTCGCGCGGCGCCGACACGGCGAAGGGCGGCGATGTCCCGGCCGCCGAGGGGTCGAAGGAGGCGGACCCGGCCGCCGACCAGGGCGGTACGTCCGGCAGTCTGCTGACCCCCGCCGGCATCCGCACCGCGATCAAGGCGTTCAAGGAGGCCACGGGCCGCGACTGGTACTCCGACCTCACGGTCTATCCGGAGTACGTGTCCGCCGAGATCATGGTCAAGGGCAGCAGCAAGAAGTACGACTCGTACACCTACCGGCCGGGCAGCGGCGTCGAGAAGGGCATCATCAGCAGCACGATCTCCAGCATCGATAAGCCGATGCGGCTCGACGGCTTCGACTGGGACAAGGTGCCCGCGCTGCTGGCCATGGCCGAGAAGAAGCTCAACGTCGACAAGCCGACCTCGCGCTACATCATCGCGAAGCCGCCCAACACCGCCTTCGACGAGCCCGAGAGCCTGGCCGTCTACCTCGGCGACGACTACGGCTCGGGCTATCTCCGAGCAGACCCCAAGGGCAGGGTGACCAAGATCTATCCGGCCGAGGACTGACCGGGGCACGGCGGCGGGACCGAAGGCCCCGGCCCGGCGCACCGGCCGGACACGGACCGCCCCCGACGAGCCGAGCGGGACATCCGGACGGACACTGTGGGAGATCCGTGCGCGACCGCGCGGGAAGCCCCGGCCCGGCATCTCGCGTCCGGAGGTCTCCCGGCACCCGGCGGTGCCGGAGACCGCCGGACCCGTCGGGACCGGGCGGGACGGCGGGTACCCGTTCCCCCACCTCGACACGACCCCGACACGGCCCCGCCGCGCGGATCACCGGGCGGCGGCCGGCGCACGACCCACCCGGACCGGAGGAGAACGGCCCATGAAGATCCATCTGACCAGCGTCTTCGTCGACGACCAGGCCAAGGCCCTGCGCTTCTACACGGACGTCCTCGGCTTCGTGCTGAAGCACGACGTCCCGGTCGGCGAGAAGGACCGCTGGCTGACGGTCGTCTCACCCGAGGAGCCCAGCGGCACCGAACTCCTCCTTGAGCCCCTCGGTCACCCGATCGCCAGGACCTACCGCGACACGCTGGTGGAGGACGGCGTCCCGCTCGCCCAGTTCGCCGTGGAGGACGTGCACGCCGAGTACGAGCGGCTGCGCGCCCTCGGGGTCCGCTTCACCCAGCAGCCCGTCGAGATGGGCCCCGTCACCACGGCCGTCCTCGACGACACCTGCGGCAATCTGATCCAGATCGCGACGCAGGCGCGGTAGCCCCCGCCGGCCTCGCGTGCCGCGCCCGCGGACGGCGACGCCGCCCCGGGCGGGCGCGGCGGGTCCGCGCCGGGTGCCCACCGCCCCTACCGGCCGCCGGGCAGCCCGTCCAGCCAGTCGATCAGGATCCGGCCGACCTCGGCGGGCCGCTCCTGCTGGATCCAGTGGCCGCAGCCCTCCAGGAGGTGCGAGGACACGAGCCCCGGCAGCGTCCGGGGGAACGCGCTGATCGCGTCGGCCAGCCAGGTGGTCGAGGCGTCGCGGTCGCCGCCGACGAAGAGCGACGGCTGGGTGACCGGTGCCCCGTCGTGGGCGGCCAGGTCCTCCCAGTCGCGGTCCACGGCCCGGTACCGGCCGAGCGCTCCCGTCAGACCGGTCCGCTCGAACTCCCCGGCGTAGAAGTCGAGATCCGCCTCGGTGAGCCACGCCGGACGCCCCTTCGGGAACCGCTCCCGCAGGGTGCCCGCCGCCCTGCTCACGAAGTGCGGGTCCGGCGCGCCGGGCGCCGGCGTCGTGTCGCCGGACAGCGCGGCGTAGAAGCCCGCGAGCCAGCCCCGTACGTCGGGCTCGATCTCCGCCTCGGCGCGGCCGGGCTCCTGGAAGTAGGAGACGTAGAACTCCTCGTCCCCGCCCATCGCGGCGAACACCTCGCTCGGACGCGGACCTCCGCGCGGGGTGTACGGCACGCTCAGCAGCCCCACCGCCCGGAACACGCCGGGCCGGAGCAGGGCCGAGTGCGCCGCGATGCCCGCGCCCCAGTCGTGGCCCACGACCACGGCCGACTCCTCGCCCAGCGCGCGCACCACGGCGACGTTGTCCTCGACCAGCTCCGTCATCCGGTACGCCGCGGGCGGGGCGGGGCGGGAGGAGCGGCCGTAGCCGCGCACGTCGACGGCGACCGCGCGGTACCCGGCCGCCGCGAGCACGGGCAGCTGGTGGCGCCAGGAGTACCAGGACTCCGGGAATCCGTGCACCAGCAGCACGAGCGGCCCGGCCCCCTGCTCCACCAGGTGCACCCGCCCACCGGGCGAGGCGACCACGCGATGCGTGCGCTGCGACATCCGACCTCCTCCGTACACGACCTCCGACACCCCGATCATGCGCGGCCCGACCGGCGCCCCACGAGCCGCTTTGCCGATCCGGCAAACCACCTGGCGGGCGGCGCGCACGACCCCCGGCGGGCGAGGTGAACCAGCCCCGCCGGCGAGGCGCGCCGGCCCTGGCGGGTGCCGCGAACCAGCCGGACGGGCGGCGCGCGACCCGGCGCGCGCCGTGCCTCACCCGGCGGCCCGGGTTCTCTCTCCGCGGCGCGTGAATGTCGGGAAAGCGGGGCGAGTGGGAAAATTCCCTCAAGGACCGCCGCCCCGCAGGGCGCCCGCGCGAGCGTGAGGAAAACCCGTGGACCTGGACTCGGTGGCCGACGAACTCTACGGGCTGCGGCCGCAGGAGTTCACCGCCGCCCGCGACGCGCGGGTCGCGGCGGCCCGCACGGACGGCCGGCGCGGACTCGCCGACGAGATCCGGCGGCTGCGCCGGCCCAGCCTCTCCGCCTGGGCCGGCAACATCCTGGTCAGGGCGCGGCGGGACGAGGTCGGCCCGCTGATCGAGCTGGGTGAGGCGCTGCGCGCGGCCCATCGGGACCTGGACGGGCCGCAGTTGCGTGCGCTCGGCCGGCAGCAGCACCAGCTCGTCACCGCCCTCGCCGGGCAGGCCGTACGGCTCGCCGCCGACGCCGGGCATCCGCTCGGCCCGGACGCCCGGCGCGAGGTGCAGGAGACCCTGCGGGCGGTGCTCGCCGACGCCGAGGCCGCCCGGCAGTGGGCCTCCGGCCGCCTCACCGGACCGCTGGTGCCCTCCGCGGGCTTCCCCGCCGCGGGCACCGGGGCACCGGCCGCCGCCGCGTCCCCGACG
>NZ_AGBF01000082.1 GCF_000225525.1 Streptomyces zinciresistens K42 | reverse complement strand
ACGCCGCGCTGCCGCCCGGCACCCCGCCGCCGGTCGCCACCGCGCTGCCGACCGCCACCGTCACCGTCGTCTCCGTGACCGACGACGGCACCGCCCCCGCCCTCCGCAGCCACGCCACCCCGCCCTGGCACCCGCCCGCCGACGCCACCGGCCCGCGCTACCGCCTCGCCTCCGACGGCGTCCTCACCGCACCGGACGGCGCCACCTACACCCAGGGCCCGCCCACCGGCCACGGCAACGGCTTCTTCGGCGCCCTCTCCGCCGCCCTGCGGGACGCCGCCGCACGCCCCGGCCTGGCCGCCGCCGAGGCGACACGGCTGCGGCGGCGCGCCGACATGACACCGGCCCAGCTCATGCGGCTCAACGGTCTGCCCGGCGCCCCCGCCGACCGGAACGCCCTGTTCACGCCGCCGCCCCCCACCCGCGGTCCCGGCGGGCTGCCGCCCAGCCGGATCGCCCTCGAAGACCAGCTGCGCCGCTACCTCACCCGGGCCCCCTGGGGCGCCGGCGCCGACCGCGCCGTGGCCGAGTGGGCCTCCTCCGCGACCGGTACGACCGTCACCCTGATCGAGGAGAACGGCACCGCCCACACCTACCGCGGCCCCTCCGGCGACACCGGCCCGCAACTGCGCCTGCGCCGCCGCGGCGGCGACTTCGTCCCCCTCGCCGAGCGCACCCCGGCGCCGCCCACCGACCCCGCGTCCGTCCCGCTCCCGCCCTCACCCCTTGCCACGACCAGCACCGCTCCCGAACTGCCGGGCGAAGAGGAGGCGTTCGATCTGAGCACACTCTCCGGGGCGCGCCCGACGACGGCTCCGGCCACCGGCACGGACTCCCGCCCGGACACCGGCACCGGCTCTCGCATGGACCTCGACTCCGACGAGGAGAGCGAGCGGGACGCCGTGCGCACCAGCCCGGAGGGGGAGTTCGCGACCGAGTTCGCCGACCTCCTGGACGAGCCGGAACTGCGGCTCGACGCCCTCCTCGACGTGGTGCGGCGCCGCAACGAGCGCCTCGGCGGCCTCCCCGACGTGGCGTTCGACAGCGCGTTCACCGAGGCCACCGGGATCGGCCTCCCCGAGGCGCTGGACCAGGTCGAGCAGGCCGGCCGGCTCGCGTCCGAGGAGTACGAGCGACTGCGGGACGCCCTCGGCCTCGGTACCGGCGGCCCCTTCACCCGGACCACGCCGACCGGCTCCTCGGCCAGGGACCGCGACGTCACGCTGCGGATGCTGGACCGGGTGGCCCGCCTGGTCAAGGAGGTGCTCCGCAAGCCCAACCGCCAGGACGACGCCCAGGTCACCCCGCACATCGCCGTGGGCATGCTGCCGGACGGATCGCTCGGCATCGCGGGCAACACCGGGACGAAGGCCCTCACCCAGGACGAGGCCGCCCAGGTGGAGGACGAACTGCGCTGGTTCGTCACCGGGCAGGAACCGGCCGGCACCCCGCGCCAGCGGGAACTGGAGCAGCGCGCCAGGGACGAGGAGACCCACCGGCAGACCGCGGCCCGGCTCGACCAGGCGGAACGCGCCCTCGCGGACCGCACCTCCGAACAGGAGGCGATGCGGGCCCGCTTGGAGCAGCAGTACGCGTCCTCCGTGTGGGACGACGCACTCCAGAGCCAGTGGGAGACCCTGCTGGCGGACGAGGCCGGGGCGCAGCAGGAGCGGCAGACCCTCACCGCCGAACGGCGGCAGTGGCGGCGCGACGAGCGCTGGCTGGCGCGCAGGCGCCCCGGCATCGCCCGGGAACTGCGGGATACGAAGCTGCGGGCCCTGGCCACCGGCTGGTACCGGCTCTACCACCCTGAGTCACCCGAACTCGACCTCGTCAAGCGGGCGTTGGCCCGTCCCCGCATCCTCAACGTGGCCGGCCGCGACGCGACCCCGGACGTCGGTGCCCACGGTTCCGAGCACGGCGAGCTGACCCTGCTCGGGCAGTGGGTGGCGCACTGGGAGAGCCACCCCGGCGAACCCGCGAACCCGCAGACCCTGAACCTGGGCGGCTTCAAGATGGCCTGCGCCTCCTGCGACCTCGCCTACCAGGCCGTCAACCAGCACGTCGGCGGCCCCCTCGGCCACCGTGTGCAGGCGTCGGGTACGCACGGCATGTTCTTCCCCGGCTGGCGCATGCCCGACTGGATGCGGGCACGGCCCGCACTGGAACAGCACATCAGGGACAACGCCGAGACCATCGGCGCGTACCTGGACCAGGGCGGTGTGCTCCAGGGCGAGCGCACCGACACCACGGACCGGCAGTATCCCGCCGACTCCTCGTCCGAGTACGAGTCCGGCGACGGTTCCTACGCCGGGTCCGTGGAAGGGGGCATGGACGTCGACTCCCCGCTCGGCTCCCCGGCCCCCGAAGCGGCCCCGCGACTGCCCCGAACCACGGCCACGCCCCTGGACGCGAACACCGCGACCCCGCCCGCCCCGCGCGGCCGGCGCGACAACCGGCCCCGGTTCGTGGTGCGTTCGGGCTTCGACGCCCGGCGCTTCTCGTTCGCCGGGGAGCCGGTGACGGACCTGACGGTGCGGGTGGCGTTCCGCGGTCCGCGGGAGGGCGTCGCGCAGGTCCGAAGCCGCCTGGCAGCCGGGGTGGAGACCCTGCTCAACGCTCCCGCGCACCGGCTGCCCAACGGGGACCGCCTGCACGTGACGGTGGAGTACGTGGAGCCCGGCGGGGACCCGCATCTGACGGTCGACCTCGTCGGGCGCGACCGGGCGATGGACCAGACGACGTGGTGGGCGGACGCCGAACAGGCCGAACTGGTCCATGAGCTGACCCATCAGCTCGGCATGCGCGACGAGTACCGCGACGCCGGTTCACCGCAGCGCCCCCACATTCCCGGCAGCCTGCTCGGTGATCTGAACCAGCCCCCCGAGGACCCCTCCCTGGCTCCCGCGGGCCTGCGAGGCCGCCATCTGGCCCTGATGAGCACCCTGATCGGCGAACTCCCCGCCGGGACCGCACAGAACGCCCGCACCTGGGACTCGGTCCGCACCGCCGTCGAGCCCGTCCTGCGCCGCGCCGTCTGGGTGGACCCGGTCTCGCTGCCCGGCTCCGCGGGGACCGCGACCGAGGGCGACGTCGCGGCGCGCATGCAGCAGGAGGCGACACTCACCCCGTTCAGGTCGGGCAATTACGAGTTCACCAACCTGAAGCACACGGACGAGAGATACCGGGACAAGGCGGTCCGGATCATTGATCTGCTGCGCCGTGACGACACGATCCGCGAGTACATCGGCGGCCGTCCCTGCCGTATCACTCTGCATGTCCGCACGACCGAGACTCCGGCGGACGTGACGGACCGGGGTGAGGCGGGTGTGGACATCAATCTGGCGAGCTACTACTTCGAGAAGTACGACATGGGCTACATCATGGGGATGCTCGCCCATGAGATCGGCTTGCATCCGCTGGCGGCGCGCGACACCAACATCCCTGACGAGGAGGAGATGTTCGCCGATGTGCCGCTGGCTGTTCCCGGGCTGTCGGAGCTGAAGACACCGCGGACGATGAGTACCCGGGGGGCGGGCCAGGCCGACCACATCATGGCCGCCTTCCCGAGCAGCACCCGGCACGGCATCTACCGCGACATGGTCGTACGGATGGCGGGCGTGCTCGCCGGGGACGCCCGGCGAGGCGAGGAGGGTGCCAGGCCCAAGGACGTGACGGACCTGATCGACACCTATCTGATGGACCTGGCGACCATCGCCGTCACCAACGACCGCCGCAAGAGCGCCGCCTGGGAACCCGGCTACACGGCGCGGGCGTACAACGCCTACAAGGAGATGCTCGTCGCGCGGCTGCCGCAGGACAGCCCGGTCCTCGGACTGCTGCCCGCCGACAAGAGCTGGTACAACGTCACCGGCAACTTCCTCGGCCTGGGCGGCAGCTTCGCCTTCAACAACCGCGGCGACAGCATCCAGACCGCCGCCGACGCCACGGAAGCCGTCCCCCGGCTGCCCCGCCCGCCCGCCGCACCGCAGACGGTGTCCGGCACCGGCGTCACGCCCGAACCGACGGACGCGGACCCCGCCCCGCTGCCGGCCGGGCGCCCCGTGCCGACGGGCGCGGGCCCTGCCCCGCTGCCGGCCGGGCGCTCCGCGCCGCGTCGGGGTCGTGACAACCGGCCGCGTTATGTGGTGCGTTCGGGCTTTGACGCCCGCCGGTTCTCCTACGGCGGCGAACCGGTCACCGACCTCACCGTCCGCGTCGCCCTGCGCGGCACCGACGCCGACACGGCCCAGGTGTACGACCGGCTCACGCAGGGTGTGCACGAGTTCCTCAACGACCCGGGCCACCGGCTGCCCAACGGGGACCGGCTGCACGTCACCGTCGAACTCGTCCGGCCCGCCGACTCCCCGCACCTGACGGTCGACCTCGTCGGGCGCGACCGGGCGATGGACCAGCGCACCTGGTGGGCGGATGCCGAACCCGTCCAGCTCGTCCATGAGCTGACCCATCAGCTCGGCATGCGCGACGAGTACCGCGACGCCGGTTCACCGCAGCGCCCCCATATTCCCGGCAGCCTGCTCGGTGATCTGAACGAGCCCCCCGAGGACCCCTCCCTGGCTCCCGGGGGCCTGCGCGGCCGGCATCTCGCCCTGCTCAGCGCGCTCATCGGCAACGTGACGGCCCAGCCGCAACCCGAGGGCCGGACCTGGGAGGCAGCCCGGACGAGCACCACACCGGCCCCCCGGCAGTCGGTCTGGGTGGACCCGGTCTCGCTGCCCGGCTCCACCGGGACCGCGACCGACGGCGACGTCGCGGCACGCATGCAGCAGGAGGCGACACTCACCCCGTTCAAGTCGGGGAGGTTCGAGTTCACCAACCTCAAGCACACGGACCCGCGGTACCGCGAGAAGGCCGTCCGGATCATCGAGCTGCTGGGGGACCACCCCACGATCCGCGACTACATCGGCGACCGCCCCTGCCGGATCACCCTCCACCTGCGCACCACGGAAACCCCCGCCGACGTCCGCGACCTGGGGGACGAGGGCGTGCAGATCAACCTCGCCAGCTACTACTTCGAGAAGTACGACATCGGCTACATCATGGGGATGCTGTCCCACGAGATCGGCCTGCACCCGCTCGCCTCCCGCAACAGCGACATCCCGGACGAGGAGGCGATGTTCCGGGGCATCCCGCTGCCGGTGCCCGGCCTGACCGACCTCAGGACGCCCCGCACCATGAACACCGACACCGCGGGCCAGGCCGACCACATCATGGCCGCCTTCCCCAGCAGCACCCGGCACGGGATCTACCGCGACATCGTCCTGACGACGGCCGACATGCTGGCCCTCGCCGCGCGGGCCGGGGTGGAGGGCGCCAAGGCCAAGGACGTCACCGACCTGATCGACTGCTACCTCATGGACCTCGCCTCCATCGCCATCACCAGCGACTACCGGATGAACGCGGCCAAGGAGCCCGGCAACACCGCGAAGGTCTACAACGCCTACAAGGCCCTCCTCGCCCAGCACATGGCCGAGGACAGCCCCGCCCGCCCCCTGCTGCCCGCCGACAAGGGACTGTTCGGTGTCGTACGGGACTTCACACAGCTCGCCGCCAGCCTCGCCACCAACAACCGCGGCGACAGCATCCAGCGGCCCGTCGTGACGGACGAGGCCCCGCCCCGGCTCCCGCAGCCGCAGGCACGCCCGGCTCCGGCCGACGCCACCGCTCCGCCCAGGCCGCGCGGTGCCCGCGACAACCGGCCCCGGTTCGTGGTGCGTTCGGGCTTCGACACGCGGCGCTTCTCCTTCGGCGGGGAGCCGGTGACCGATCTGACGGTGCGGCTGGCGCTGCGGGGCCCCGAGGCCGACCGCGACGAGGTGCGCCGCCGCCTCGACGCGGGGGTCGCCGAACTGCTCAACGATCCCGCGTACCGCCTTCCCAACGGCGACCGCCTGCACGTCACCGTGGAGCACGTCGAGGCGTCCGGCGATCCGCATGTGACGGTCGATCTCGTGGGCCGGGACCGGGCGATGGACCAGACGGCGTGGTGGACGGACGCGGAAACGGCGGACCTGGTCCATGAGTTGACGCATCAGCTGGGTCTGCGGGACGAGTACCGTGACGCGGCCTCCCCGCAGCGCCCCCACATCCCCGGCAGCCTGCTGGGGGACCTGCGCACGCCCCCGGAGGACCCCTCGCTCACCCCCGCGGGCCTGCGCGGCCGCCATCTCGCCCTGCTCGCCACGCTCATCGGATACGTGCCCCCGGCCCCGCAGACCGCGTCGCCCGGCCCCGGCCCCGGCGCCGGGCGGACCTGGGACACGGCACGCGCCGGCGCCGCACCGGTCCCGCACCGGGCCGTGTGGGTCGACCCGGTCTCCCTGCCGGGCTCCACCGGCACGCCGACCGAAGGCGACGTCCCGGCAAGGGCGCCGCAGGGCCCGGCGCCGACGCCGTTCACCGTGGGGAACTTCTCGTTCACGAACCTCAACCAGACGGACGAGAGGTACCTCGCGAAGGCGGCCCGGATCGCCGACCTGCTGCTCCGCCACGACACCATCCGCGACTACGTCGGCGGGCGCCCGTGCCGCATCACCCTGCGCGTGCGCACGACCGAGACCCCGGCGGACGTCACCGACCGCGGCGAGGACGGTGTGGACATCAATCTGGCGAGCTACTACTTCGAGAACTACGGCATGGGCCACATCATGGGGATGCTCTCCCACGAGATCGGCCTGCACCCGCTCGCGGCCCGCGACACGGGCATCCGCGACGAGGAGGAGATGTTCGCCGGGTTCCCGCTCGCCGTCCCCGGACTGTCCGGCCTGAGGAATCCGCGCACGATGAACACCGAGGGCTCGGGCCAGGCCGACCACATCATGGCCGCCTACCCGAGCAGCTCCCGGCACGCCGTCTACCGCGACATCGTCGTGGGGATGGCGGCCGTGCTGGCCGAGGACGCCCAGCTGGGGAGGTCCGGCGCGACGCCACGGGACGTCACGGACCTCATCGACTGCTACCTCATGGACCTCGCCTCGATCGCCGTCACCAACGACCACCGCGCGAACGCGGCGCTGGAACCCGGCTACACGGCGCGGGTCTACAACGCCTACAAGGCGGCGCTCCTCGCCGGGCTGCCCGCGGACTCCCCCCTGCGGGCCCTGCTGCCCGCGGACAAGGGCATGTTGGGCGTGATGAACGACTTCCGCGTCCTCGCCTCCGCCGTCGCGATCGGCATCCGCGGCGACAGCATCGAGCGGACGGGGGCGGCCTGACGGGGGCGCGGACTACGGCGCGGCGGGCGCCTGCGCCGCGCGCAGCACGAGCAGGGTGATCTCGCTCGGGGCGAGGACGCGGAACGGCGGGCCCCAGAAGCCGGTGCCCCGGCTGGTGTAGAGCAGCGTGCGGGCGCCGTGCCGGCTGAGGCCGGCCAGGGCGGGCTGGTCGAGGCGCACCATGTGGTGGAAGGGCCAGATCTGGCCGCCGTGGGTGTGTCCGGAGAGCTGGAGGTCGACGCCCTCGGCCGCCGCCCGGTCGACGAACTTCGGCTGGTGCGCCAGGAGCAGGACGGGCAGCTCGCGGTCCGCGCCGTCCAGGGCTCCGCCGAGGTGGGCGCGGTGGCCCGCCAGGCCGGAGGACTCGGCGGTGACGTCGTCCACACCCGCGACGACGAGGGTGTCGCCGCCGCGTTCGAGCAGCAGATGGCGGTTGCGCAGCGGCTCCCAGCCCAGTTCGTCCATCAGGTCGACCCAGCCCTGGGCCTCGCTGTAGTACTCGTGGTTGCCGGTGACGTAGACCCGGGCCCGGGTGGCCCGCACGGTGGCGAGGGGGAGGGCCTGGGCGCGGCGGCGTTCGGCCGTGCCGTCCGCGATGTCGCCGGTGTGGCAGACGAGATCGGCGTCCAGTGTGTTCACGGTCGCGCACACCCGGGCCGACCAGTCCGCCCGGTCGAGCGGACCGTAGTGGGTGTCGGTGACCAGGACGACGCGCAGGCCGTCCAGCCCGGCGCCCAGACGCGCGAGCGGCACGTCGAGCCGCCGCACCCGGGGCACCCGGCGGGCCTCCGTGTAACCCCAGCCGAGCAGTACGGCGCTCACGCCGAGGACCGCCCAGGTGACGACGCGCGCCCGGTCCTGCCCCTCCCCGACCCCGGCCGCGGTCAGGGCGAGCCGCAGGAAGACACCGAGCAGAACGGACCAGGTGAACAGGACCCAGCCGGTGCCCAGCAGGGTGTCACCGACGATCGCCGCCCGGTCCTGCTGCCGCCGCCCGTGGCCCCGCGCCATGGCGAACGGCATCCCGACGAGCGCGAGGGCGAACAGCGCGGTGCCTGCCGCGGTGACGGGCTGGGGCCAGCGCTGGCCGCCGTACAGCAGGACCCAGCAGGGCACGGCCCACAGCAGCACGGGGGCGGCCGGCGGGACGAAGCGCATCAGCCGCCGCACCACGCTCCGCCTCGCCGCTCGCGCCTCCCCTTCGGAGTGCCGGGCGTCGCTGGTGTCGGTCACGCTGTCCCTCCAGGGCCGGGCTGCCGTCCCGCGCACTGTATCCCGCCCGCCCTCAGGGGGATTCCGCACGGCCGCGGAGCGCCGCCGGGTCCGGCGCGGACCCCCGGTGGGCGGGCCGCGCGGCACGGGTCAACCGGCCGCCGGGGGAATGAGGGTGAAGGCGCTCAGGGCCGCGGCGGTGGCGGTGCGGCCGCCCACGGCCAGGGCGGTGTCGGTGAATTTGATGGCGTGGTCGTCGCCGTGGGAGACCGCGCGCTCCAGGACCTCCTCCGGCGTGCAGCCGCCGTCCCCGACCGGGTGGGCCACCGGGGCGGGAGCCGTGTAGGCGGCGGTGACGGCGGCGCTCGCGCTCCAGGCCGTGGCCAGGGACACCGGCCACAGTCCACGGGGGAGCGCGGGGAGGGTGCGCAGGACCGCGTGGGGCGCGGTGGCCGAGTGGACCAGCATGACGGGATCGACGTGGCCATGGGTGGCGTAGCGGTGCACCGCGGCCGTCACCAGCGCGGCCAGCTGGTCCCGCGCGGCCTCGGGCTCGGTGGCGGCCGGCCAGTCGGGAAGCGCGGACAGCTGGGCCAGCCGGTCCTGGATGCCGCCCCGCTGCCGGGGGACCGCCGGTACGGCGTCCAGGGCGGCACCCGCGTCGGCCGGTACCAGCGGTGTCCTCGTCCGCGGCAGCGTCTGGTGGCGGGCGGCCCAGTAGCCGAGGGAGTGGGCGAGTTCGCTCAGCCGGGGCCGGCTCTCCCCGCCGTCGAGCAGTGCCTGCACGGCGTGCCCCGTGCGGATGACGGAATGGGTCGCGCTCGCCGTGATGCCGGGCAGCAGCCGCGGCCACCACTCGGCCAGCACCTCCCGCCAGGGACGCTCGCCGGTCTCCGCGGCGAAGTGGGCCGTCCAGTCGGCGACCCGGCGCGGATCGCCCAGCGCCTCGCGCCAGTTCGCCCGGGTGACGGCCTCCGTGCGCTCCGGCATGCCCTGGAGCCGGCGCCGATAGCCGTCGAGCCACCGGTGCACGTCAGCGGACCGGCCGCGCCGTACGAGTGCCTCGACGACCATCGGGCCGTGGTTGCTGAGCCGGCCCCGGTACTCGGGGCCGGTGGTGTGCAGGCGTTCCAGCGCCTCGTCCAGGGTGCCGTTGCCGTCCGTGCCGCTCATTCGGGATCCGTCCGCTGTCTCGGTGGGTGGGACATCGCTTCGGGCCTGGGTTCCCGCGCGGGCCGCCGGTCCGTGCCCGCCCGCCGCGCGGCCCTGGTTCCGGGGCAGGCGTCCCCGGGAGGGCGTACGGCATGGCGCGGACCGGCGGAGTGCGGGGAGGAGATCTCCGGGAGTTCGCCGTCAGAGTTCGGTGCCGTCGCGCTCGATCAGCGGACCGGCCGGCCAGTCGGCCCTGCCCCGGGCGGTCACCGGGAGGATCATGGGATGGGCGCTGGTCGTGACGGCGGTCAGTTCGTCATCGGCCTCGAAATGCCTGGTGGCGGTGGCCTCCAGGCGCAGCCGGCCGACTGACTGGTAGTAACCGAGCACCGAGGACTGGCAGTTCAGATAGCAGAACGGAACGCCGAGCCGGGTCAGGCGTTCCCTGACGTGTTCGGCGAGCAGCCGGCCCACCCCGGTTCCCTGGAGGCCGCGTGCGACGGCCACCAGCCCGACCTCGCCGACCAGTTGATCGCGGGACCCGATGCGGAGGAACCGCCGCAGGATGCCGACGTGCGCCACGGGACGGTCGCCCCGCCAGGCGGTCACACGGCGCTCCGGGCGGGCTCCGACCCAGCTCCGGCCGTGGACGAACTGCTCGGCGGTGTAGGGGAAGGACTCCGTCAGCAGCAGGTGCAGTGCCCGGTGGCGGTCGGCCGGGACGTCGTTCTCCATGTGGTGTTCCCGGACGAGGGCGTCGTGGGGTAATGCGGGAGGCACGGTGATTCCCTTCGGGTCGGGGGAGATTCAGCTACGGCGGTACACGAGACCGACGCTCCCCCTCTTGCGCTGGTAGGCGATGCCGTCCACGAGGAAATCCATGCGCGGTGCCACGAGTGTGCGCCGCCCGGTCAGTGTCCAGTCGTCCCTTCCCGGACCGGCGAACCAGGGGAGCACGGTGGCTTCGACCGACTCCGGTGGAGCGGTGACCGGCAACAGGTCGGTGGGCAGCGCGTTGATCACGGAAAGGTCTTCGAGGTAGTAGAGGATTTCGGCGAGCAGATATGCGTCGGCCGAGGGATGCCGGTTCTCGGCAAGCTCCTCGACCGTTTCCGCCGTTTGCATCGCCCTCCCCGTCACCCGGGGCGAGTTCCGGGACTTCCTGCTCTCCCTCGGAGCTCGGCGAACCGGCTTCGCTCAGCAGAATCCGGATGCGTTCCGCGATACCTCCGGGAGGCAGGCGGACGATCCGTCCACCGCATCCGGTCAGTACGACGCGGACCGTCTCGCCCGGCGAGTCCAGCACACTCAGGAACTCACATAAGACGTCGGCCGTGCGATGGGCGAAAACGGTATGCACAACGCTGCCCCCGAAGCTCCGCTGAAGTCCACCGTCGAGAGTGTAGGCATTTTATTGATGCAGAGTAAACCAGACGAGTCCTGAAGTTGCTGCGAAGGCAAGTGGCATCAGGATGTGGCCGAATACGCTCGCTGACCTCCCGTCCGGAGAAGGGCCCGGTGTTTATTGAGGAGCATTTCTGAAATGCTTATTCGTAATGTTCAGCAGGCTGCCGGACCGGGTGAAGGGCGGTACGGCGGAGACGCCCCGGGCACAGCGCATCGGCCGGAGGGCCCTGTCGCTCTCGCGGTTGGCCGGGAACGGTCACGCGGGACCGGGGCTGCCCGCCCCACCGTGCACTGCGGCCCCGCTCCGGTTGCCGGCGCGGTGGCGAATCGGCCACCGGCCGCTTCACCAAACCGGTCCCGGCCGAGGTCCTCTTCGGGCGGATCCGCCGCGAGAACGGCATCGCCGCCCGGCTGGCCAAACCCGATCGCCGACCGCCACCGGTGGTTGTGCTAAGTCGTCTCGGGAAGGCGGAGCCAGCCGTGGGGTGCGCGCCAGTGGCGGCCTGCGCGCAGGTGGTCCACGATGGCGCGTCGCAGGGTCGTGTCGCGGGGGAGACGGTTCAGGTCGGCGGTGCCGGGCGGGGTGTGGAAGACGAACTCCAGGATGTCGTCGTCCCCGGCCGGCCGGTCGCCGAAGCGGGTGAAGCGGCGCTGGAAGCGGAGGATGTTCGCGTCCCGCGGGAGGTGGTCGGCGAGTTGGCCGTCCAGCAGCCAGGACGAGCAGATGGCGAAGCGGACCGGCTCACCGGGGAAGTGGCGGGCGAAGAACGCGGGCGCGGCGCGCAGGGACTGATCGCAGCGATCCGGGGTGAGGCGGCCGTCCGCCGGAATGTGCACGTCGAGGACCTGTTCGCCGTCCGCCGGTCCGCCCGGTCCGGGTGGACCGCCGAGGGCCCTCGCGTCCAGGGTGGTGCGCTCGAACTGGAGGTGGCCCAGGCGGTACAGCGTTCCGCGGAAGTGCCGGATCACCCATCGCTGCCGGTCGAACCCGCCGGTGCCGTGTGCCCGTCGGTAGGTGAGGAGTTTGGCGCCGACGTCCGCGAAGGTCGCGGCGACCACCTCGGCCGGGATGCCGAGGCGGCGCTGCCGCTCCAGGGCAGAGGGCAGGGCCAGCAGGCACAGATGGACGTAGAAGTACCGCCCCGCGGCCCCGAGGGCGACCGGGGCGTCGGGCCAGTGCGTGTCCCGGGGAGCGGGAGCGGACGGGGCGAACAGGGCCCGGTGGCAGTGGCCGAGGGCGCGCCACAGCTCGGGGTCGCCGACCGGGTCCGGCAGGGTGGCCAGAACCCGCTCCCGGTCCTCGGCGGGGACGTCCAGGAGGTCCATCCGGCGGCGGGCCTCGTCGGCGGACGGAGTCTCCAGGCTGTCCGGGGCGGCTTCCGGGGCGGCTTCCGGGGCGGGGTGCGCGGCGGTGTCCGGGGCGGGGCGGAGGGCGTCCAGCCAGGCCCGGACGCCGGGGTCGGCGGGCGGACGGGTCATCGGGACGCCGCCCGCAGCAGCCGGCGGCGCAGCGGCTCGATGCGGGTCACGCTGTCCTCCAGCCCGCCGGGGCCCGAGCGCAGCAGCCAGCAGGCCCGCTGTTCGGCGAGCAGGGCGTCCATCCGGTGCAGCAGCCGGCGGGCGGTGACCGCGTCGATCGCGTCCGCCTCGGCGTTCGCCGCCACCCGGGCGCGCAGCACGTCGACGGCGAACTCCGCGAGGGTGGCGGCGTGCAGGAGTTCGCGTACCGTCACCTCGCCGTCCGCGGCGGCGAGCGCGGCCGCAGCCCTGTCCAGGGCATCGGGCGCGGGCAGTCGCGGCAGCGGCAGCGAGGGGTCGTCGAACAGGGTCCGGGCCACGGCCGACCCGTTCAGCATCGGGACGTCGAACAGCCGGTACACCCCGCCCAGCCGTTCCAGCGCCCGCCCGGCCAGTCCCGCCGCGTCCAGCAGGACCCGGGTGTCCAGCACGGCGGCGATGTCCAGGTCCCGGTTGCTCTCCAGGCACCAGCTCGCGCCGCCGCCGTACACGGCGGGGGCGAAGGTGACGGAGGGCGGGTCCCACATGCCGTGGTCGCCCCAGGAGGTGAGGAGGTAGCCGGTGGCACCGTGGGCGAGGCCCGCCGCGGCGGCGTCCGCCATGTTCTCCACGGCGTTGTCCAGACGGCCCACCAGCCCGTTCCAGTTGGCGGCACCGGGGGCCACCCAGTACGGGATTCCGGCCTCGGCGAGGAGCTTGCCGTGGGCGGCGAACCCGTCGGCGAGCCGGGTCAGGTCGGTGCCCCGGTCCTGCCAGGCGGCGCTCTCGCCGTCGGCGGCGGCGAGGACCTCCGCCGTGTGCCGGGGGGAGTCGTACTGCCAGACGACCGGGATCGCGCCGGGCGGCACCCGCTCCAGCAGGCCGGGGTGCTCGGCGAACACGTCCGCCCAGAACTGCACGGTGTACCCGGCCGCCAGCCAGGGCCGCAGCAGGGCGGTGACGTAGGCGAAGTAGACCGTGCCGAGGCCCTCGCGGGCGGCCCGGTCCCGGGACTGCCCGGTGCCCAGCTCGAAGGGTTCGTCGGCGCCGATGTTCAGCCGACGGGCCCGTACGTTCGCGGTGGTCTCGGTCAGCAGGCGGTGGGCGAACTCCGCGTTCTCGGGCGTGGGGGCGAGCGTGCTGGGCGGGCGGTGCTGCCCGCCGCGGACGAAGCCTGCCGGGTTCTCGGCCCGTCCGGTGTACGCCGGGTGGGCGAGGAAGCGTTCCATGTGGCCGAAGGTGTTCTGGTTGACGACCAGGTCGATTCCGGCGGCGGCGCAGCGGTCGTCCAGCCAGCGCAGGTCGGCGGCGGTGAGCGGGGAGGCGTCCTGCCACACCTCCTGGTGGTCGCGGAACGCGTAGGTGTGCTCGGTGTACAGCTCGAACTGGTTGAAGCGGGCCAGGGCGAGGATGTCCACCCAGCGCGCCAGGGTCCGGCGGGTGGGGACGCGGTCCCGGCTGATGTCGAGGAGGAAGCCACGGCGTTCGAAGTCGGGGTGGTCGCTGATGGTGTAGCCGGTCGTTCCGAAGCCGGGGTCGGCGCGGAGCTGGTCCAGGGTCTGGAGGGCGTAGCGCAGTCCGGCCGCGTCGCGGTACCGGATCGCGATGCCCTCGGGGCCGGTGGTCAGGTGGTAGCCCTGGCCGGGGAGCGAGGGGTCGCGGACCGCGTCCACCTCGGCGTCGGCGGGCGCGCCGCCGGGGGCGGAGGCGAGGCTGCGGGGCGCGGGATACGGCGTGGCGGGCAAGGGGCTGCTCCTGTGGCGAGGGGGCGGTGACGGCGGTGCGTACGGTGCCGGGGGGTGCGTCCGGCCGGGTGCGGTGCCGGGTGCCGCGGGGGCGGTCCGGCACCGCACCCGGCCGGTGAGGCGGGTCAGCAGGTGCTGAGTTCGCAGATGTCCGCGCGGTTCGTGGACACCTTGAGGTCGTCGATCCAGATGTAGCCGTCGGTGGTGGGAGCGAACTCGGTGGTGCCGCCGCCGGCGAAGCTGGAGAAGTACGCCTTGTCGATCTGGTCCCCGTTGGAGACGAAGCGCAGTCCGGTCTTCTGGGCGGCGGACCGGCCGTTGTAGAAGATCTCGATCTCGCCGTCCGGGTTGGCGGTGCCGCCGCTGACGGTGTTGACCCTCAGGCGCTGCACGACGTTGACCCATTGGTCCTTGGGCCAGTTGATGTCGGCGCCGTCGCGCTGGAGGATGATGTCGTCCCCGTACTGCCCTTCCTTGTCCATGCTGTAGTAGTAGATCCCGGCCTTGCCGGTGCTCTTGCTCCAGATGGGGCGCGAGGTGAAGCCGTTGGTGCCGTCGCAGGGCTGTCCGCCGGAGCACGCCTTGCCGCCCGCGAGACCGATGCCGACCTTGCCCGCGTACAGCGAGGTGCCCCAGCTGAAGTTCCCGCTGAACTTCACCCAGAAGGACAGGTAGTACTCCCGCGCCTTGGGCAGGGCGAACGGTGCCAGGGCGCCGGAGTCCAGCGGCCCTGTCTTGCCCTTGGGGTACTGCACGCGCAGCGACTTGCCGCCGCTGTGCGCGGAGGTGCTGCCGTCGACGCGAGTACGGCTCTCCCAGCCCTGCGGGGTGAACTTCGGGTCGATGTTCCAACCGTCCTTGGCCCATTCGCCGAGCGTGTACGGCGTGCCGACGGCCGGCCGTTCGAAGCCGTTCGGCTTCAACGAGGCCAGCACGCGGGCCTCTTCGGCCGGCCGGCCGGCCACGGCCTGCGGGGCGAGGGTGAGCGTCGCGAGTGCGCCGGTGGCGACGGCGACCAGGAGCAGGGTCCTGGTCCGCAGCGTCCGCCGGGCACCCGGTGCGACCGGGGTCGTCTTCCTCGACTTCATTCGTTCCTCTTTCCGGTGGTGTCCCGGTGACGGGACCGCGGGGGCAACGGTCAGGGGGTCGGCAGGGCGCCGATGAACGCGTCCTCCTCTCGGAGCCAGGGGTGGGCGGTGTGCACGCGGGCGATCTCGTCGGCCTGGCCCGGGGAGAGGCCCTCGGCGGGGTCGAGGCACCAGGTGCCTGCCAACAGGCCCTGGCGGCGCAGGACTTCGTGCACCCCGGCGATGCATCCGGCGAAGCCGCCGCGGACGTCGTAGACGGCCGCGTTGGCGTCGGTGTCACCGGCCAGCCGGGCTTCGGCGCGCTCCCGGGCGGCCCGGTCGCCGTCGCGGGCGGCGTGGACGTCCGCCAGCAGCCGGACGGCCGAGCGGGTCCACACGGCCCAGTGCCCGAGCAGCCCGCCCGCGAAGTGCCGGACCACCGGGCCCCGGGGGCCGGTGACGTGGTAGGGGGTGAGCAGGTCGGAGACGATGGCGTCGTCGTTGCCGGTGTACAGCGCGACCTCGTCGCCCCGGTCGGACTCGGCGGTGCCCTGGACGAGTTCCAGGGTGCGGTACCGGTCGAACGGAGCGGCCTTCACGGCCACTGTCGACTCCTGGTCGGCCAGCCGCCGCCAGTACGCCCGGGGCAGGTACCGGCCGCCGACCGCCTCCTGGAGGTAGAAGCCGACCACGGGCAGGATCTCGCCGACGGCGGCGGTGCGGTCCAGCAGGGCGTCCAGGTCCGCGCCGGGCAGTCCCGCGGGGGAGACCAGGACGGCGTGGTAGCCGAGGTCCCGGGCGAGCAGGGCTTCGCGGACGGCCTGGTCCACGGGACCGCAGGCGCCGGCGATCCGCAGGAACGGGCGTGCGCCCGCGGCCTGTTCGGCCTCCTCCGCGGCGAGTTGGAGGACCGCCCGCAGCAGTCCGTGGTCGCGGACGGCGAACTGGGTGGTGTGCACGCCGACCGCGACGCCCCCGGCGCCCGCCGCCGTGTAGTAGCGGGTCAGGGCGCGCTGCCGGTCCTCGTCCAGGGTCCGGTCGGCCCGCAGCGCCAGCGGGTGGGCCGGGATCACCGTCCCGCGGCGCAGCAGTGCGGCGGCGTCCGGCGGCAGGGTCGCGGCGCCCATCAGAACCTGCCGTCCCGTCGCTCGAACTTGGTGGGTCTGTCCCAGAGCCGGCCGCCCGCGCGCAGCCAGGCGGCCTGCATCGCGACCAGTTGGCCGAGGGTGCGGTCGGGGTAGCCGAACAGGGCGTGGCAGGCGGTGGCGTCGCTGAGCAGGCTGGTCGCGGCCGGTTCTCCGGTGAACTCGGCTTTGACCTCCAGGAGTTCGGCGAGGCGCAGGGCGAGGGTGCGGACGCCCGCGGTCTCCGGTCCGGTGAGGTTCAGGACGAACGGGGTGCCGCTCGCGGCGTGGCCGACGGCGCGCAGGACGACCTCGTTGGCGTACCGCTGCCAGACGACGTTCACGGCGCCGGTGTCCAGGGCGACGGGCTGTCCGGCGAGGAGTGTGCGGGCGAGGTCGGCGAGGACGCCCTGCCCGAATCCGCACGGTCATCGTCGAACCCGGCGCACGAACCCCGTACGCCGAATCCCCCCGGAGCGCGAAACCTGTGCGTCCTGTTCGAGGAGACCTTCCATGGCAGTAGCACGACGCATCACCAAGCGCACGTCGGCCGCGGGACTCGCCGCGGCGACGACCTTGGCACTCACCATCGGTGCCGGGGCGGCTCTGCCGGCCCAGGCGGCGCAGCCCGAGGGCACGGTCCTCGGCGCGGGCACGGCCGAGGCGGTACCCGGCAGTTACATCGTCACGCTGAAGCAGGCGGCCGGGTTCAGCGCGTCGGCGACGCAGGGCAAGCAGCTGATAGCAGGCTACGGGGGGAAGATCACGCGCACCTACACCACGGCGCTCAACGGTTACGCCGCCCAGCTGAGCAGCACCGAGGCCAAGCGGCTCGCCGCCGACCCGGCGGTCGCCTCGGTGGAGCAGGACCGAAAGGTCCACTCGACCGCCACCCAGACCAACGCACCCTGGGGCCTGGACCGGAGCGACCAGACGAACCTGCCGCTGAACGGCACGTTCACCTACCCCGACTCCGCCGGCAGTGCCACCACCATCTTCGTCCTCGACACCGGTGTCCGTATCACGCACCAGGACCTGGCGGGCCGTGCCTCGAACGGCTACGACTTCGTCGACAACGACGCCGTCGCGCAGGACGGCAACGGCCACGGCACGCACGTCGCCACGACCGCCGCCGGAACCACCTACGGCGTGGCCAAGAAGGCCAAGGTCGTCGCCGTGCGCGTCCTCGACAACAACGGTTCCGGTACCACCGCCGGGGTCATCGCGGGCGTCGACTGGATCACAGGCGAACCGCACCTCCTCCTCCGTCGCCAACGTCTCGCTCGGCGGCGGGGCCAGCACCACCCTGGACGCCGCGGTGAGCCGGTCGATCGCGGCCGGGGTGACGTACTCGATCGCGGCGGGCAATTCCAACGCCCTCGCGTCCAACTTCTCGCCCGCCCGGGTGAGCGCCGCGCTCACGGTCGGCGCCACGACCCGGACCGACGCACGGGCGAGCTACTCCAACTACGGCTCCGGGGTGGACCTCTTCGCGCCAGGCTCCGACATCACGGCCGGCTGGGCCACCTCGGACACTGCCACCTACACCGGCAACGGCACGTCCTTCGCGGCGCCGCACGTCGCCGGCGCGGCCGCCGTCTACCTCACCAACCACCCCGGCGCCTCCCCGGCCACCGTCGGCAGCGCCCTCGTGAACGGCGCGACCAACAACGTCCTCACCGGTGTCGGCACCGCCTCCCCGAACAAGCTGCTCAAGCTCGTCCCGTAAGCACGGTCACCGCGCAGCAGAGCGCTGAATGGCCGGGTACGGGCGGGGGTGTCCTCACTCGTACCCGGCCCACGTCGTCCGAGTCACGGGCTACGCGCGCCGGGCGCTCAGCCGCGTCTGACGATCGATCAGGTGCAGCAGGTAGCCGCCGCCCAGGACCACGGTCACCAGGCCGACGGGCAGCAGATTCTGGCCGGTGTGGTCGGCGGCACTGAGCAGCAGCGCGCCGACCAACGCCGAGGTGAAGGGCGCGGCGGCCGAGGCCCCGGTGAGGTGGCGGGCGATGCGCGGAGCCGCCAGCGCGACGAAGGCGATGGGCCCGGCGAAGGCGCTCACCGCGGCGGTCGGTCCGACCCCGGTCAGGACCAGCGCGAGCCGGACCGGCTCCACGTGGACCCCCGAGGCCCTGGCCGAGTCGTCGCCCAGCTCCATCTGGCGCATCGGGCGGTACAGAGGGACGCTCGCGCACATCACGAGCGTGACGAGGAGGCCGCCGGTGTCCGTTTGTTCCCAGGTGGTGCCGTTGAGCGATCCCGCTCCCCAGACCGCCGCGTGGGCCGCCGACTGTTCGCCCGCGGTCAGCATGATCCAGGCGTTGAGCGAGGTGGCCGCTCGGCACCTCGCTCTCCTCCCTGCACGGCGGCGAGCCGCGCGGCGCGGTCACCCGGCTGACCCGTACGGCGGGCAACCGCATCACGGTCACCGACGCCACCGGCGACATCCGCACCTTCCGGGCCGCGGTCTTCACCGGCCAGTCCTGGCTGCTGCTCTCCAAGATCGCCTGCGATGACGCGCTCTTCCCGATCGACCACTGGACGGCGATGGAGTGCACCCACTACATGGAGTCGTCCAAGCTGTTCGTGCCGGTCGACCGGCCGTTCTGGCTGGACAAGGACGAGACCACCGGCCGCGACACCATGTCGATGACGCTCACCGACCGGATGACCCGGGGGACGTACCTCCTGGACGACGGGCCGGACAGGCCCGCCGTCATCTGCCTCTCCTGCACGTGGTGCGACGACAGCCTGAAGTGGCTGCCGCTCTCCCCGAAGGAGCGCATGGAGGTCATGCTCAAGTCGCTCGGCGAGATCTACCCGAACGTCGACATCCGCAGCCACATCATCGGCAACCCGGTCACCGTCTCCTGGGAGAACGAGCCCTGGTTCATGGGCGTGTTCAAGGCCAACCTGCCCGGCCACTACCGCTACCAGCGGCGGCTGTTCACCCACTTCATGCAGGACCGGCTGCCGGAGGACAAGCGGGGCATCTTCCTCGCCGGGGACGACATCTCCTGGACGGCCGGCTGGGCCGAGGGCGCGGTGCAGACCGCGCTGAACGCCGTGTGGGGCGTCATGCACCAGTTCGGCGGGGCGACGGACGCGACCAACCCCGGCCCCGGCGACGTCTTCGACGAGATCGCGCCGGTGGAGCTCCCCGAGGACTGAGCAAAGGGCGGGGCGGCGCGGAGCCGTCTTCCGTCGATGACACGGGCGAGCCCCCGGTGGGGCCGCCGCAGGCGCGCTCACCGGAGTGGCCTGCTTTCGACCCAACGAAAACCGGCCTTCCGGCGTCCGCCGGTCGGTCGCGCCGGAGTGCGCACCCGGTCCGCCGCCCGTCGGGGCCGCGACGTCAGGGCGACGAGGTGCGTACGCCCGAGGTGGGCCAGCCCTGTGGCATATCCGGCCTGAAGGTGGGATTTCGGCCATGACCGTGGCCTGCGAGGGGCCCGCGCCGAGGCCGGCCGGCGGGGTGCCTCCCGACATGGGGGCGGCGCGCGACATCGCGCGGGAAACTCGCGCCCAGGCGAGGGAACCGTAGCGCCGGGGGCCCGGCTGGTTCCCGGTCGAGAGTAAAAAAGTCGCCACGCCGCAACTTTTCAGCCATCCTCGGCGACTTCGAGCCCGCGGTTGTGGAACCCCGCTGTTGATGTTGTGGCTGCTCATGCGGGATGGTCATCGACACGCACGGTGGGTTCCGATCACAGATGGTCAACAAAAGTCGTCTAGATCCCGCCACTCGCAAAGCGTTGGTCATATTCGTTCCTTATGATGGCCAAGCCTTGCCATGAGGGCTGTCGCCCCTCCTGGCCTCTGGGGTCTCGCACCGGAAGCAGCGCGAGTGACCGCAGGTCAGAGGGTGTTCCGACGCCGCGCGGCAAGACGCTTGACGGGGTGCGCTGAGAACCAGACGGTTGGGGGAGTCGTTGTGGTTCGTACGACGGTGAGTGAACGTTTCACGCCGATCCGCGGCACACGGTGCGCCGGGTACCGCCGGCGTGCACCCCGCCCCATGCCCGGGCCGCCCCCGACGCCACACCCTTCCGGCCCGGCAAAACGGAAGCTACTCGCGCCATCCGATCGTCCTCCCCGACTCCACGGGTAAGGCCGGAGCTGCGCGGACATCACCGGTGGGCCCGTTCACGGGCGCCCCGGGTCGAATCAGAAGAAGAACGGGGGTTCCTCATTGTTGCGCCACAGGGAATCGGCAGGGTCGAACGACTTTCCTCTGATCGAACGGCAACACCACATCCAGAACCTCGACGACGCCGTTCGCGAGTGTCGGAAGAGCAACGGCGGCCTGCTTCTCGTCGAAGGCAGGTTCGGCACCGGTAAGACCTCCCTGTTAAGGACAGTCCGGGCGCTGCCGTCAGTGGAAGGCTTCAGCGTCCTGCACGCCCGGGGCAACGAGACCGAGTCCGGATTCTCCTACGGACTGGTGCGACAGCTTTTCGAGTACCTGCTCGCCTCCGCGACACCGGAGGAGCGCACCGTCCTCCTGGCGGGACCCGCCGGCATGGCGGCCACCCTCTTCGAACACGCCGACGGCGGTGTCCGGGGCGGGGTCGCCGTCGACCGTGAGCACGACCTGCTGCGCGGCCTCTACTGGATGCTCGTCAACCTGTCGCAGCGCCAGCCCGTCCTCGTACTCGTCGACGACCTCCACTGGGCGGACGAACCCTCACTCCGGTTCCTCCAGTACATCGAGTGCCGCCTGGGCCAGCACCCGATCCTCTGCGTCGCCGTCACCGCACTCGTGCACCACGGCAACGCCCCCAAGGCCGAACACTTCATCACCATGCCCAGCATGCCCGCCATCTGCCTCGACGACCTGAGCCGGGACGGCGTGCGCGACCTGTTCTCCGCCGTGCTCAACCGCGACCCCGATCCCGACGTCGTCCGGACGCTCCACGAGGCCACCGGCGGCAACCCCTTCTTCCTCAGCGAACTCCTCACCGAGTTCCGGCGCCAGGGTGAAGACACTCCCGGCATCGGCGCAGCCGCCCGCACCGCCCCGCGCACCCTGGCCCACGCCCTGCCCCGCTGGGTCGGTCTCGTGCCACCCGAGTACCGCGAGAACGCCCACGTCCTCGCGCGCAGCCTCGCCGTACTCTGCACCAGCGGCGACTTCGCCCAACTGGCCTCCGCCACCGGCCTCCACCAGGACGAGGTCACCGACGCGGCCAGCGCTCTGATGGACATAGGCCTCCTCGCCCAGGGCACCCCCCTGCGCTTCCGCCACTCCGTCATGCGCAACGCCGTCTACGCCCATCTCCCCAACACCTTCCGCTTCCGCGCCCACTCCAGCGCCGCCAAGGCCCTCGACCGCGACGGCGCCCCCGCCGAACACGTAGCCGAGCACCTCCTGCACGCACCGCCCAGCGAGGACCGGCGCGCCGTCGACATCCTCGTCGCGGCCGGCGAGAAGGCACTCGCCAACGGCAACCCCTCTGCCGCGGTCGCCGTCCTGCGCCGCGCCATGCAGGAGAAGGCCCCCGACGACATGCTCGCGGACCTCCTCCTCCGGCTCGGCGAGGCCGAACACCGGGCACGCGACCCCAAGGCCGTCGAACACCTCACCCAGGCCATGAGCCTGGCCAAGACGCCGGCCGCCCGCGCCTCCATCGCCCTCAGCCTCAGCGGCGCCCTCAGCATGGCCATGCGCTTCGGGGACGCCCTCGACCTGCTGCGCAGCGTGCACGCCGAGGTCGAACCCCACGACCGCCAACTCGCCCTGCGACTGCGCTCCGAACTCATCAAGCTTGCCAGTCTGTCCCCCAACACCAAACCCGCCGCCGAGCAGGACCTCGCCGCGATCATCGGGGCGGACGGCACCGAGAACTCCACCAGCCTCATCCGTGCCCAACAGGCCCAGGCGGCCCTGCTCAACGGCGAGCCGGCCAAGAAGGTCGCCGACCTGAGCGAGGACGCCCTGCCCTCCGGCGCCCTCGTCGCCGAGCCGGACGGCGGCGCCCAGGCCTCCTGGATCGCCGCCTTCTGCCTCCTGTGCTGCGGCCGGCTCACCCAGGCGCTCAGCATCCTCGACGAAGCCCTCCAGGAGGCGGAGGCCAAACACCTCCAGCTCGCCGCCGAGGACATCCGGGCCCTGCGCGCCCTGGTCAACATGCGCCGCGGCGCGCTCGGCGAGGCCGAGGTCGACGCGCTGAGCGCACTCAAGGGCCTGGGCGCCGGATCGGTCCCCGCCCTCGGCCGCCCCCTCGCCGTACTCTCCCTGGTCGGCGTGCTCCTCCACCGCAATCAGCTCGGCGCCGCGGTGGAGGCGTACGAGCGGTACGGCATCCCCACCCACATCCCCCAGTTCTCCATCTTCCTGCCCTTCATGATCGCCCGCGGCCAGCTCCGCATCGCCCAGGGGGAGATCGAGTCCGGCATGGGCGAACTACTGCGCACCCACGAGCTGTTGCAGGAGTGGGGAGCACGATGCCCCGCCTTCTCCCCGGCGACCGAGGCCGTCCACGCCCTGTGCGCCCTCGGACGGCGGGAGGAGGCCCACGCCTTCGCCGAGAAACAGCTGGAGGTCGCCCGTGCCTTCGGCAGCGACCGGGAGGTCGCACTCGCCCTGTGCGCCCGGGCCCGGGCGACCGGCGGGGCGACGCACCTCGAAGACCTCGAACAGGCCGTCGAACTCTTTAGCGGGACGGCCGACGCCCTCGACGAGTGCGCCGCCCTGATCCAGTACGGCACCGCCCTGCGCATCGCCGGCCAGCCGTCGGCGGCCCGCCGAAGACTCAGGGCGGCCAGCGACCTCGCCGACGGCATGGGGGCCACCGCACTGAGCAAGCAGGCCCGGCAGGAACTCGCCGTCATGGGGGTACGGGTCCGTGAATCGGCCCGCACCGGTGTCTCCGGGCTCACCCCCAGGGAGCACCGGGTCTGCCTGCTCGCGGCCGAGGGCAAACGCAACCAGGAGATCGCCCACATGCTCTTCGTGACCGTCAAGACCGTCGAGTGGCATCTCAGCCAGGTCTACCGGAAGCTGGGCGTCGCCTCACGCATCGAACTCCGCGACGCCCTGGGCCAGAACTGATCCGGATGGGACCCGGCCGACCCGGAACGCCCGCAAGCGACCGGTATCCGGCCCCGGCACACGCGGCCTTGCCGCTGCCCCGGGGCCGAATACTGGGGGCTGGCTGGGGGCGAACCCGGACCTGCCGCTCCGAACGGCCCACGAGAATCTCAGCGCGGCCACCGCAGACCTGACGGTGTCGGTGGCCGCGCGAGCGACCGGTCGTGTCGCCTCGCAGGCAATCGAAAGGCACTGGAGAACCCCGTGATCGACGACACTCAGCGCAAGGCCACCGTCCTGGAGTACTTCGAGCGCGTCAACGCCAAGGACCTCGACGGCGTCGTCAAGCTGTTCGCCACCGACGCCGTCGTGGCGGACCCGGTCGGCGCCCCTCCCGTCGCCGGTGAGAAGGCCCTCCGCGCCTACTTCCAGCGCGTCCTCCACGAGTTCGACACCCACGACGTCCCCGGTGTGCCCAGCGGGGCCCAGGACGGACAGAGCGTCGCCCTGCCGCTCAAGGCGACCATCAACAACCCGCAGGACCCCACCGGCGGCGTCCGCCTCGACGTCAACCTCGTCTCGGTCTTCACCATCGGTGAGGACGGTCTCATCAGCGAGATGCGCGCCTACTGGGGTCTGACCGACATCGCACCCGCCGGCGCCTGACAAACCCCTGGGTGCTCACGTGCCCCCAGGGATACGCCTGGGGCAGGTGGGACCAACCATGCTGGGGTGGCAGCCAGGGGTGAACCCCGAAGCCAGGACGCCACTTCTGGCGCAGAATCGATCCGTAGAACAGAACGTCACACTGAGGCCGAAGGCCGAGGACAGAGGGCCGGACACCGGCTGAGACACCCTTGCGGCCGTGGCCCGCCATCGGCCTGGAACCCGAACCCACGACACCACGCCCGCCAGGGTCGCCGCACCGTACGCCTGTCGACCCGCCTCACCGGGGCCCGAAGGGGTCCGGCAGCGGCCGACAGTGCCCGACGCGCACCAGCACGGTGCGCACGGCCCCACGTGCAGCACCAACCATCGACACCGCACGACTCGGGAGACCACCAGTGAAGGATCATCCGCTCCGGCATGCCCAGCCGTCGCCGCGACCAGGGTCCGTCGCGGGAGCCCGGTCTCGGTAAGAGGGCCGCCATCCACCGCATGCCGTGACCTTCCGGCAGCGGACTTTTCACCGACACCGCGGGTCGCCGTGAGGCCTCCGCGCGCCCTGCCGCCGTGCCGGAGATCTCCTCACCGCCGTGCCGTCCCCGTGCCCCTTCCGCCTGTGGAGTTGTGTTACATGCCCGCCACCTCGCCCAACGAAGAGAAGCTCCGCGACTACCTGAAGCGCGTCACGGCCGATCTCCGGCAGGCCCGGAAGCGTCTGAGCGCGGCGGAGGCCCGCAACCGCGAGCCCATCGCCATCGTGGGCATGGCCTGCCGCTTCCCCGGCGGCATCGGCTCCCCGGAGGACCTGTGGCGCATGGTCGCCGACGGGGACGAGGGAATCTCCGAGCTGCCCACCGACCGCGGCTGGGACCTCGACGCACTGTTCGACGCCGACCCGCTCCGGGCCGGCACCAGCTACATCCGCGGGGGCGGATTCCTGCACGGCGCGGCGGAGTTCGACGCGGGGTTCTTCGGGATCTCGCCGCGTGAGGCGCTGGCGATGGACCCGCAGCAGCGGCTGCTGCTGGAGACCGCCTGGGAGACCGTGGAGCGCGCCGGTATCGTCCCCGCCGCACTGCGTGGCGAGAACGTCGGCGTCTTCGTCGGTGCGGTCCCGCAGGACTACGCCCCCCGCCACGGCGACCCGGCAGCCGAGGACGTGGAGGGATACCTGGCCGTCGGCAACACCACCAGTGTGATGTCCGGCCGGGTCGCGTACACCCTCGGCCTGCGCGGCCCCGCCGTGACCGTCGACACCGCGTGCTCGTCGTCGCTGGTCGCCCTGCACCTCGCCGTACAGGCGCTCCGCCAGGGCGAGTGCACCATGGCCCTGGCCGGCGGTGTCACGGTGATGGCCGCCCCCAACTGGATCGTCGATCTCAGCCGCCAGCAGGGCCTGGCCCCCGACGGCCGTTGCAAGGCGTTCGCCGAGGGCGCCGACGGCTTCGGCCCCGCCGAGGGAGTCGGCCTCCTCCTGGTTGAGCGCCTCTCCGACGCACTGCGCAACGGGCACCGGGTGCTGGCGGTGGTGCGGGGTTCGGCCGTGAACCAGGACGGTGCGTCCAACGGCCTCACCGCCCCCAACGACGAGGCGCAGGAGGACGTCATCGTCCGCGCCCTTGCCAACGCCGGCGTCTCCCCCCGCGATGTGGATGCGGTGGAGGCGCATGGTACGGGGACGCGGTTGGGTGATCCGATCGAGGCGCAGGCGTTGTTGGCGACGTACGGGCAGGGGCGCGAGGAGGGTGCTGCGCTGCTGTTGGGTTCGTTGAAGTCGAACATCGGTCATGCGCAGGCGGCTGCGGGTGTGGCTGGTGTGATCAAGATGGTGATGGCGATGCGGCACGGGGTGTTGCCGCGGACGTTGCATGTGGATGAGCCGTCGTCGCATGTCGACTGGTCCGCGGGTGATGTGTCGTTGCTGACGGAGTCCCGGGAGTGGCCGGAGACGGGTCGTCCGCGCCGCGCGGGCGTCTCCTCCTTCGGTATCAGCGGCACCAACGCCCACGTCATCCTCGAACAGGCCCCCCGCCCGGACGCGCCGGACGAGGCCGAGCCTGAGCCCGGGGCCGTGTCGGAGTCGATGCCGGAGTCCGCGTCGGGCACGACCGCCCCCTCCCCGGCCGTTCCCTGGACGCTGTCCGCCCGCACGGCCGAGGGCTTGCGCGAACAGGCCGCCCGCCTGCTCGCCCACGTGGAGGAGCACGACGGCACCCGTCCGGCAGACGTCGGCCACTCGCTCCTCGCCACGCGGTCGCTGTGGGACCACCGCGCCGTGGTCGTCGGCACCGACGACACCTCCCTCCGCACCGCCCTGGCCGCTGCTGCGGCGGGTGAGCCGGGTGTGGTGTCGGGTGTCGCGGGTGCGGGTGTGCGGCC
>NZ_AGBF01000083.1 GCF_000225525.1 Streptomyces zinciresistens K42 | reverse complement strand
TCACCCGCCCCGGCGAGGCCGCCGGCCGCGGCGGCCGGACGGCCGGCCGCCCCGCGCCATAATCGGCGCACGATGATGCCGCACCGCCGCCACCTGCCGTCCGACGTCCTCGCCGTCGGCGCCCGCTACCCGCTCGTCCTGGCCGGCGCGTGCGCGGTCCGCGCCCACGGCCTGCTCCCCGGGGACCCGGACGACGACCCCGCCGCGCTGGAGATGGCGACCGAGTCCGCCGAACCCATGGACCGGATCGCCGCCGCCCTCCTGGCCGGACTGGACCAGCGGGGCTGGCGGGTGCGCCGGGTGGAGGCCGACCCGCTCTCCGCCCGCCTGCTGGTCGAGGACCGCGACCGCGCCGACGCCCTCGCCGGGACACCCGCCCCGGCCCCCGCCCGTGAGATCACGCTCGACCTCACGAAGGAGACCCTCTGGCACCCGCCCGCCCTCACCGACGACGGCCCGGCGCTCTCGCTGGAGGACCTGATCGGCACGAAGGTGCGGGCCCTGACCGACCGGGGCAGCGCCGGCGACCTCACCGACGTCCACGCCGCCGCGGCCCACTGGAGCTTCCCCGACCTGGAGGAACTGGGCCGCCGGCACGCCTGGGACGCGTTCGACCCGGCCGACCTCCAGGCCCGCCTGGAGGCCACCGAGATGCTGGACGACCGCCTCCTCGCCGGCCGCGGCCAGGGCGAGGAGTCGGTGCGGGCGCTGCGCCGCTGGGTGCGGGCCTGGGCGGACGACATCGCGGAACGGCTGCTGGAGGAGGAGGCGCTGCGGCCCCCCGCCGAGGACTGACGCCCCGCCGCGCCCACGGAAAGCGGCCCGGAACCGAGACCGGTTCCGGGCCGCTTCCGCGTGCTCGCCGCTACTTCGGCTGGGGCTTGCGCACCGACAGGTGCAGCTCCTTCAGCCGGGCCTCCTCCAGCTCCGTCGGCGCGCCCATCATCAGGTCCTGGGCGTTGCCGTTGAGCGGGAAGGCGATGGTCTCGCGGATGTTGGGCTCGTCGGCCAGCAGCATGACGATGCGGTCGACGCCCGGGGCGATGCCGCCGTGCGGCGGGGCGCCGAAGCGCAGGGCGCGCAGCATCCCCGCGAACTTCTCCTCGACGGTCTCGCGGTCGTAGCCCGCGATCTCGAACGCCTTGAGCATGATCTCCGGCTCGTGGTTCCGGATCGCGCCGGAGGACAGCTCCACGCCGTTGCAGACGATGTCGTACTGCCAGCCGAGGACGTCCAGCGGGTCCTGGGTCTCCAGGGCCTCCAGGCCGCCCTGCGGCATCGAGAAGGGGTTGTGCGAGAAGTCGATCGTGCCGCTCTCCTCGTCCTTCTCGTACATCGGGAAGTCGACGATCCAGCAGAACCGGAACACGCCCTCCTCGAAGTGACCGGCCCGCTTGGCGGCCTCGACACGGACCGCGCCCATGATCTTCGAGACCTCGTCGAACTCGCCCGCGCCGAAGAACACGGCGTGCCCGGCGGCCAGCGCGAGGCGCTTGGTCAGCTCGGCGACGTTCTCCTCGGTGAGGAACTTGGCGATCGGGCCGGACAGCGAGCCGTCCTCGGCCACCCGGACCCAGGCCAGGCCCTTGGCGCCCTGCGCGACCGCGAAGTCACCGAGCTGGTCGAAGAACTTGCGGGGCTGCGCGGAGACGTCCGGCACCGCCAGGGCGCGCACGTGCTTGCCCGCGAACGCCTTGAACTCCGAGCCGTCGAAGACGTCGGTGAGGTCGACCAGCTCCAGCTTCGCCCGCAGGTCCGGCTTGTCGGAGCCGAACTTCAGCATCGCCTCGCGGAACGGGATGCGCGGGAACGGCGAGGTGACGTGCCGGCCGCCGCCGAACTCCTCGAACAGCTCCGTCATGAGCTGCTCGATCGGACGGAAGACGTCCTCCTGCTCGACGAAGCTCATCTCGACGTCGAGCTGGTAGAACTCGCCCGGCGAGCGGTCCGCGCGGGCGTCCTCGTCGCGGAAGCAGGGCGCGATCTGGAAGTAGCGGTCGAAGCCCGAGATCATCAGCAGCTGCTTGAACTGCTGGGGGGCCTGCGGCAGGGCGTAGAACCTGCCCGGGTTCAGCCGCGAGGGGACGACGAAGTCGCGGGCGCCCTCGGGGGAGGTCGCGGACAGGATCGGCGTCGCCATCTCGTTGAAGCCCAGCGCCGTCATCTTGTGGCGGATCGCCGAGATGACCGACGTGCGCAGCAGGATGTTGCGGTGCATGCGCTCGCGGCGCAGGTCCAGGAAGCGGTACTCAAGGCGCCGCTCCTCGTTCACCCCGTCCTCGGTGTTGATCGTGAACGGCAGCGGGGCGGCGGCGCCCAGCAGCTCGACCTCGCCGACCTCGACCTCGACCTCGCCGGTGGGCAGCTCGGCGTTGATGTTCTCCGCGCCCCGGGAGACGACCTTGCCGTCGATCCGCAGCGTGGACTCCTTGGACAGCTTGTCCAGGGCCTCGTAGGCGGGGGTGCCGGGGCGGGCCACCAGCTGGGTGATGCCGTAGTGGTCGCGCAGATCGATGAAGAGGATGCCGCCCAGGTCGCGCCGATTGTGCAGCCAGCCGCTCAGCCGGACGTCGGTGCCGACGTCAGAGGCGCGGAGCTCGCCGCAGGTGTGGGACCTGTACCGATGCATCGTCGTTCATCCAGTCTTCGCGGATCGGGGGCATGTGCGCGTGCGTGAGGGGCTTTGTTTCACGTGAAACTCCCCCAAGCCTACCGGGCAGCCCAAGATCGGCTCCCCATGGTTTCGCGCCGTACCGGCCCCTTCGGAGCGGATGCCCCGTGCAGCTTCGGTGGCAGCGTGCGATCACCTCTTCTTAGAGTGGGGCAATGCGCACTGGTGAGCCCCTGCCCGGCGTGGGGGAGGTCCTCGCCGCCCTCGCGACCGGACTGTGGCACTGGAACACCGCCACGGGACTGGTCTCGGTCGACGCGGAGGCGGCACGGCTGCTCGGGCTGCCCGCCGAGCGGTCCACCCTCAGCCAGGCGCAGGTGCGCGCCCGGCTGCACCCGGTGGACTGGAACGAGATCAGCGCGGTGATCCAGCTCGCCGTCGCCGAGGGCACGCTCGGCGAGGTGCGGGTGCGGATCATGGACGACCGGGGCCGTGTCGTCCGGCTGGGCCGCAGCCGCTTCCACGCCTCCTTCGACCGCGAGAAGCGCTCCTACGAGGTGACGGGCTCCCTCCAGGAGGTCACCGAGCCGGTGCCGGGCACCGCGTCGGGGCGCGGGGCGGTCACGGGGGACTGGCGCCGCTCCCGGGAGGCGTTCCTGCTGGACGCGGGCCGGGCGCTGGCCGAGGCGCGCTCGACGTCGGAGGTGCTGCGGGTCGCGGCGGGCCTGTCGATGCCGGGCTTCTCCCCGGACGGCCTGGCGGTGTTCGGGGTCACCGGGGACCGGCTGACGATCATCGGCCACCACGGGCAGCAGCCCGGCGCCGAGGGCCCCTTCACGCACATGGCCCTGGACACCGACTACCCGGCGGCCGAGGTCGTGCGCACCGGCCGGGCCGTCTACCTGTCCTCGCCCGAGGGCTACAAGGACCGCTACCCGGCGACCTGGCCGCTCGCCGCGCACTTCCACCGGCAGTCCTGGGCGTTCCTGCCGCTGACCGTGGCCGGCCGGACCATGGGCGCCTGGATGGCGGCGTTCGCCTATCCGGTCGCCTTCACCCCGGACGAGCGGTCCGTGCTGACGACGGTGGCGCGGATGCTCGCCCAGGCCCTGACCCGGGCCGAGGCCGCCGAGTCGGCGCGGGAGCTGACGGACGGCCTCCAGCGCTCGATGCTGCCGCGGCTGGGCCCGCAGATTCCGGGCATGAACGTGGCCGCGCGCTATGTGCCGACGGGCGGCGGCCTCCAGGTCGGCGGCGACTGGTACGACATGATCCCGCTGCCCGGGGGCACCTCGCGCGCGGAGTTCGGCGCCGGCCGCTTCGCCCTGGTCATCGGCGACGTCCAGGGCCATGACGTGCGGGCGGCGGGGCTGATGGGCCAGCTGCGGATCGCCCTGCGGGCGTACGCCTCCGAGGGGCACCGCCCCGACGCCGTCCTCTCCCGCGCCTCCCGCTTCCTGCACGGCATGACCTTCGGCGCCGGCGACGACGAGGCGTCCGAACCGCGCTTCGCGACCTGCCTGTACGTCGAGGTCGACCCGGCGAGCGGTGTGCTGGACATCGCCCGCGCCGGGCACCCCGACCCGGCGATCCGGATGACGGACGGGACGGTGCTCGCGCGCCCGACGGCGGGCGGGCTGCCGCTGGGCATCGACCCGGACGCCGACTATCCGACGACCAGGATCACCCTGGAGCCCGGCGAGACCATGCTGATCTGCACGGACGGCCTGATAGAGACCGGCGGGCACGACCTGGACACCGGCTGGAAGCGGCTCCGCTCGATCCTGGAGGAGCACGACGGCGATCTGGAGGCGCTGGCGGACGGGCTCGTGCAGGCCGTCCACGGTCCCTCCTCCCACCACACCACCGGCCCGCTGGCCGACCGCCGCGAGGACGACATAGCGGTCCTGCTGCTGCACCGGCAGGGGGAGGCCGACGAGGGGCGCGGCGGCGGACCGGTCCCGCGTCCGACGGTGCGGCGCTCCGTGCTCTCGGTGGCGCAGGCCGAGCCGGAGCGGGTCGCGGTGGCCCGCCAGCAGTTGCGGGAGCTGCTGCACGACTGGGCCGGCGCGGACCAGGTCGACTCGGCGGTCCTGCTGCTGTCCGAGCTGCTGACCAACGTCCTGGTGCACACCGACGCCGACGCGCTGCTGCTGGCGGAGGTGCGGGGCGAGCCGGGGGACCGGCGGATGCGGGTGGAGGTGACCGACACCAGCGACGACCTGCCGCACCGGCGCAGCCCGGGGGAGCTGGCGTCGTCCGGGCGCGGCCTGCTGCTGATCGAGCTGCTGGCCCAGGCGTGGGGGGTGGACCCCAGGGGCGAGGGCAAGAGCATCTGGTTCGAGCTCTACGAGTCCGCGGACGCGGGGGAGCCGGGGGGTCCGGACGGGGCGGCGGGCTCGGTGCTGCCGTAGCGCTCGCGCAGTTCGTGGACGACGCCGAAGGCGGCGGCGGTCAGCGGCACGGCGAGGAGCATGCCGAGGATGCCGGCCACGGAGGCGCCCGCGGTGATCGTCACCATCACGACGGCCGGGTGCATCTGGACCGTGCGGCTCTGGATCACCGGCGTGAGGACGTGCCCTTCGAGCTGCTGCACGGCGAGCACCACGCCGAGCACCCACAGCGCGATGACGAAGCCCCGGTCGGCGAGCGCGACGAGGACCGCGACCGCGCCCGAGATGAAGGCGCCGAGGTAGGGGATGTAGGCGCCGATGAAGACGAGCGCGCCGAGCCCGACCGCGCCGGGCACGTCGAGGACGAACAGCCCGACCGTGATGCACACGGCGTCGATGAAGGCGATGAGGGTGGTCCCGCGCATGAAGCCCTCGACGGCCCGGAAGGCCCGCCGGGCCATGGCCTCGGTGAGGTCGCCGGCCTGCCGCGGCACGATCTCGCGCAGTGCGCCGGCGACCCGGTGGGAGTCCCGCAGGAAGAAGAAGACGAGCAGCAGCGCGAGGACCGCGACGGCGATCGTCTCGCCCACCACGCTGAACCCGCTGATGACCCCGGAGGCGGCCGTGCCGCCGAACTTGGCCAGCAGTTCGCGGGCGTTCTTGGCGAGGTCGTCGAGCGAGGTCCCGGCGGGCCCGAACCGTGCGGTGAGGTCGTGTGCCGCCTGCCGCAGCGAGGCGACGATCTGGTCGCCGCTCTCGACGATCGCGGCGGCGACGATGTACACGGCCCCGCCGACGACGGCCACGACGGCCACGCAGGTGAGGGCGGCGGCGACGGACCGGTTGACGCCCGCGCTCACCAGGCGCCGGTGCAGCGGTCCGAGCAGCGCCGTCCCGAGCAGTGCGAGCAGTACCGGGACGACGGCCGTGCTGAACTCCACGGCGAGCCGGATGCCGACGTAGACCACCCCGGCGACGAGCAGCACGACGACGCACCAGGCGGCGAGGTGCCGGACGGGGCCGGGGAGCAGCGGGGCGGGGGCCTGCACCCGTCCAGCGGATCACGGCCGCACGGCACTGTCGTGCGCGGACCGACCGGGCGGGTGACGGGCACGCGCGAGGCCCGCGCCGGCGCCCCGGGGGGCGGCTCGGTCGCGGGCCTCGCGGCGCGGGTCAGTCCTCGGCCGGCCCGCCCTCGCCCATCCCGTGCACGGCGGGGACGGTGCCCAGGCGGCCCTTCTGGAAGTCCTCGAACGCCTGCTGGAGTTCCTCGCGGGTGTTCATGACGAACGGGCCGTAGTGGGCCATCGGCTCACGGATCGGCCGCCCGCCCAGGAGGACGACCTCCAGGTCCGGCGTGCGGGAGTCCTGCTTCTCGTCGGCGCGCACGGTCAGGGAGCCGCCCTCGCCGAAGACCGCCGTCTGGCCCGTGCGGACCGGGCGGCGCTCGGCGCCCACCGAGCCGCTTCCGGCCAGCACGTAGGCGAGCCCGTTGAAGTCCTCGCGCCAGGGCAGGGTGACCTCGGCGCCCGGCGCCACCGTCGCGTGGATCATCGTGATCGGGGTGTGGGTGATGCCGGGACCGGCGTGCCCGTCCAGTTCACCGGCGATGACGCGCAGCAGCGCGCCGCCGTCGGGGGTGGTCAGCAGCTGGACGCTGCCGCCGCGGATGTCCTGGTAGCGCGGGGCCATCATCTTGTCCTTGGCCGGGAGGTTCACCCACAGCTGGAGGCCGTGGAAGAGACCGCCGGACATCACGAGCGCCTCCGGCGGCGCCTCGATGTGCAGCAGGCCCGAGCCGGCCGTCATCCACTGGGTGTCGCCGTTGGTGATGGTGCCGCCGCCGCCGTTGGAGTCCTGGTGGTCGAAGGTCCCGTCGATGATGTAGGTGACGGTCTCGAAGCCGCGGTGCGGGTGCCACGGGGTCCCCTTCGGCTCCCCGGGCTGATACTCCACCTCTCCCATCTGGTCCATCATGATGAACGGGTCCAGATGGCGGTAGTTGATCCCGGCGAACGCCCGGCGCACCGGGAAGCCCTCACCCTCGAAACCGCTCGGCGCGGTCGTGACGGTGAGCACGGGACGGGCCGCGGCCGCCGCGGGCGGGGCGACGCGGGGCAGGGTCAGCGGGTTCTCGACGGTCACTGCAGGCATGTCGGTACCTCCTTGTGCAACCAGTTTAGTTGAGCATTGAACTTTCTGCCACCCCCAACCCGCACGGCCCGCCGGACATTCCCCGGGCACGGCCGAAGGCCGGCACCCTCGGCGGGCGCCGGCCTTCGGCCGGTGGATGCGGTGGACGCGGCGGATACGGCGGATACGGCGGACAGGACGTGGCTCCGCATCATGGGCGTGCGACTCAGCGTGAGACCGCGGACGGCCGCGCCGGGCCGCCGGGCGGGATCACCCGGCGCCGCGCTCAGGACCCGGCCGCGCTCAGCCGTACATCCGGCGCATCGCGAAGTCGACCATCTGCTCGACGGCCTTCGCGTCGAAGACCATGCGGTGCTCGCCCTCCATGTCCACGACGAAGCCGTAGCCGGTGGGCAGCAGGTCGATGACCTCGGCGCCGGTGATGACGAAGTACTTGGACTCCTTGCCCGCGTACCTGCGCAGCTCCTTGAGCGAGGTGAACATCGGGATCACCGGCTGCTGGGTGTTGTGCAGGGCGAGGAAGCCCGGATTGTCGCCGCGCGGGCAGTAGACCTTCGAGGTGGCGAAGACCTGCTGGAAGTCCTCGGCCGCCATCTGCCCCGTGGTGAAGGCGCGCACCGCGTCCGCGAGGGAGGGCGGGGACGGCTCGGGGTAGAGCGGCGGCTGCTGGCCGTATCCCCCGGCGCCACCGGCCATGGGCTGCTGCGGCGGGGCGTACTGCTGCTGCGCACCGACGTTCTGGTCGTAGCCGTACATGGGCGCAAGCGTACCGAGCGCCGCCGGGGCGGGGGACCGGTACCGGCGGTCCCGGCGGACCGGCCGGCGGCCGGGGCCGGCGGCGGTGTGACCTGTCACAGATCCCGGCCCGGGGTTGCGTCTTATTACTGACGGGTAGCATCATCGTAGCTACTTGCTGGTACGTGAATGAGCGCGAGGATCCCAGTGCCTCGCCGATCCCGCTACGGAGTCGTCACCATGGGGCACTACAAGCCGAACCTCCGCGACATCGAGTTCAACCTCTTCGAAGTCCTCGGACGCGACAAGCTGTACGGCACGGGCCCCTTCGGGGACATGGACGTCGAGACCGCGAAGAGCATCCTGGAGGAGCTGACCCGGCTCGCCGAGAACGAGCTCGCGGAGTCCTTCGCCGACGCCGACCGCAACCCCCCGGTCTTCGACCCGGAGACGAACACCGCGCCGGTCCCGGCGTCCTTCAAGAAGAGCTACCGGGCCTTCATGGACTCGGAGTACTGGCGCCTGGGCCTCGCGGAGGAGATCGGCGGCACCACCGCTCCCCCGTCCCTGATCTGGGCCTACGCGGAGCTGATCCTCGGCGCCAACCCGGCCGTGTGGATGTACACCTCCGGCCCCGCCTTCGCGGGCATCCTCCACGAGGAGGGCAACGAGGTCCAGAAGAGGATCGCGCGGATCGCGGTCGAGAAGACCTGGGGCTCGACCATGGTCCTCACCGAGCCCGACGCGGGCTCCGACGTGGGCGCCGGGCGCACCCGGGCGGTCCGCCAGGAGGACGGCTCCTGGCACATCGAGGGCGTGAAGCGCTTCATCACGTCCGGCGAGCACGACATGGAGGAGAACATCCTCCACTACGTCCTCGCCCGCCCCGAGGGCGCCGGCCCCGGCACCAAGGGCCTGTCCCTCTTCCTGGTCCCGAAGTACCTCTTCGACGTCGAGACCGGCGAGCTGGGCGAGCGCAACGGCGTCTACGCCACCAACGTCGAGCACAAGATGGGCCTGAAGGCGTCCAACACCTGCGAGATGACCTTCGGCGACCGCCACCCCGCCAAGGGCTGGCTGATCGGCGACAAGCACGACGGCATCCGCCAGATGTTCCGCATCATCGAGTTCGCCCGCATGATGGTCGGCACGAAGGCGATCTCCACCCTGTCCACCGGCTACCTCAACGCCCTGGAGTACGCCAAGGAGCGCGTCCAGGGTACGGACCTGGCCGACTTCATGGACAAGACCGCGCCCAAGGTCACCATCACCCACCACCCCGACGTGCGCCGCTCGCTGATGACGCAGAAGGCGTACGCCGAGGGCATGCGCGCCCTCGTCCTGCACACCGCCTCCGTCCAGGACACGATCGCCGTCAAGGAGGCCGCCGGCGAGGACGCCGGGGCCGAGCACGCGCTCAACGACCTGCTCCTGCCGATCGTCAAGGGCTACGGCTCCGAGAAGGGCTACGAGCAGCTCGCCCAGTCCCTGCAGACCTTCGGCGGCTCGGGATTCCTCCAGGAGTACCCGGTCGAGCAGTACATCCGCGACGCCAAGATCGACACCCTGTACGAGGGCACCACCGCGATCCAGGGCCAGGACTTCTTCTTCCGGAAGATCGTCCGCAACCAGGGCGCCGCGCTGAACTCGCTCGCCGAGGACATCAAGAAGTTCCTGGCGCTCGGCGAGGGCGGCGAGGAGCTGGGCGCCGCCCGCGAGCACCTGGCCAAGGCCGCCGTCGAGCTGGAGGCCATCGTCGGCCTGATGCTCACCGACCTCGCGGCCACCGAGCAGGACGTCAAGAACATCTACAAGGTGGGCCTCAACACCACCCGCCTGCTGCTCGCCTCCGGGGACGTCGTCGTCGGCTACCTGCTCCTGCGGGGCGCGGCCGTCGCCGCCGAGAAGCTCCCCACCGCCTCCTCCAAGGACAGGGCGTTCTACCAGGGCAAGATCGCGGCGGCGAAGTTCTTCGCGGCCGAGGTGCTGCCCGGCGTCACCGGCGCGCGCAAGCTCGCCGAGGGCGTCGACCTGGACCTGATGGAGCTGGACGAGGCCGCGTTCTGACCGGCCGGGGCCGCCCCGCGGCCCGCGTTCCGCTCACGCGCGGACATTCCACATCGCCCTGACGAGGGCCCGCTCGCCTTCACCGGGAGCGGGCCCTCGTACGTCGTTAAGGTGAACTCCATGAGCGAACCCCCCCGCTTCGACCGCGGCCACACCGAAGACCTCATGTCCTTCCTCACGGCGAGCCCCTCGCCGTACCACGCCGTGGCGAACACCGCCGAGCGGCTGGAGAAGGCCGGCTTCCGCCAGGTCGCGGAGACGGACGCCTGGGACGGTTCGAGCGGCGGCAAGTACGTACTGCGCGGCGGTGCCGTCGTCGCCTGGTACGTCCCCGAGGGTGCGGCGCCCCACACGCCGTACCGCATCGTCGGCGCCCACACCGACTCCCCCAACCTGCGGGTCAAGCCGCTGCCCGACAGCGGGGCGCACGGCTGGCGCCAGATCGCCGTCGAGATCTACGGCGGACCGCTGCTCAACTCCTGGCTCGACCGCGACCTCGGCCTCGCCGGGCGCCTCACGCTGCGCGACGGCACCTCCCGGCTGGTGAACGTGGACCGGCCGCTGCTGCGCGTCCCCCAGCTCGCCGTCCACCTGGACCGCGCGGTGTCCTCGGAGGGGCTCAAGCTCGACAAGCAGCGCCACCTCCAGCCGGTCTGGGGCCTCGGCGACGTGCGCGACGGCGACCTCATCGCCTTCCTGGAGGAGAGCGCCGGACTCGCCGCCGGGGACGTGGCCGGCTGGGACCTGATGGTCCACTCCGTGGAGCCGCCCGCCCACCTCGGCCGGGACGGGGAACTCCTCGCGGGCCCGCGCATGGACAACCTCCTGTCGGTGCACGCGGGCGCCGCCGCGCTGGCCGCCGTGGCCGGCGCCGGCACCGCGCCGTCCTCCATCCCGGTGCTGGCCGCCTTCGACCACGAGGAGAACGGCTCGCAGAGCGACACCGGCGCCGACGGCCCGCTCCTCGGCGGCATCCTGGAGCGCTCGGTGTTCGCGCGCGGCGGCTCCTACGAGGACCGGGCCCGCGCCTTCGCCGGCACCGTCTGCCTCTCCTCCGACACCGGCCACGCCGTGCACCCCAACTACGCCGAGCGGCACGACCCGACGCACCACCCGCGCGTCAACGGCGGCCCGATCCTCAAGGTCAACGTCAACAACCGCTACGCGACCGACGGTTCGGGCCGCGCGGTGTGGGCCGCCGCCTGCGAGCGGGCGGGGGTGCCCTTCCAGTCCTTCGTCTCCAACAACTCCATGCCCTGCGGCACCACCATCGGTCCCATCACCGCGGCCCGGCACGGCATCAAGACCGTCGACATCGGTGTGGCGATCCTGTCGATGCACAGCGCGCGGGAGCTGTGCGGCACGGACGACCCGTGGCTGCTGGCGAACTCTCTGGCGGCTTTCCTGGAGGGGTAGTTCGGGCAGGAGGGGGTACCCGATCGCGACCGGAACCACCGGACAGGGAGGCGACACATATGGGCCTCGGCGGGTGCATCATCCTCATCGCCGTGGGAGCCATCCTCACGTTCGCGACCGACTGGAAGATGGACGGGGTCAATCTCGACCTCGTCGGCGTCATCCTGATGATCGTGGGCTTGATCGGCGTCACGACGTTCAGCAGCATCGCGCGGCGCAGGCGCGTCGTGGTGCCGCCCACGACCCCGGTGGTCGGGGAGGACCCCCACCACCACCGGAACGACGGCTACAGCAACGGCTACGGGGCCTGAGCATCCGTCCCGGCGGGCAGCGGCGGCAGAGGGTCCGTCCCGGTTCCGGACGGCCGGACCGGGACACCCCGGCCCGGCCGGCGGGCCCGGCGCACCGGCTCAGCCCGTCGGCCTACAGACCGCGTCGGGCGGGGGGCCGCGGGGAAGTCCTCGTGTCATGAGATTCCTCGTACGCGACCGGCTGCTGGGCTTCGGCGACGACTACTGGATCGAGGACGACCGGGGAAACAAGGTGTTCCTCGTCGACGGCAAGGCGATGCGGCTGCGCGACACCTTCGAGCTGAAGGACGTCCAGGGGCGTGTCCTGATCGACATCCACCAGAAGATGCTCGCCCTGCGCGACACGATGGTGATCGAGCGCGAGGGCGAACCGCTCGCGACGATCCGCCGCAAGCGGCTGTCGCTGCTGCGCAACCACTACCGGGTGGCCCTGGCGGACGGCAGCACGGAGCTGGACGTCAGCGGCAGGATCCTGGACCGGGAGTTCGCCGTCGAGTACGACGGGGAACTCCTCGCGGTGATCTCCCGGCGCTGGCTGCGCGTGCGCGAGACCTACGGCGTGGACGTCGTACGGGACGACGCCGACCCGGCGCTGCTGATCGCGGTGGCGGTCTGCGTGATCCACCTCGCGGAGAAGGAACGCGGGGAGGACTGAGGCAGGCGCGGGGATGCCGGGGCCCGCGCGGGGAGGATCGAGGTCCGCGCGGGCCGGCCCCGGTGGAGCGGTCGCGCCCGTCCGGGGCCGGCCGCGGGGGAAACGGTTCGTCAGACGCGGCCCGCGACCGGGCGCTCCGTCAGCGGCGCGGCGGGGCCAGGCCGAGCATCCGGTCTTTGAGCGCGGGGAACCGGTCCCGGGTCACCGCGACCCGGCCCGGGTCGAAGTCCACGGTGAGCACCTCCTCGCCCGGACCGGCCTGCGCCAGCACCTCGCCCCAGGGATCGACCACGATCGAGTGACCGGCCTGGGGAACTCCCGCGTGGCTCCCGGCCGTTCCACAGGCGAGCACGAACGCCTGGTTCTCGACCGCCCGCGCCTGGGCCAGCAGCGTCCAGTGCGCCCGGCGGCGCTCCGGCCAGCCCGCGGGGACGACGAGGGTCTCGGCACCGGCGTCGACCAGGCCGCGGAAGAGTTCGGGGAAGCGCAGGTCGTAGCAGGTGGCCAGGCCGAGCCGGGTGTCCGGCAGCCGGACCGTCACCAGGTCCTCGCCCGCGCCCATCAGCACGGCCTCGCCCCTGTCGAAGCCGAACCGGTGGATCTTGCGGTAGACGGCGGCCAGGTCGCCGGAGGGGGAGAAGACGAGGGAGGTGTTGTAGAGCGGCCCGTCGGGGTCGCGCTCGGGGATCGACCCGGCGTGCAGCCACACGCCCGCGTCGCGCGCCGCCTTGGCCATCACGTCGTGGGTCGGCCCGTCGAGCGGCTCGGCCCCGCCGCCGAACTCCTCGTAGGCGAAGGCGCCGGTCGTCCACAGCTCGGGCAGGACGACCAGATCCGCTCCGGCCTGCTCCCGTACCAGCGAGGCGACTCTCACCCTGCGCGCTTCGACCGTTTCGCCCTCATTGACGTCGATCTGGAGCAAAGAGGCGCGCACACTACCACCGTCCTGGCATTCGAGCGGTCCGCATGCGGTTCCACACGGGCCTACGATCGTCACACGAAAGCACTGCCGGGGTGCCTCACAGCAGCGTAACTTAGCGTTTCAAGACACCCGCCGACAGCTGCCGCCGCCCACTGGCACCGCCGCCACAACCTGCCCGCGAACCGACGTACCAACCGCCGAGGGGTCCCGTTCCGTGAGTCTGCATCCCACCCTCCAGCCCTACGCCGACGCCTGGACCCATTCCATCGACGCGATATCCGAGTTGGTGACGCCGCTCGTGGAGGGCGAATGGAACCGGCGCACCCCCTGCCCCGGCTGGTCGGTGCGGGACGTGGTCTCCCACGTCATCGGGCTGGACTGCGAGATGCTCGGCGACCCGCGGCCCATCCACACGCTCCCGCGCGACCTCTTCCACGTCACCAACGACAGCCAGCGGTACATGGAGATGCAGGTCGACGTCCGCCGCCACCACACGGCGCCGGAGATGACGTCCGAGCTGGAGTACACGGTCATCCGCCGCAACCGCCAGCTGCGCAACGAGTCGCGCGAGCCCGGCACCAAGGTGCGCGGCCCGCTCGGCACCGAGCACACCCTCGAAGAGGCCATGCGCGGGCACGCGTTCGACGTCTGGGTCCACGAGCAGGACCTGCGCGCCGCCGTCGGCCGCCCCGGCGACCTCGACTCCCCCGGCGCGCACATCGCCCGCGACGTGCTGCTCGACCGGCTGCCCGAGGTCATCGCCACCAAGGCCGACGCCCCGCGCAGCTCGGCCATCGTCATCGACGTGCACGGGCCGGTCGAGTTCCTGCGCACGATCCGCGTCGACATCCAGGGCCGCGGCACCGTGGAGACGGCGCCCGCGCTGGGCCCCGCCGCCACGCTGACCCTGGACTGGGAGACCTTCGTCCGCCTGGCCTGCGGCCGGGTCACGCCCGACGCGGTGGCGGACCGGGTGAAGGCGGAGGGCGACCCCGGCCTGACCAAGGCGATCCTGCGCAACTTCACCGTCACGCCGTAGCACCCCGCGGCCCGCCGCAGCGCACGGTGCGCGAGCCGCCGCGGGGCCGCCGGTCGGCCCCCCGGCCCGCCCCGGCGCCGGTCCGCCCGGTCCGCTCGCCGGTCAGGCGGGCACGTGCACGGTCTCCACCCTGCTGGCGACCAGCCGTTCCCGCTCCCGGCGTGCCGCGCGCCCGCGCAGCCGCAGGATCTGGCTGACGCCCAGCGCCTGGAGGACGAACACCACCGAGAAGGCGAGGGAGTAGTCCCCGCCGGTCGCGTCCAGCAGCACACCGACCGCGAAGAGCGTCGTCATCGAGGCGACGAACCCGCCCATGTTCGTGATGCCGGACGCCGTGCCCTGCCGCTCCGGCGGATTGGCCGGCCGGGCGAAGTCGAAGCCGAGCATGGAGGCCGGCCCGCACGCCCCGAGCACCGCGCACAGCACGACGAGCAGCCACATCGGGGCCGTGGCACCGGGCCACAGCAGGGTGGCGGCCCACACGAGGGCGGTCGCGGCGACCGTGCCGAGCGCGAGGGGGAGCCGGGCCCCGTGGTGCCGGGCGACGACCTGGCCGTAGACCAGGCCGACCGCCATGTTCGCGAGGACGACGAGGGTGAGCAGTTCACCGGCGGTGGCCCGGGACAGGCCCTGGGCCTCCACCAGGAAGGGCAGTCCCCACAGCAGCAGGAACACCATCGCCGGGAACTGCGTCGTGAAGTGCACCCACAGCCCGAGGCGGGTGCCGGGCTCGCGCCAGGCGGCGCCGATCTGGCGGCGTACGTAGGCCGCTCCCTGGTGGGGCAGCGGCGCGGGCTCGTGGCCCTCGGGGTGGTCCTTGAGGAACAGCAGCAGCAGGACGAGCACCACGACGCCCGCGACCGCGCTGCCCGCGAAGGCGGCCGTCCAGCCGACCCCGTGCAGCAGCCGCGCCAGCACCAGTGTGGAGACGAGGTTGCCCGCCATGCCCGCCAGACCCGCGAGCTGGGCGATCAGGGGGCCGCGCCGGGCCGGGAACCAGCGGGTGCCCAGGCGCAGCACGCTGATGAACGTCATCGCGTCCCCGCAGCCCAGCAGGGCGCGCGAGGCCAGGGCCATGCCGTACGACGGGGACAGGGCGAAGGCGAGCTGGCCGGCCGTGAACAGCACCGCGCCGATCGCCAGCACCTTCTTGGTGCCGAGCCGGTCGACGAGCAGGCCCACGGGTATCTGCATGCCCGCGTAGACGAGGAGCTGGAGGATGGAGAAGGTGGACAGCGCGGAGGCGTTGACGTCGAAGCGGTCGGCGGCGTCGAGGCCGGCGACACCCAGCGAGGTGCGGAAGATGACGGCGACGAAGTAGACCGAGACGCCGACGCCCCACACGGCGGCGGCGCGGCGGCCGCCCGGCGGGTCGCCCGGCAGCGCGGTGTGCCTCATCGCTCCTCACCCCGCGCCAGGTGCGAGAACCAGTCGATGTGCCGGTGGACCAGGCCGACCGCCGCCTCGCCGTCGCCGGAGCGCAGGGCCTGAAGGATCTCCTCGTGCTCGGCGAGGGTCTTGGCGATCCGGTCGGGGTGCGAGTGCAGGACTGCGACGCCCATCCGCAGCTGGCGGTCGCGCAGTTGGTCGTACAGGCGCGAGAGGATCTCGTTGCCGCCGCTGCGGACGATCTCCGCGTGGAAGCAGCGGTCGGTGACCGCGGCGCCCGCGAGATCGCCGGCGGCGGCCTGCTCCTGCTGACGGGCCAGCAGTTCCTCCAGGCGCGCGATGAGTTGAGGGGGCGCGGGGACGGCCTTGCGCGCCGCGTGCTGCTCGACGAGCATCCGGGTCTCCACGACGTCCTTGATCTCCTGCGCGGAGACCGGCAGGACCAGGGCGCCCTTCTTCGGATAGAGCTTGATCAGCCCCTCGACCTCCAGCCGCAGCAGCGCCTCGCGCACGGGGGTGCGCGAGACACCCACGGCCTCGGCGAGCTCGCCCTCGGTGAGCAGTGTCCCTCCCTCGTAACGGCGTTCCAGAACGCCCTGCTTGACGTGGGTGTAGACGCGGTCGGCGGCGGGGGGCCGCCTGAGGGTCGCGGGCGGGGCGGAAGACATGCCCACAGCATAGATACAACACGTACGCATCGTGGCCCGCGTCCATCATGCGGACCCGCGCGGTGTCAGCGCGGTGTCAGCGGGGGGCCTGCGGGGGACCCGCGGGGGACCCGCGGGGGGCCGCTCCGGGTGACCGCGGGCGAAATCTCCGGCAAAGAAGCGGCAGTCGTGCACACCGGGGCACAACCTTCTGTGCTAGTTACGAGTCACACACGTGCGGCCCTTCTTTCTCCCCCCTTCCAACTCGGCCGCATCGCAGGGGCATTCGATGCAATTGGGGTATTTCAGTTGATAACTCCCATCAAGGGCATGCGTGTCCGCCGTACCGCGGCCGTCCTCGTCTCGACGGGCGCGGTCATCGTCTCCGGCGCCGTCACCGCGGTGCCCGCGCAGGCCGCCACCACGCCCTCGATCAGCGCCAAGGGCGGGTTCGTCATGAACAGCGCCACGGGTAAGACCCTCTTCACCAAGGCCGCCGACACGCGGGGACTCACCGCGTCGACGACGAAGATCATGACGGCGAAGGTCGTGCTGTCGCAGTCGAACCTCAACCTGGACACCAAGGTCACCATCCGGAAGGAGGTCAGCGACTACATAGTGTCCAAGGGAGCCTCGTCGGCGAACCTGATCGTCGGTGACAAGGTCACCGTCCGCCAGCTGCTGTACGGGATGATGCTCAAGTCGGGCTGCGACGCCGCCATGGCCCTCGCCGACAAGTTCGGCACGGGCTCGACGGTCAACGCGCGCGTGAAGTCGTTCATCGGAAAGATGAACACCATGGCCAAGAGCCTGGGCATGACGAACACGAAGTTCGACTCGTTCGACGGCATCAGCAACGGCTCGAACTACTCGACGCCGCGCGACCTGACCAAGCTCGCCCGCAGCACGATGACGAGCACGACGTTCAAGTCGGTCGTGAAGACGACGTCGTACACGGCGAAGACGATCACGAAGACCGGCTCCACCCGCACCATGGCCGCGTGGAAGAACACCAACACGCTGCTCGGCTGGAACGGCACGCTCGGCGTGAAGACCGGCTCCGGGGCCGAGGCCAAGTACTGCCTCGTCTTCGCCGCCACGCGGAACGGCGAGTCGGTCATGGGCACCGTGCTGACCGCCCCCTCGGAGGCGAAGCGCACGGAGGACGTGAAGAAGCTCATCACCTACGGCTACGCCGAGATCGGCTGACGCGCACGCGGAACAGCGCACGGAGAGGGGGCGGCCGCCCGGAGCGGCCGCCCCCGTTCTCTTGCCGTCACCGGCTGGTAGCCGGCCGCCGTCAGCCGTCGCCGGCCGGCGTGTGCCCGTCGTCAGCGGTTCGCGTCGCGCCGCCGTCCGCGGCTCACGCCCAGGTCATCAGCCGCTTCGGCTGCTCCAGGACCGCCGCCACGTCCGCGAGCACCTTGGAGCCGAGCTCGCCGTCCACCAGGCGGTGGTCGAAGCTCAGCGCCAGCGTGGTGACCTGACGCGGCTTCACCTTGCCCTTGTGGACCCACGGCTGGAGCCTGATCGCGCCCATCGCGAGGATCGCGGACTCGCCGGGGTTCAGGATCGGCGTGCCGGTGTCGACGCCGAAGACGCCGACGTTGGTGATGGTGACCGTGCCGCCCTGCATCGCGGCGGGCGTGGTCCGGCCCTCGCGGGCCGTCGCCACCAGCTCGCCCAGGGCCCGCGCCAGCTCCGGGAGCGTGAGGGTGCCCGCGTCCTTGATGTTCGGGACGATCAGCCCGCGCGGGGTCGCGGCGGCGATGCCCAGGTTGACGTAGTGCTTCTGCACGATCTCCTGGTTCGCCTCGTCCCAGGAGGCGTTGACCTCGGGATTGCGGCGGATCGCGAGCAGCAGGGCCTTGGCGACCAGCAGCAGCGGGTTCACGCGCAGGCCCGCGAACTCCTTGTCGCCCTTCAGCTCCTCGACCAGCCTCATCGTGCGCGTCACGTCCACCGTCACGAACTCCGTGACATGCGGTGCCGTGAACGCCGAGCCGACCATCGCCGCCGCCGTCGCCTTGCGCACGCCCTTGACGGGGACACGCGTCTCGCGCGCGCCGTCGTACGACGCGGCGGGCTCCGGGGCGGCGGCAGATGCGGCGACGGGCGCGGCCGGAGCGGGCTGCGCGGCGGCCGGGACCGGGGGAGCGGCCGCCGCGTGGACGTCCTCCCGCGTGATGACGCCGTCGGGGCCGGTCGGGGTCACCGCGGCCAGGTCGACGCCCAGGTCCTTGGCCAGCTTGCGCACCGGCGGCTTGGCCAGCGGCCGGGCGGTGGCCGCGGCGCCCGCCGCCCCGTGGCCGTTCAGCTCGGCCTGGAGAGCCTGGGCGGGCGCCGGGGGCTCCTGGCGCGGGACCCCGGCCCCCTTGCGGGGGCGGCGCCGGGTGGAGGACGCGGCGACGCCGTAGCCGACCAGGACCGGCTGGCGGCCCGAGCCCGCCGGCTTGGCCTCGTCGGCCTCCTTGGCCCCGGTCGCCTCGGCCGGGGCCGCCGGCCGTGCGGCGGGCGCCGCGGGAGCCTCGGCCGCCGTGCCCGCGCCCCCCACGTCGACCGTGATGATCGCCGTGCCGACGTCCACCGTGGCGCCCTCGGGGAAGCGCAGCTCGCGGACCACGCCGTCGTAGGGGATGGGCAGTTCCACCGCCGCCTTGGCGGTCTCCACCTCGCACACCGTCTGGCCGTCGGTGACCGTGTCACCGGGCTGGACGTACCACTTGAGGATCTCGGCCTCGGTGAGTCCCTCGCCCACGTCGGGCATCTTGAACTCGCGCACGGACGCTTCCGTCATCGTCGTCACGACCCTCTCCTCAGTACGCCAGGGCACGGTCGACGGCGTCGAGCACCCGGTCCAGGCCCGGCAGGTACTCCTCCTCCAGACGCGCCGGCGGATAGGGGGCGTGGTAACCGCCCACCCGCAGCACCGGGGCCTCCAGGTGGTAGAAGCAGCGCTCCGTGATCCGGGCGGCGATCTCCGCGCCCGAGCCGAAGAACACCGGGGCCTCGTGGACGACCACCAGCCGGCGGGTCTTCTCCACGGAGCTCTGGAGGGAGTCGAAGTCGATCGGGGAGACCGAGCGCAGGTCCAGGACCTCCAGGTCGCGGCCCTCCTCGGCGGCCGCGTCGGCGACCTCCCGGCACAGCTTCACCATCGGGCCGTAGGCCGCCAGGGTGAGGTCCGTGCCCTCGCGCACGACGCGGGCCCGGTGCAGCGGGCCGGGGATCGCCTCGGTGGCGACCTCGTCCTTGTCCCAGTAGCGCCGCTTGGGCTCGAAGAAGATCACCGGGTCGTCGCTCTGGATGGCCTGCTGCATCATCCAGTAGGCGTCCGACGCGTTCGACGGGCTGACGATCTTCAGGCCGGCCACATGCGCGAAGAGCGCCTCGGGGGACTCCGAGTGGTGCTCCACCGCGCCGATGCCGCCGCCGTAGGGGATGCGCACGACGACCGGGAGCTTGACCTTGCCGAGCGAGCGGGCGTGCATCTTCGCGAGCTGCGTGACGATCTGGTCGTACGCCGGGAAGACGAAGCCGTCGAACTGGATCTCCACCACCGGGCGGTAGCCGCGCAGGGCGAGACCGATCGCCGTGCCGACGATGCCGGACTCGGCGAGCGGGGTGTCGATGACGCGGCTCTCGCCGAAGTCCTTCTGGAGGCCGTCCGTCACCCGGAAGACACCGCCGAGCTTGCCGACGTCCTCGCCCATGATGAGGACCTTGGGGTCCGACTCCAGGGCGCGGCGCAGCGACTCGTTGATCGCCTTGGCCAGAGCCATCTTCTCCGCTGCCATGTCAGACCCCCTCCGCGTCCGCGAACGACGCCTGGTAGGCGGCGAACTGGGCGCGCTCCTCGTCGACGAGCGCGTGCCCGTCCGCGTACACGTTCTCGAAGATGGCGAAGCGGTCCGGGTCGGGCATGGCGCGGACCGCCTCGCGCACTCGCTTGCCCAACGCTTCGCTCTCCGTCTCCAGTTCCGCGAAGAATCCCTCGTCCGCGTGGTTTGCGGCCTCCAGATAGCGGCGAAGGCGCAGGATCGGGTCCTTGGCCTCCCACGCCTCGCGCTCCTCGTCGGCGCGGTACTTGGAGGGGTCGTCGGAGGTGGTGTGGGCGCCCATGCGGTACGTGTACGCCTCGACGAGCGTCGGGCCCTCGCCGCGGCGGGCGCGCTCCAGCGCCCACTTCGTCACGGCCAGGCAGGCCAGGACGTCGTTGCCGTCGACGCGGACGCCGGGGAAGCCGAAGCCCTGGGCGCGCTGGTAGAGCGGCACCCGGGTCTGCTTCTCGGTCGGCTCGGAGATCGCCCACTGGTTGTTCTGGCAGAAGAACACCACGGGGGCGTTGTAGACCGCGGAGAAGGTGAAGGACTCGGCCACGTCGCCCTGGCTGGAGGCGCCGTCGCCGAAGTAGGCGATGACCGCGCTGTCCGCGCCGTCCTTGGCGACGCCCATGGCGTAGCCGGTGGCGTGCAGCGTCTGGGAGCCGATGACGATGGTGTACAGCTGGAAGTTGTTGCCGTTGGGGTCCCAGCCGCCGTTGTTCACGCCCCGGAACATGCCGAGGAGATTCGTCGGGTCCACCCCGCGGCACCAGGCGACGCCGTGCTCGCGGTAGGTCGGGAAGACGTAGTCGTCCTCGCGGGTGGCGCGGCCGGAGCCGATCTGCGCGGCCTCCTGGCCGAGCAGCGAGGCCCACAGGCCGAGCTCGCCCTGGCGCTGCAGGGAGGTGGCCTCGGCGTCGAAGCGGCGGGTGAGCACCATGTCGCGGTAGAGACCGCGGAGCTCCTCCGGGGTGATGCCGGCGACGTACTTGTCGTACCCGGCGTTCTTGACGCGCTTGCCCTCGGGCGTCAGCAACTGCACGAGCTCGGGGTCCGAGCCCGCCGTTTTCCTCGCGGTGGTGGTCTTGCCGGCCGTGCTCTTGGTACCGGCGCTGCGTCGCGGCTTTCGCGCGGCAGTGCTCTCCACGGTCACGTGTGCTCCTCCGTCGGTCCGGCTACCCCGGGTTCGCCGGGTGCCAGTGCGGCTCGCCTGTCCCGCAGACGCACAGGGTGGGTGCGGCCCGGTAGGGAACAGGCGTGACAGGTGCCCCGGCGAGCGCCCTGCAAAAGGCACGTTACCCAGTGCTCCACATCTCTGTGAAACCCCTCCTGACCTGCGTTTTTGCTTGGATATCCAAGTAAATCGCAAAAGGCGGGAACAACTCCTGGTCACAGCCTTGCAGGGGGCCGGAACAACGGCACGTTATATCGGTGGGCCAGGTCACGGGAAGAGTCACCGAGTGGTGGATCACCCGGGCGATGTGACGCCGCCCCCGTCCGGCCGAAGGGAATTGCCCCGGTATTCCCCCGCCCGGGAAAACGATCAAGGAATTCGGCGGTGGCGCGAAACGCCACGCGCGCGTGGCCCCGTGCGGGGTCCACGCGCGCGTGTACGGCGGGCTCGTCGGCCGGCGTCAGCCCTGCTCGACGCCGCCCGTCGGGGTCGTCGGCACCGTCGGCGGGGTGCTGGGCTCCTCCGTCGGCCGCTCGGTGGGCTCCTCGGTCGGCTCCTGGGTGGGCTCCTCGGTCGGCTCGGCCGTGGTCGGGTCCTCGGTGGGCTTCTCGGTCTGCGTGTAGGTCGGCGGGGACGACGGGGTGTGGTCCGGGCCGGTGCCCTGGCCGCCGCCGCCGCTCGTGACCTCGTCGGTCGGGTCCTGGGTGGCCTCGTCCGTCGGGTCGTCGGTCGAGCGGTCCTTGCCGGTGCTCTGCGAGCTGGTCGGCTTCTGCGGCGTGCCGTCGCCGCCGGTGTCGCCGCCTCCCTTGTTCAGCGCCAGGGCGACGCCCGCGGTGATCGCGACCACCGCGAGCACGGCGAGGATCCAGAGCTTGCCGCGGCCGCTGCCGCGGTTGCCGTGCCCCTCGAAGCCGCCGTCGTCCCCGCTGCCGTAGCCGCCGCCGTAGCCGCCGGGCAGGATCGGCTGCGGGATCTGCGTCGTCCCGGAGGCCGGGTTGCCGGGGTGGCCCATGACGGTGGTGTTCGCGAAGCCGCCGGACGGGGTGTGCCGGCCCTCGTGCACCGCCACCGGGCCGGTGTTCCAGGTGCCGGTGTGGCCGCCCTGGTCGTAGAGCATCTGCAGGCCGTACTGGACCAGGCCGCGCATCTCCTCGGCGGTCTGGAAGCGGTCGTCCGGCTCCTTGGCGAGCGAGCGCATGACCAGTCCGTCGAGCTCCGGCGGCGAGGCGTCGGAGGTCTCGGACGGCGGGGTGGGGATGTCCTGGACGTGCTGGTAGACCACCGACAGCGGGGTTTCCCCGGTGAACGGGGGCCGCAGCGCGAGCAGTTCGTACAGCAGGCAGCCGGTCGCGTACAGGTCGGAGCGGTGGTCGACCGCCTTGCCGAGCGCCTGCTCGGGCGAGAGGTACTGCGGGGTGCCCATGACCATGCCGGTCTGCGTCATCGTCGACTGCGCGCCGTGCAGGGCGCGGGCGATGCCGAAGTCCATCACCTTGACCGCGCCGTTGTCGGTGATGATGACGTTGGCGGGCTTGATGTCCCGGTGGACGATGCCGTGCTGGTGCGAGTAGGCGAGGGCCTCCAGGACCCCGGAGACGATGATCAGGGCCTGCTCGGGCCCGGGGGCCTCGGCGTTGAGCAGGAGGTCGCGGATGGTGCGGCCCTCGACGATCTCCATCACGATGTACGGCACGCTGTGCGAGGCCAGCACGTCCTCGCCGGAGTCGTACACGGCGACGATCGCGTGGTGGTTGAGCCCGGCCACGGACTGGGCCTCGCGTGTGAAGCGGGCCTTGGACACCGGGTCCTCGGCGAGGTCGGAGCGCAGCAGCTTGACCGCCACGGTGCGTCCCAGACGCACGTCCTCGGCCGCGAACACCTCGGCCATGCCGCCCCGGCCGAGTCTGCGGGTCAGCCGGTACCGGCCGTCCCCGACCAGTCCGCCGTTACCCCACATCTCCGGCGTTTCTGACATACCGCCGCCAGCTGCCTCGGGGTCGGACGGGCCCTGAGCGCGCTGCTGCTGTGCCATCGGTCCTCGCCGTCGTTTCTGCCCGCGGTGCGCGCGGTGTTGTCACGGTCTCCGTCGGTCACGCTACAGCCTCTGTGCATTCCGCCGGTCCGAGACGGATGCCTCAACCGCACGGAGACGGACCGGCAATGAAACCCGTTCCCCGTCGCGTCGTGCAAATTGTGTGCACCGGCCGTACGGCGCTTGTAACGCTTCCGCGACGCTCCCTTCGCGTACGGTCACGGAACGGGCACCGCGCTTGACCTGTCGGTGCCGTGGGGCAGACTTGGCCGGGAATAGCACTTTGGATCACTCGGGATCACCGGTCCACGACCGTCGCGGGCGCCCGAGAGGCACGGGGGACGCAGAACATGAGCCAGGACGGCGCACAGAACGCGAACGCCGGGCGGTCGCTGGCGGGCGGCCGCTACCAGCTGCGCGACCTGCTCGGCCAGGGCGGCATGGCCTCGGTGTACCTCGCCTACGACTCCGTGCTCGACCGCCAGGTCGCCGTCAAGACCCTGCACACCGAACTCGGCCGCGAACCGGCCTTCCGCGAGCGGTTCCGCCGCGAGGCCCAGGCAGTGGCGAAGCTCACGCACACCAACATCGTCTCGGTCTTCGACACGGGCGAGGACACCGTCGACTCCCTGACGACCCCTTACATCGTCATGGAGTACATCGAGGGCCGCCCGCTCTCCTCGGTCTACGACGAGGACGTACGGCGGTTCGGCGCCGTGCCCGCCGACAAGGCGCTGAAGATCACCGCGGACGTGCTCGCCGCCCTGGAGATCAGCCACGAGATGGGCCTGGTCCACCGCGACATCAAGCCGGGCAACGTGATGATGAACAAGCGCGGCGTCGTGAAGGTCATGGACTTCGGCATCGCCCGCGCCATGCAGTCCGGCGTGACCTCGATGACCCAGACCGGCATGGTGGTCGGCACCCCGCAGTACCTCTCGCCCGAGCAGGCGCTCGGCCGGGGCGTGGACGCCCGCTCCGACCTGTACTCGGTCGGCATCATGCTCTTCCAACTCGTCACCGGGCGGCTGCCGTTCGACGCGGACTCACCGCTGGCCATCGCCTACGCGCACGTGCAGGAGGAGCCGCCCGCGCCGTCCTCCGTCAACCGGTCCCTGCCCCCGGCCGTGGACGCGCTGGTCGCCCGCGCCCTGAAGAAGAACCCCAACGAGCGCTTCCCCAGCGCGGAGGCCATGCGGGACGAGTGCCTGCGCGTGGCCCAGTCGTTCCAGGCGGCCCCGCCGAGCATCGTGCACGGCTCGGGCCCGCAGTCCGGCCAGGGCGTCGGCGCGTCGGTGTTCCCGCCGGTCGGCCAGGCACCGCCGCACTCCGGCCCGGTGCAGACGCCGTACCAGCCGACCCCGGCGCCCCACCCGTACGGCACCCCGGCGCCGTCCGCGCCCTCCCCGGCCTACGGCTACCCGCAGCAGTCGGGCTTCCCGACGCCGCCGCCGGGACCGTACGGCCCGCAGCAGGGCCAGGGCACCCCGCCGCCGTACACGGTCGCGCACCAGCAGCAGCACGCCCCGGGCGGCGGCAGGAACAACCGGTCGGTGATCATCGGCTCGGCCGTGGTCGCCGTCGTCGCGGTGGGCGGGCTGATCGCCGCGCTGACCATGGGCGGCGGCCGCACCAAGGACGACGGGGGCGGCGACGGCGGCCCCAGCGCCACGGAGTCGGTCTCCAGGGCGCCGGGCTACCGCGAGGGCGACGCCTCCCGGACGGTCGAGACCACCGAGTGCACCGAGCCGCGGGAGTCCTACCTCGACCCCGACAAGGTGACGATGCCGGACCTGACCTTCAAGGACTGGGGGTCGGTCGTGCAGTGCCTGAAGGCGGCCGGCTGGAAGTACAAGAAGGTCGACGTCGACGAGAACACCTACGGCCAGGGCACCGTCATGCGGCAGAACCCCAAGGCCCGCTCCGACTTCGACCCGAAGGCCGCGCCGGAGATGGAGTTCGAGGTCTCCACCGGCAACCCGGAGTGATCCGCGCGCGCTGAGAAGGGCCCGGCGGCGGCCGGGCCCTTTCGCGTACGCGGGTGCGTGCGGGGGGCGGCTACAGGTACGGTCCGCCCGAGTGGCCGCCCTGGCGGCCGTCGCCGTCCTCCAGGCCGCCGACACCGGGCGGCAGGGCCCGGCGCATCTGCTCCAGCTGGGCGCGCGCGGCCATCTGCTGCGCGAAGAGCGTGGTCTGGATGCCGTGGAAGAGGCCCTCCAGCCAGCCGACCAACTGGGCCTGCGCGATCCGCAGTTCCGAGTCGCTCGGGGTGCCCTCGTCCGTGAACGGCAGGGACAGCCGCTCCAGCTCCTCCACGAGCTCCGGCGCCAGACCGTCCTCCAGCTCCTTCACCGAACTGGCGTGGATCTCCTTCAGCCGGACCCGGCTCGCCTCGTCCAGGGGAGCGGCGCGCACCTCCTCCAGCAGCTGCTTGATCATGCTGCCGATCCGCATGACCTTCGCCGGCTGCTCGACCTGCTCCGTGACCGGGATCTCGCGGGGGTCGTCGTCCTTGCCGCCGCCACCGAGCGCCATCCCGTCCTGGCCCACGACCAGGATCTGGGGTGTCTCGGGCTGGCCTTCGTTCCTCGGCATCTCCATGCCGCCATTCTCTCGCACCCGTACAGCTCACCATCGGGGTGCCCCCGGTGTCGGGTGATCCACCGTTTCCGGGTCGGAAGATCGCGCGGGTACGCGGGCGGGGCGAGCGGGTACGGGCGTTTCCCCCGGTTCGCCCGGGGGCTCTCCCCACCGCCGCCCGGCCTGTGCCTGCTCGGAGGGGGCGGCCGGGGGCGGGGGGTCGGTCAGGTGGCGGAGTCCGACATGCCGGGTACGGGAGCTGCTGTGAGGCTTGTTCCATGACTTCTTGGCTGGGGGCGGCACACGAGCGGCGGAGGCGGTCACGGACCGTCCCCGGCGTGCCCGGCGGCCCCGGCGGGCCGACCGGCGGGCACGGAACGGTCCGGACGTGCGGCGCCCCCGGCGGGCGCCGGACGGGGCCGCGGCGTGCGGCCGGTACGGCGGGCGTGCTG
>NZ_AGBF01000084.1 GCF_000225525.1 Streptomyces zinciresistens K42 | reverse complement strand
CTCCAGGAACCCGAAGGTGGACAGCGGCTCGAAGATCGAGGTCCACACGGAGTTGTAGTTGACCGAGGAGGCCATGACGGCCACCAGGGCCTCGCCGGGCCCGAGCTCGGGCAGGGGCACCTCGTCGAGGTGGATCGACTTGCGCGGGTCCTTGTCGCGGGTCGCGAGGCCCGCGAACATCTCCGTCTCGTCCTTGTGCACGGTGATCGCGCGGTACGACTCGGGGAGCGGCAGGGCGGCGAAGTCGGCCGGCGTCGATTCCGGCGACTGGATCGCGTCGAGAATGTCCTTCACGGTCACGGTGTTGCCTCCGGCGGTGAGCACCCTGAGGGAGGGGTGCTGAGGGCTGCGTCGGTGCTGGTGAGGGTGGTGGGTGTGCCGTCGGTTCGGCGGGTGGTGCGGGAGCGGCGGCGCTGGGTGGCGCGGGAGGTTGCCTGTGACGCAGGCGTCCGGGCGCGCGGGTCCCGGGAGGGACTGGCGGGGACAGCCGGCGTACGAAGGGTCTCTGCACGCCGGCCGCCCGGACACCTTCAACGTATGGCACGGCGTGTCACCTGGCAAGGCACTGAGTGTCAGAAATTGCTCTCAGATGAAATCTTTACGCGACAGATGAGCGATGATCGATCAAAGCTACTCGCGAGTACGTCGCTTTCGGGTGCTCACGGTCATCCGTCTCGGGCACATGTGGCGCGGTCGCTCGTGGTGCGGGCTCATGTGGCGCGCACGTGTGGCACGGACTGACGTGGTGTGGGCACACGTCGCGTGGGCTGATGTGGTGTGCGCACATGTCGTGTGGGCTGATGTGGCGCGGCCACATGTGGCACGGGATGACGTGGCGCGCGCACATGTGACGCCCGCTCATGTGCTGTGGTCATGTGTGGCGCTGGCACCGTCCGGTCCGGGACGTGCGAAGGCCGGCCGCGGGTCGTGCCGTGCGGCCGGCCTGTCCGGTCGTGAAGGGCGCCCGGAGGCGGCGCCCGCGCCCTACGCCCGTTCCTTCAGGGCCTGTTCGATCGTGCGCATGACCTCGTCCAGGGGCGCGTCGGTGCGGGCGACGGTGACCAGGACCTCTCCCTCGGAGGCCGCGGACGCGGACGCCGTGCGCGGGGCGGTCTCGCGGCCCGCCCCGATGCCCGTGCCGAACGTCCTGCGCACGATCGCGAAGGCGTGGTCGAGCTGGGCCTCCACGTCGCCCTGGCCGCCCGCGCGCAGCCAGCGCCGCAGCACGTGGTTGTGGGCGGTGACGACGGCCGACGCGGCGACCTCCGCCAGCAGCGGGTCGTCGTTGGCGTCGTCGTCGTGCGCGTGCTCGTCGAAGTGACCGAGCAGATAGCGGGTGAAGAGGCGCTCGTAGCGGGCCACCGACGCGATCTCCGCCTCGCGCAGGGTGGGCACCTCGCGCGTCAGCTTGTAGCGGGCGACCGAGATCTCCGGCCGGGCCGCGTACATCCGCATGACTTCCTTGATGCCCCGGCACACGGTGTCGAGCGGGTGCTCATGGGCCGGGGCGGCGTCGAGCACCGCCTCGGCGCGGATCAGGGTGTCGTCGTGGTCCGGGAAGATCGCCTCCTCCTTGGACCGGAAGTGCCGGAAGAACGTACGGCGCGCGACCCCGGCCGCGGCCGCGATCTCGTCGACGGTGGTCCCCTCGTACCCCTTGGTCGCGAACAGCTCCATCGCCGCGGCCGCCAGTTCTCGGCGCATCTTGAGCCGTTGGGCGGCGGCGCGGCTGCCCGCGGCGCTCTCCGGCGCGTCGGGCGTAGCCGGTGTACGTGGGGACCTGGCGGGCTGGGACATGACCCGAACGTACTGCATGTGCGCAGCTTGCTGCGCAGGGGCCGGGTTTCCCCCGCCTTGTGCGGACGGGGGAAACCCGGACCGGCCGAGCAGACCGCCCCAGTCCCGGTCGCCCCGGAACCAGTCGCCCGCGCCCTCAGCGCCGGGCATACTCGCGGAAGCCGCGGCCCGTCTTGCGGCCGAGGCAGCCCGCGGCCACCAGATGCTCCAGGAGCGGCGCCGGAGCCAGGCCCGGGTCGCGGAACTCGCGGTGCAGGACCTTCTCGATCGCCAGCGAGACGTCGAGCCCGACCACGTCCAGCAGTTCGAACGGGCCCATCGGGTAGCCGCCGCCGAGCTTCATCGCCGCGTCGATGTCGTCGAGCGTGGCGTAGTGCTCCTGCACCATCTTGATCGCGTTGTTCAGGTACGGGAACAGCAGGGCGTTGACGATGAATCCGGCCCGGTCGCCGCAGTCGACGGCGTGCTTGCGGATCTTCGTGCAGACCTCGCGGACCGTCGCGTGGACCTCGTCCCCGGTGAGCACCGTCCGCACCACCTCGACCAGCTTCATGGCCGGCGCCGGGTTGAAGAAGTGCATGCCGACCACGTCCTGCGGACGCGAGGTGGCCCGCGCGCAGGCCACGACGGGCAGCGAGGAGGTCGTGGTGGCCAGCACCGCGCCCGGCTTGCAGACCTTGTCCAGCGCCGCGAACAGCTGCCGCTTGACCTCCAGGTCCTCGGCGACGGCCTCGACGGCCAGGTCGACGTCGGCGAACGCGTCGTAGGACCCGGCCGCGGTGATCCGGTCCAGGGTCTGCGCCGCGGCCTCGGCGGTCGTCCGGCCCTTGTCCACGGAACGGGCGAGCGACCTGCCGATCCGGGCCCTGGCGCTCTGCGCCTTCTCCTGGCTGCGGGCGGCCAGCACGACCTCGTACCCGGCCTTGGCGAACACCTCCGCGATCCCGGAGGCCATGGTGCCCGAGCCGGCGACGCCCACCGAGCGCACCGCGCGGCCCGGGGTGAGCGCGGCACCCGCGAGCGGCGTCAGCGCGTCCCGCACGACGGCGGCGCTGCCCGGCGCCTCGTAGGTGTAGAAGCCGCGGCCCGACTTACGGCCCGTCAGGCCCGCCTCACTGAGCTGCTTGAGGATCGGGGCGGGGGCGTGCAGCCGGTCGCGGGACTCGGTGTACATGGCCTCCAGGACGGTGCGGGCGGTGTCGACGCCGATCAGGTCGAGCAGCGCCAGCGGGCCCATCGGCAGTCCGCAGCCCAGCCGCATCGCCGCGTCGATGTCCTCGCGGGAGGCGTACTTGGCCTCGTACATCGCGGCGGCCTGGTTGAGGTAGCCGAACAGCAGTCCGTCGGCGACGAATCCGGGCCGGTCGCCGACCGCGACGGGCTCCTTGCCCAGGTCCAGCGCGAGGTTGGTGACCGCGGAGACGGCCGCCGGGGCGGTCAGCACCGAGGAGACGACCTCGACCAGCCGCATGGCCGGCGCCGGGTTGAAGAAGTGCAGGCCGAGCACCCGTTCTGGACGGGAGGACTCGGCGGCGAGCCGGGTGACGGACAGGGCGTTGGTGCCGGTCGCCAGGATCGTCGTGGGCCGCACGACGGCGTCCAGTTCGCGGAAGATCTGCTGCTTGATCCCGTAGGACTCCGGTGCCACCTCGATGACCAGGTCCGCGTCGGCGGCGGCCCGCAGGTCGGTGAAGGTGCGGACGCGGGCGAGGGCGTCCGCGCGCTCGCCCGCGCTCATCCGGCCGCGCTCCACGGCGCGGGCGGTGGAGGACTCCAGGGCGGCGACGGCCTGGGCGGTCGCGGCCTCGCTGACGTCGATGCCGACGACCTCGCGGCCGGCCCTGGCCAGGACCTCGGCGATGCCGGTGCCCATGGTGCCGAGGCCGACGACGGCGACGGTCCGCAGCGGGGACGGAGGGGTGTCGGACAGGGGAGTGGCCATCGCGGACTCCAGGAATGAGAGTGACGACTGGAAACGCGCCCGGCTGCGCGGACGTACGGCCCGACCGGGGTCGGAACCGGACGGCGAGCGCGCCGGATGCGGTGGAGGATGCGGGTGGTGCCAAACTGCGGGCGCACACGCCCGGTGCCGTCGCCGCGGACGTGCACACGTCCGGGGGCGGTGATGACCGACCGGCCCTGTCCCGTGGCCGAGTCGCACTGCGGTACCTGGGGCACCGAACCGACTGCTCCTGCGGCGGCTGCGTCACCAGGCCGCCGCAAGGGATGCGAGTGGGTAACCCGCTCGTCTGAGCCTAACTCCCGGGTAACGAGCGCGCCAGCCCCCGGGTTTGTGATGTACGTCCCGGGAACGCGGTCGCGGGCCTAGGCTGCGGTTCATGGACGAAGAGTTGCGATCACTCACGGAGCGCTTACGGCTGGAGTCGGGGGCCCCGGCCGGGTACGACCGCCTCACGACGACCGCGGACCTCGACGAACTGGCCGAGGTGCTCACCGCGCCCGGACAGCCCCTGTGGGCCCGGGAGCTGGCCGCCTTCCGGCTGGGCCTGGCCGGGGACCGGCGCGCGTTCGAGGCCCTCGTCCTGCTCCTCAACCACCGCGACCCGCACCGCTGCGTCTCCGCCGCCCACGCGCTCGCCCGGCTCGGCGACCCGCGTACCGGACGCGCCGCGGCGGCCCTGGTCACCAACGAACTCCGCGCCGCCTACGCCCTGCACCCGGTCCGCCTCCTGGTCGGCCTGCGCGCCCCGGAGGCCGTACCGGCCCTGATCACCGCGCTGGAGCGGCGGCTGCGCCCCCGCGACCCCCACCGCCGGGTGGCACTGGCCTGTGTCGAGGGCCTGGGCGCCCTCGGCGACGAACGCGCCCGGCGGGTCCTCACCGAGGCCCTCGCCCACCCGGCGCTGGCCGAGGCCGCCGTCGAGGCGCTCGCCCTGATCCCCACCCCCCGCACGGCCCCCGGCCCGGCAGAACCGGCCTGACACCCGCGGCGCCCCCGCGCCTCCCGCGCCGGCTCACAGGGCGCGGGCGTAGCGCACCTCCGGGACCCGTACGCCGTCCACCTCGAAGGGCTCCTCGGCGCCGTCCGCCGCGAAGCCCGCCCGTTCGTAGAAGCGGCGGGCGCGGACGTTTCCCTTGAGGACCCAGAGGAACATCCGGGCGTGCCCGGCGGCGGCGCAGCGGCGCACCGACTCCGCCGGCAGGGCGCGTCCCGCCCCCGCGCCGTACCGCGCGGGGTCCACGTAGAGGGCGTACAACTCCGCGTCCGGCGTGCGCCGTTCGCCGTCGCGGTAGGGGCCGTGGCAGGACCAGCCGACGACGACGCCCGCCGACTCGGCGAGCAGGTCCACCGCGCCGGCGTCCGCCGACCGCGCGAAGCGGGCCCGGCGCCGCCCGGCATCCGCGGCCGGGTCCATCGCGTCCAGGTACGACTGCGGCATCAGCCCCCGGTAGGCGCTGCGCCAGCCGCCGACGCGGATCTCGGCGACCCGGTCGCAGTCGGCCGCGGTCATGGGGCGGATCAGGGTGCGGTCGGCTTCCATGGCCGCACCCTAGGAGCGTGAGGCGGGCGCCGTCATCCGAGTTGTGCGCCGGGGCACGGGCCCCTCCGGGACGGGGCCCGTACGGCGCGTCGGGTTCTCAGGGGCGGAAGCCGATCAGTTCGTGGAGTTCGGCGGCGCGGGTCGCCGTCGTCACCTTGGAGCTGAGCGGCTTCGGGTCGGGCAGGGCCGCGCACACCGCGTCCGCCTCGCCCTTCCCGCGCGGCACGGTGCCGTCGGCCAGATAGGCCGCCAGGTACCGGTCCAGGCAGGCGTTGCCGCCGAGGGTGACCGCGTGGTTGCCGCCGCCGCGCTCGACCACCAGGCTGGAGCGCGCCAGCCGCCGGTGCGCGGTGACGGCGCCCTCGTACGGGGTGGCCGCGTCGTCGGTCGCCTGGAACAGCAGCATCGGCGCGACCTTGTCGTTGGTGACGTCGACCGCCTTCAGCGACGCACTCGGCCAGAACGCGCACGGCGCGTTGTACCAGGCGTTGTTCCATGTCATGAACGGCGCCTTGGCGTAGACCTCCCGGTTGTCCGCCCGCCACGTGCGCCACGCGCGCGGCCAGCCGGCGTCCCGGCACTGCACCGCCGTGTAGACGCTGTAGCCGTTCTCCCCGGCCGCGTCGACGGCCCCGAACTTGTCGTACACCTCGGTCAGGGGACCGCTGTCCCGGTCGTTCGCGTACGCCGCGAACGCCTCCGCGAGGTACGGCCAGTAGCCGTTGTAGTAGCCCCCGGGCAGATAGGTGTCCTCCAGTTCGGCGGCGCCCACCTTCCCGCCGGCCGGCGTGCGCGCCAGGGCCGCGCGCATCGCGTACCACTTCGCCTCGACCCGCGCCGGGTCGGTGCCCAGCCGGTATGTGCGGTCGTTGCGGGCGACCCAGGCCAGGAACGCCCGGTGGCGCGCGTCGAAGGCCACGTCCTGCGCGAGGTTGGCCCCGTACCAGACCCCGGTCGGGTCCACGACCGAGTCGAGCACCGCGCGGCGCACCCGCTGCGGGAAGAGCTTGGCGTAGACGGCGCCGAGGTAGGTGCCGTACGAGTAGCCGAAGTAGCTGATCCGCGGCGCGCCCAAGGCGGCGCGGATGCGGTCCATGTCCCGCGCGGCGCTGACCGTGTCGAGGTACGGCAGCAGGTCGCCGTACCTGGCGCCGCAGCCGCGGGCGAAGGACGCGGCGCGCGCCAGGTTGGCCCGCTCGGTCGCCGGGGTGCCCGGCACCGAGTCGGGGCGCACCGGCGCGAAGTGACCGGGCCGGCAGGACAGGGCGGGCCGGCTCGCGCCGACGCCGCGCGGATCGAACCCGATCACGTCGTACTGCGCGGCCACGGACTTCGGCAGTCCGGAGGCCACGAACGCGGCGAGGGTGCGCCCGCTGCCGCCGGGGCCGCCGGGATTGACCAGCAGCGGTCCCTGGTACGTCTTCGCGGTGTGCGGGACGCGGGACAGGGCGAGGGTGATGCGCCGCCCCCGCGGAGCGGCGTGGTCGAGCGGCACGTCGAGCGAGGCGCACTGGAGCGCCGGGTACTTCGTGATGCCGCAGTTCTTCCAGACGAGCGGTGCGCCGCGAGCGGCCTCACCGCGCTGCGGGGCGCTCGCCTCGGCCGGGACGGAGGTCAGGCTCCCGGCCATGACGAGGGCGGCGCCGCAGAGTACGGCTGCGCGTTTTCCCATGGGTCCTCCCAGGACGGAGGGTCGTGGGCCGCGCGTGCCACGGCCCCTGGCCGCATTCGTCCCGGAAGGGGGGCCCGCGGGAACGCCTTCGCCGCGGACGTGACCCGATCGGCCCGCCAGAAGCGCTCCGATGCGGTCACAGGAGCGAGAGCTGGGTGGGTTCCGCCGAGGCGCGCGCGGGCGGCTCGGGCTCCCGGACCCGGCGCGGCGCGCCCCCGCGCGCGGGCCCCATGCCGTGCTCCTGCGCCAGTTCGTGCACCTGGCGGGTGACGCGGCGCTGGTACCACCTGGGCGCGTAGGCGCCGTCGGCGTACAGCCGCTCGTACCGGCGCACCAGATGCGGGTGCCGGCCGGCGAGCCAGGCCATGAACCACTCGCGGGCCCCGGGCCGCAGATGCAGCACCAGCGGCGTCACGGAGGTGGCCCCCGCGGCGGCGATCGCCCGTACGGTGGCCCGCAGTTGGGCCGGGTGGTCGCTGAGGAACGGGATCACCGGCGCCATCAGCACCCCGCACCCGAGCCCGTGCTCGGTCAGGGTCCGCACCACGTCCAGGCGCCGCTCGGGCGACGGCGTGCCCGGTTCGACGGTGCGCCACAGCTCGGGGTCGACGAAGCCGACCGAGACCGACAGGCCCACGTCCGTGACCTCGGCGGACTGCTTCAGCAGATCGAGGTCGCGCAGGATCAGCGTGCCCTTGGTGAGGATCGAGTACGGGTTGGCGCGGTCGCGCAGCGCGGCGAGGACGCCCGGCATCAGGCGGTAGCGCCCCTCGGCGCGCTGGTAGCAGTCGACGTTGGTGCCCATCGCTATGTGCTCGCCCTGCCAGCGGCGCGAGGCCAGCTGGCGGCGCAGCAGCTCCGGCGCGTTCACCTTCACCACGATCTGCGAGTCGAAGCCGAGGCCCGTGTCGAGGTCGAGATAGCTGTGGGTCTTGCGGGCGAAGCAGTAGACGCACGCGTGTGAGCAGCCGCGATACGGATTGACCGTCCATTCGAACGGCATGCGCGAGGCGCCCGGCACCCGGTTGACGATCGAGCGGGCCCGGATCTCGTGGAACGTGATCCCCGCGAACTCGGGCGTGTCGAACGTACGGGTGACCACGGCGTCCGCGCCGAACAGGGCGGAGTCGGCCCGGCTGTGGCCGCTGTCCGCGGTGAGGTTCTCCCAGCGCATGGTGCCTCCTCGGTAGCACTGCCCCCAGAATAGAACACATGTTCCCTTGATCGTGCGGTCTCCGGCCCGGCTTCGTTTCCGATCGCCGCGCGACCGCTTCGGTGAGCTGATCCGGACCCCGATTTGGGCGCGGTGGGAGCGGGGTGGTTGGCTTGCCCCCACCCCCGAGAACTCTGGTCCTGGAGGAAGTCAATGGCGCAGGTCGAGGCCACTACGGAGCGGGTCGTCGCGGCGGACGCGGAGAAGGTGTTCGACGCGGTCGCCGACTACAGCGGCACCCGGCGCAAGCTGCTGCCCGAGCAGTTCAGCGAGTACGAGGTGCGCGAGGGCGGCGACGGCGAGGGCACCCTCGTCCACTGGCGGCTCCAGGCCACCAGCAAGCGTGTGCGCGACTGCCTCCTGGAGGTCACCGAGCCCACCGACGGCGAGCTCGTCGAGAAGGACCGCAACTCCTCCATGGTCACCACCTGGCGGGTCACCCCGGCCGGCGAGGGCCGTTCGCGCGTCGTGGTCACCACCACCTGGCAGGGCGCCGGCGGCATCGGCGGCTTCTTCGAGAAGACCTTCGCGCCCAAGGGCCTCGGCCGGATCTACGACGCGGTGCTCACCCGGCTCGCCGCCGAGATGGAGAAGTGAGCCCCGCCCCCTGACCGGGGCCGTGGGCCAACGTGCCGCGCGTCGGCGGCCGTTGGCCTCTCACCGGATCGAGTGGATCTCCTCGCCGACCGACCCGGTTCCGTAACTCGTCGCGCTTGTCCGTAGTTGTTCGCTCACGCGGGAACTACGGGCGGTGCGACGAGGGGATCGGTACGTGCGCGGGAGCACTCTGGTACAGGACGAACCGGCGGCGGCGCCCCCGGACGCTCCGGCGCCGCCACCGCACGGCACGGCCGAACTCAGCCCGCGCCGGGTCCGGTTGGTCTTCTTCGGGCTGATGCTCGCGCTGCTGCTGGCCGCGCTGGAGCAGATGATCGTCGCCACCGCGCTGCCCAGGATCGTCGGCGAACTGCGCGGCCTGGACCGGATGTCCTGGGCGATCACCGCCTACCTGCTCACCTCCACCATCGGCCTGCCGGTCTACGGCAAGCTCGGCGACCTCCTCGGCCGCAAGCGCGTCTTCCAGTTCGCCATCGTCGTCTTCGTCGTCGGTTCGGCGCTCGCGGGGCGGGCCGGGACCATGGACCAGCTGATCGCCTACCGCGCCGTGCAGGGCGCGGGCGCCGGCGGACTCATGATCGGCGTGCAGGCGATCATCGCCGACATCGTGCCGCCCCGGGAACGCGGCCGCCACATGGGGCTGATCGGCGCCGCCTTCGGACTCGCCTCGGTCGCCGGCCCGCTGCTCGGCGGCTACTTCACCGACCACCTCTCCTGGCGCTGGTGCTTCTACATCAACGTCCCCTTCGGTCTGCTCACCCTCGCCGTCGTCAGCGTCGTGCTGAAGCTGCCCAGGCCGGCGGCCCGCGCCCGCCTCGACGTCCTCGGCTCACTGCTGCTCGCCGCCGCCTCCACCTGCCTGGTCCTGCTGACCAGTTGGGGCGGCACCGAGTACGCCTGGGGCTCCCGCGTCGTCCTCGGCCTCGGCGCGGGCGCGCTCGTCGCCGGGCTGCTCTTCCTCGTCGCCGAGCGCTTCGCCGCCGAACCCCTCATCCCGCTGCGGCTGTTCAGGGACTCCGTCTTCAACGTCACCGCCCTGGTGGGCCTGGTGATCGGGGTCGCCCTGTTCGGCGCGGCCAGCTATCTGCCCACCTTCCTCCAGATGGTCGACGGCGCGTCCGCCACCGAGTCCGGCCTGCTCATGCTGCCGATGATGGGCGGCGTCGTCGGCGCCTCGATCCTCTGCGGCCAGCTCATCAGCCGCACCGGCCGCTACCGGATCTACCCCGTGCTCGGCAGCGCCCTCGCCGTCCTCGGCATGGGGCTGCTGTCCCGCCTGGAGACCGACACGCCCCGTCTCCAGTACAGCCTGTGGATGGCCGTCCTCGGCGCGGGCATCGGCATGGTGATGCCGGTCCTGGTCCTCGCCGTGCAGAACTCGGTGCGCCCCGCCGACCTCGGCACCGCCACCAGCGCCAACACCTACTTCCGGCAGATCGGCGGCAGCGTCGGCGCCGCGGTCTTCGGCACGCTCCTCGCCGGGCGGCTCACCGACGCCCTGGCCGCGCGCCTGCCCGCGGGCGCCGGACTGCCCGACCCGCAGGCCGTCACCCCGCAGCTCGTCCGCTCGCTGCCGCCCGCGGTGCGCGACGCCTACGTCCTGGCCTACGCGGACGCCATGCCGAGGATCTTCCTCTACCTGGTGCCGGTGCTCGCGCTGGGCCTGCTCATCGCCTGCTTCCTCAAGGAGAAACCCCTGGTGGCCCAAGACGCCCCCGCGCCCGGCACGGAACCGGCGCCGGTGAACCGCACGCTCCCGCAGGCCCGTTCGCCCCGTACCCCCGAGGTCCCCGTCCGCGGCACCGTGCAGCACCCCGACGGCACGGTCGTCCCGCGCGCGGCCCTCACCCTCATCGACGCCGCCGGACAGCAGGTCGGGCGCGGCGCGAGCACCGGCGACGGGCGGTACACGCTGGCCACCCCGGCCACGGGATCGTACGTGCTGATCGCCGCGGCGGGCGGCCACCAGCCGCAGGCCGTCACCGTGACCGTGGGCGAGCGGCCCGTCGAACTCGACATCGTGCTCGGCGGCGCGGGGCGGCTCGCCGGACGCGTCCTCACCCCGGACGGCACCCCGGTGGACGCCACCGTGACCCTGACCAGTGTCCAGGGCGAGGTCGTCGCCACCACCCGCAGCACCCGGGAGGGCGGCTACGTCATCACCGAGCTGATCGCCGGGGAGTACACCCTCGCCGCGAGCGCCGCCGCCTTCCGCCCGGCCGCCGTGCCGGTCACCGTCAAGGCGTCCCGCGAGACCCTCCAGGACATCGAACTCGCCGGCGGCGCCGCCCTGCGCGGGACCGTCCGGGCGGGCGGCGGCCGGCCCGTGGAGGACGCGCGCGTGACCCTCCTGGACGCGGCGGGCAACGTGCTGGACACCCTCACCACCGGACCTGACGGAACCTTCCGTTTCGTCGACCTCGCCTGCGGCGAGTACACCGTCATCGCCGCCGGTTACCCGCCGGTCGCCACCGTCCTCCAGGTCGCCGGCGGGCGTACGGAACGCGATCTCCAGCTCGGGCACGAGGACTGAGCGCCCCTCTCCCGCACCCGGTCTGCCTGCGCGGACGCGCGTGGGGGCGGCATTGTCCGCCCCCTTGCGCGCCGTTGTGATCCCGTCGCATCAATTCATGTATTGCCGCACATCACCACGGCCCGAGCCGTACGGTGGGGTGGGCGAACAGATCTTGGGCAGCGGTGTGGAGAGAGGGCCTGGGCCATGGACCGTGGCACCGAACGGGACGGTACGTCGGCGGAACCCGCCGCGCCCGGACGCATCCCCCTGGCCGTGGTCGTGGTCGACCGCGAGGGCCTCGTCTCGCACTGGAGCTCCGGCGCACGCCGTCTGTTCGGCGCCGCCAAGGAGGAGGCGATCGGGCACCCGGCCGTCGATCTGCTGCCCGTCTCCGGCGCGCTCCCCGAGGACGACGACATCTCTCCGTACGGCTCCTACGCGGCCTACGACGGCCTCGGCCACGACCTGGAGACGTCCCTCGACGGACGCATCTACTACCCCGCCGCCGGACGCGCCCGCCTCACCGTGGCCGGGCGGGGCCGCGTCGACGTGCTGTGGTGGGCCTACCCGCTGGTCGGCCCCGGCCCGGAGCGGCTGCTCGTGCTGGGCGCCGACGTGGGCCGCCTCCAGCAGGACGACGACGAGGACCCCGGCTACGACCGCGTCGCACCGGGGTTCGCCCTGCACACCGACTTCTCCGGCGCCGAGGAACTGGCCGGGCGGCTCCCCGAGATCCTGCCCAGCATGAGCGTCCAGGAAGGCGCCCGCATCGTCAGCCAGATCCTCGAACTGGGCTATCCCGTCATGGAGTTCAGCCACAGCGACCGGGTGCCCCTCACCCCGGACTGGGGCGTGCCCCGGCGGGTGGAGCGCCGCGCCCGCCAGGAGCGTGCCGCGCGGGCCGCGGCGGCGGGCTCACCCCTGCCGCGGGAGGAATCCGACGAGGGCGAGGACCTCGAGTACGCCGCGGTGCGCGAGCGCCTGGAGTTCCTCAACGAGGTCAGCGGCCGCATCGGCACCTCCCTCGACCTGGCCCGCACCATCACCGAGGTCAGCAAGGCCGTCGTGCCGCGCTTCACCGACGTCGCCGGGACCTATCTGCGCGAACAGGTCGTCGCGGGCGAGGGGTTCCCCGACGGCGTGCCGGACACGACCACCCTGTGGCACCGCGTCGCGGTCGAGCACACCGACGAACCCGGCCGCTGGGACGACGTCGTGCCCGTCGGCGAGGCCATGCCCTTTCCGGCGCACACGCCGTTCTTCCAGTGCATGACCAGCGGTGAGCCGGTGCTGGTGCCGCGCGTCAGCGAGCAGTTGGGCCACACCATCGCCTCGCAGTTCGAGAAGCGGGACATCCGGCCGCTGATCACCCACCGCTCCATGCTGGTCGTGCCGCTGAAGGCACGCGACGTCGTCCTCGGGTTCATGGTGCTGCTGCGCCACCCCGAACGCGTCGAGTTCAACGACATGGACCGGGTCACCGGCGCCGAACTCGCGGCCCGCGCGGGCCTCGTGCTCGACAACGCGCGCATCTACACCCACCAGGAGAGCGTCGCCGAGACCCTCCAGGACAGCATGCTGCCGCACATACCGCCACGCATGGCGGGCTGCGACATCGCCACCCGCTATCTGCCCGGCACCCTCCTCGGCCGGGTCGGCGGCGACTGGTTCGACTCCGTCAAGCTGCCCGGTGCCCGCACCGCCCTCGTCGTCGGCGACGTCATGGGCCACGGCCTCAACTCGGCAGCGATGATGGGCCAGTTGCGGACGGCCGTGCAGACCATGGCCGCCCTGGACCTGCCGCCCGCGCGGCTGCTGCGCAACCTCGACGACCTCGCCCAGCGCCTCGGCGACACCTACCTGGCGACCTGCCTCTACGCCGTCTACGACCCCATCGCCGGCGAACTGCACCTCGCGAACGCCGGCCACATCCCGCCGGTGCTGGTGCGCGCCGCCGACGGGCGCAGCGAGCTGCTCGACCTGCCCACGGGCGCGCCCATAGGGGTCGGCGGAGTGCCCTTCGAGGCGCTGCGGGTCCCGGTGAGCCCCGGCGACCGGATCGTGATGTGCACCGACGGCCTGGTCGAAGTGCGCGGCGAAGACATCGGTGTCGGACTCGCCACCCTCTGCGAATCCGCAGCTCACCCGGCCGCGTCCATGGACGACGCCTGCGACACGATCATCCGTGCCCTCAACGTCCGCGGCGGCCGCAAGGACGACGTGGCCCTGCTGATGGCCCGGCTCAACGGGATCGCGCCCGAGGACGTCGCCGAGCGGCGGCTGGCCGCCGAACCGGCCGGGGCGCGCCGCGCCCGCGCCGCAGTCCGGGAGCAGTTGCGCGCCTGGGAGCTGCCGGGCCTCGCGGACACCGCCGAACTGCTCGTCGGCGAACTCGTCGCCAACGCCGTACGGCACGCGCACGACCTGCCGGTGGAGCTGCGGCTGATCCGCGGCGACACCCTGCTGTGCGAGGTGGTCGACGACGACCACGACCTGCCGACCCTGCTGAGCGCCGGCCCGCACGACGAGCACGGGCGCGGGCTGCGCGTCGTGAGCACCCTCGCGCGCCGCTGGGGCGCGAGCCGGACCGGCACGGGCAAGGCCGTCTGGTTCGAACTCACCCTCCCGCCGCGCTGACGCCGCGGCGCCCGCCGGGCCCAGGCGGCGTGCCGGTGTCGTACGAGGAGTGAAGGTCCCCGGCAGCCGCTTGTGGCCGCGGCGGGGCCGCGATACACCGGACCGGAGCCATCGGAAGGCATCCCACCCCGTCGTCGCACGGCGGGCCGGCACCACAACCCGGGGAGACGGTCATGAGTGTGACGAGTCGGTACCGCGCGGCCTGGGAGGGCTTCTGGCGGGAGGCGCCGGGGCAGCAGGGGGCGGTGTTCTGGGACGCGGAGCCGGCGCTGACCGCGGGCCGGCATCTGGCGCTCTTCGAGGCGCACCTGATCGATCCCGGCCTGCCGATGGTGGACCTGGGGTGCGGCAACGGCACCCAGACCCGCTTCCTCGCCGACCGCTTCCCGAGGGTCGTAGGCGCCGATCTGTCACAGGCCGCGCTCGACCACGCGCGGGCGGCCGACCCGGCCGGGCGGGCGGCCTTTCGCCTGCTCGACGCGGGGGACAAGAGCGAGGCCGAGACGCTGCACGCCGAACTCGGCGACACCAACGTCTACATGCGCGGTGTGCTCCACCAGGCCGACCCCGGCGACCGCCTGCCGCTGGCGCAGGGCATCGCCACCCTGGTCGGCGAGCGGGGCCGGGCGTTCCTCGTCGAACTGTCCGAGCAGGCCCAGCCGGTGCTGCTCGGCCTGGCGCAGCGCCCCGAGGGCCCGCCGGCCAGGCTGGCGCCGGTCTTCCGGCACGGTCTCGCGCCGGGCGAGGTGGCAGACCACGCGGTGCCCGAACTGCTGCGCGCCGCCGGTCTGTCCGTCCTCGCCGCCGGTGAACTGCCCCTGATCACGGCGGAGTACGGCCCGGACGGCACCCGCATCGAGCTGCCCTCGCGATGGCTGGTGGCCGGGCGCGCCCGCACCGCGTAGCGGCCGTCCCGCAGCCGTCGAATCCCCCTCCCCGCGGCCGTAGAAGCCTCCCCGCGCTCCCGTAGCGCCCGGCCGTTTCTGCGCAACCGCCGCCCTCCGGTGCGCCCGCCGCGCGCCGGAGGGCGTTCTCGTGCGGCATCGCGCTCCGAACTCCCTTATTGAGTGCGGAAGTTCGTCGTTGCAGGACTCTGGCGACCGGCGGATCTCCTGGGCTACCGTCGGTAACACCCCGCTGTCGCAGGGGGCTCCCTCGCGTCGCCCGCCCCTCGCGCACCCGCCCGGCGCGCGTCCTTCCGGAAGGCAGCCCATGGAGAACTCCTCAGCCCCTGCCGCGATCTCCCGCCGACGCGCCCTGACCGTCGCCGGGGGCGTGCTCGCCGGCGCCGCCCTGACGCAGACCTCCCCGGCGTTCGCGGCCTCGGGCGCGGCGGCGGACGCCGACGCCCTCGTGATCGGCCACGGCCTGGCCGGGCTGGTCGCCACGGCCGAACTGGCCGCCGCGGGCCGCAAGGTCCTGCTGCTTGACCAGGAGCCCGAGGCCGGCCTCGGCGGGCAGGCGTTCTGGTCCTTCGGCGGGCTCTTCCTCGTCGACTCCGCCGAGCAGCGGCTGATGGGCATCAAGGACTCCCGGGACCTCGCCTGGCAGGACTGGCAGGGCACGGCCGGCTTCGACCGCGGGGTGGACGACCCCACCGGGCAGGACTACTGGGCGCAGAAGTGGGCGCAGGCGTACGTGGACTTCGCCGCCGGGGAGAAGCGGTCCTGGCTCGCCGGCCTCGGCATGCAGTGGTTCCCCATCGTCGGCTGGGCCGAGCGCGGCGGCGGCCTCGCCGACGGCCACGGCAACTCCGTCCCCCGCTTCCACGTCACCTGGGGCACCGGACCGGCCGTGGTCGAGCCGTTCGAGAAGAAGGTGCGGGCGGCGGTGGCGTCCGGGCGCGTCACCTTCGCCTTCCGCCACCGGGTGGACGAGCTGATCGTCACGAACGGGGCGGTCACCGGCGTGCGCGGCGCCGTCCTGGAGCCCAGCGACGTCGCCCGCGGCAGACCGAGCTCCCGCAAGGTCGTCGGCGACTTCGCCTTCAACGCCCCCGTGGTGCTGGTCACTTCGGGTGGCATCGGCGCCGACCACGACCTCGTCCGCGCCAACTGGCCCGCCCGGCTGGGCACTCCGCCCAAGTCCATGATCACCGGGGTGCCCGCGCACGTGGACGGCCGCATGCTGGGGATCACCCGCAAGGCCGGCGGGCGGATCGTCAACCCCGACCGGATGTGGCACTACACCGAGGGCCTGAGGAACTACGAGCCCATCTGGCCCGGCCACGGCATCCGCATCCTGCCCGGCCCGTCCTCCATGTGGTTCGACGCCACCGGCAAGCGCTTCGCCAGCCCCGACATCCCCGGCTACGACACCCTGCACACCCTCAAGACGATCGGCGACAGCGGCTACGACTACTCCTGGTTCGTCACCACGCAGAAGATCATCGCCAAGGAGTTCGCGCTGTCCGGCTCCGAACAGAACCCGGACCTCACCGAGAAGAACGTCTGGATGCTGCTCTCCCGCATCTGGCAGACCCCGGAGCCGATCGAGCGCTTCAAGAACAAGGGCGAGGACTTCGTCGTCGCCAAGACCCTGCCCGAACTGGTCACCGGCATGAACAGGCTGGCTGGCGGCAACCTCGTCGAACTCGCCTCCCTCAAGCGGCAGATCGAGGCACGGGACCGCGAGATCGACAACCCGTACACCAAGGACGCCCAGGTCATGGGCATCCGCAACGCGCTCGCCTACCCCGGCGACACCCTCAGCCGTACGGCCGCCATCCACAAGATCCTCGACCCCGCCGCCGGACCGCTCATCGCCGTGCGCCTGAACATCCTCACCCGCAAGACCCTCGGCGGCCTGCAGACCGACCTCTCCGGCCGGGTCCTGGACGCCTCGGGAAAGCCGGTCCCCGGCCTGTACGCGGCCGGCGAGGTCGCCGGGTTCGGCGGGGGCGGCGTCCACGGCTACCGCTCCCTGGAGGGCACCTTCCTCGGCGGCTGCCTGTTCTCCGGGCGCACCGCCGGCCGCGCGGCGGCGGCGACGGGCGGCTGAGCGGCGGCGACGGGCGGCTGAGCGGCCGCCCCCGCCGCCGCGTCACGGTTCGGTGGGCACGCAGAGCACCGGGGTGCGGGCCAGGTGCAGGAGCTTGTGCGGCGTGGCGCCCAGCAGGGCGCCGCGCAACGGGCTCTCGCCCCAGCTCCCGACGACGATGCAGCGGGCCCCGTGCCGCCGCGCCGCGTCGATCAGGGCCTCGGCCGGCTTCTGGTCGACGACCTCCACACGCGTACGGACGCCCGACTCCTCGGCGACCGCGACCGCGTGGGCCAGCACCGAGCGGCCGGTCTCGCGCACGGCGTCGCGGTGCGCCGCGTACTCCTCGCCGAGCGAGCCGGGCACCGCCGCGCCGTAGACCAGCACGAGGGGTTCGCCGAAGGCCGCCGACACCTCGATGGCGACGTGCAGCGCGCGGACCGCGCCCGGGGACTCGTCGTAGCCGAGAACGACCGACATGGTCACAACTCCTTTGCGCTTCGGACGAGTTCGGGGTCGGCGACCTCGGGCCGCCCGGCCCAGAACGCCGGGGCCGTCAGCCGCCACACGACCATGAGGACCACCCCGGCCAGCGTGATGCCGATACCGATGACCAGCGGGGGGCCGAGGCCGAACCACGAGACGCCGCTGTAGGAGTTCGCCGGGTCCGACATGTCACCGATCGACTCGACCAGCAGCCACGCCAGCAGCCCGGCGCCGACCAGCGGCCCGAGCCCGATCAGGACGAAGTTCCTCACGCTGTCGGTGAGATGGCGCCGGTAGTACACGGCACACGCGACGCCGGTGAGCGCGTAGTAGAACGCGATCAGCAGGGACAGCGCGGTCAGCGAGTCGAACAGCGCGTTCTCGCTGATCTGACGGACCACGAGGTACCAGGCGATGGCGATCGCGGCCACCCACCAGGTGCTGACGTCCGGTGTCCGAAAGCGCGGGCTGATGTGTCCGAAGGGGGAGGGCAGGGCCTGGCGGCGGGCCATGGACAGCGCGGTGCGCGAGGCGGGGATGATCGTCGTCTGGGTGGAGGCGAGCCCCGAGGTGGAGACCGCGAGCAGCACCACCCAGTCCCAGGAGCCCATCGCCTTGCCGGCGAGCAGGGCGAAGATGAACTCCTCCTCGTCGGCGTTGTCGGCGAGGAACGCCGGTCCGGCGTAGGCCACGACCGCGATGGCGACCGACACGTACGTCACCAGCAGGATCACCGTGGACCACACGGCGGCCTGGCCGGGGGCGGTCGCGGAGTCCTCCACCTCCTCGGTGAGGTTCACCGCCGACTCCCAGCCCCAGTAGATGAAGACCCCGAGGAGCAGACCGGCGGTCAGCTCGGCGCCGCCCGCCCCGAAGGGATTCAGCCAGCCGATCTCCGGTTCCACGGAGTCGAGGCTGCTCGTGCCGGCGTACACGCGGTAGATCGCCACCACCGCGAACGCCAGCAGGCAGACGACCTGCGCCAGGATCAGGGTGTTCTGCACCTTGGCGGAGATCTCGGTGCCGATCACGCACACGGCCGTCATGACGAGGATGACCAGCACGGTGAGCACCTGCCGGACGACCTCGTTGCCGGCCCAGCTGTCCAGCCCGACGGCGAGCAGGGCGAAGGTGACCGCGACGTCGGCCAGCGAGCCGACGACCAGGACACCGGTCATCGTGATGGCCCAGCCGCCGAGCCAGCCGGCCCACGGGCCCATCGCCCGGGTCACCCACGAGAAGGTGGTCCCGCAGTCCTGGTCCACCTTGTTCAGGTAGTAGAAGGCCGAGGCGATCAGCAGCATCGGGACGAACGAGGCGAGCATGACGCCCGGGGCACAGACGCCCACCAGGGCGACCACCGGGCCGATCGCCGCGGCCAGCGAGTACGCGGGCGAAGTGGCGTTGAGCCCGATGACCAGCGCGTCGAGGAACCCGATCGCGTTCGCCTTCAGCCCGTCCGGCGGGCGGGTGTCCAGGGTGCCGTCGGCCATGCTGCTGCCTCACTTAGGTCGTGCGTGACCTCATGAAACAGGCACGGGCGGGGCCCGCCCGGTCTTCGCCGTGCGGTCGTCGGATGTCTCACCCGGGTGCCGACCGGCCGTCCGCGGCTCCCTTCGTGGCAGGTTCCCGCGCCGGCGCGTAACGTGACGGACCATGAAGATCCTGATCAGCGCCGACATGGAGGGCGCCACCGGGGTGACCTGGCCGGGCGACGTCCTGCCGGGCACGCCGCAGTGGGAGCGGTGCCGGGGGATGTTCACCTCGGACGTCGACGCCGCGGTACGGGGCTTCTTCGACGCGGGCGCGGACTCGGTGCTCGTCAACGAGGCCCACTCGACCATGCGCAACCTGCTGCTAGAACGGCTCGACGAGCGCGCCGAGATGCTCACCGGCCGGCACAAGGCGCTGTCCATGGTGGAGGGCGTGCAGCACGGCGACGTCGACGGCGTCGCCTTCGTCGGCTACCACGCGGGCGCCGGCATGGAGGGCGTCCTCGCGCACACCTACCTCGCCAACTCCGTCACCGGCGTCTGGCTCAACGGCGAACGCGCCAGCGAGGGCCTGCTGAACGCGCACGTCGTCGCCGAGTACGGCGTCCCCGTCGTCCTCGTCACCGGCGACGACATCGCCTGCGAGGACGCCCTCGGCTACGCGCCCGAGGCGCTGAAGGTCGCCGTCAAGGACCATGTCTCGCGGTACGCCGCCGTGTGCCGCCCCCCGGCCAGGACGGCCGCCGACATCCGCGCCGCCGCCGCGGCGGCCGCCCCGCTCGCCGTCCGCCGCGCACCGGTGGACGCCGGACCCTTCACGGTGGCCGTCGAGTTCGACGCCGAGCACCTCGCGATGGCCGCGACGGTGGTCCCCGGCGTCGCGCGCACGGGTGAGCGCAAGGTGGCGTACACCAGCGCGCGCATGTACGAGGCGATCCGCACCTTCAAGGCGGTCACGACGATCGCCTCGGCCGCGGTGGAGGAGCAGTATGGCTGACGCGCAGGCACTGGACGAGGTCGTCACGTACACCTCGGACCTGATCCGTATCGACACCACCAACCGGGGCGGCGGCGACTGCCGGGAGCGGCCCGCTGCCGAGTACGCGGCGGCCCTGCTGGCCGAGGCGGGGCTCACCCCCGCGCTGCTGGAGCGCACCGGGGGCCGTACCAACGTCGTCGCCCGCTTCGAGGGCAGCGACCCCTCGGCGGACGCGCTGCTCGTGCACGGCCATCTCGACGTCGTGCCGGCGCAGCCCGGCGAGTGGAGCGTGCACCCCTTCTCGGGCGAGGTCCGCGACGGCGTCGTCTGGGGCCGGGGCGCGGTCGACATGAAGAACATGGACGCGATGATCCTCGCGGTCGTGCGGTCCTGGGCGCGCGAGGGCGTGCGGCCCCGCCGGGACGTGGTGATCGCGTTCACCGCCGACGAGGAGGCGAGCGCCGAGGACGGCTCCGGGTTCCTCGCCGACCGGCACCCGGAGCTCTTCGAGGGCTGCACCGAGGGCATCGGCGAGTCCGGCGCGTTCACCTTCCACGACGGCGCCGGACGGGAGCTCTACCCGATCGCCGCCGGGGAGCGCGGCACCGGCTGGGTCAGACTCACGGCGCGCGGGCGGGCCGCGCACGGCTCGCGGCCCAACCGGGAGAACGCGGTGACCCGGCTCGCCGCCGCCGTCACCCGCATCGGCTCCCACGAGTGGCCCCTGCGGCTCACCCCCACCGTCCGCGCCTGCCTGACCGAACTGGCCGCGCTGTACGGCGTCGACGGCGCCCCGGACGATGTCGACGGTCTGCTCGCGAAGCTCGGTCCGGCCGCCGGACTCGTCGAGGCCACGGTCCGCAACAGCGCCAACCCGACCATGCTGGAAGCCGGTTACAAGGTCAACGTCATCCCGGGCGAGGCCGTCGCCCACGTCGACGGACGCTTCCTGCCCGGCCACGAGGACGAGTTCCGCGCGACCCTCGACGAACTCACCGGCCCCGGCGTCGACTGGGAGTTCCACCACCGCGAGGTCGCCCTCCAGGCCCCGGTGGACTCACCGACGTACGCCCGGATGCGCGCGGCCGTCGAGGAGTTCGCGCCCGAGGGGCACGTGGTGCCGTACTGCATGCCCGGCGGCACCGACGCCAAGCAGTTCTCCCGGCTCGGCATCACCGGCTACGGCTTCTCACCGCTGAAGCTGCCGCGCGGGTACGACTACGGGGCGATGTTCCACGGCGTCGACGAGCGCGTGCCGGTCGAGGCACTGCACTTCGGCGTGCGGGTACTCGACCGCTTTCTGCGCACGGTCTAGGGCGTGTTCCGCCGCCGGGCCCGCCCTGCGGGCGGACGACGCTACTTTCGAAACACGCCCTGGCGCCGCGGCACCAGACGGATCTGAAGGGCCCTGAGGAGATGGGGGACGCAGTGCGGACGTCGGAGTACGGATCCTGGCCCTCGCCCATCGACGCGGCGCTCGCCGCCGCGCACGACGGGCGCCCGGACCATGTGGGCTTCGTCGGGGACGAGGCGTGGTGGACCGAACCGCGGCCCGCCGAGGGCGGCCGGCGCACCCTGGTGCGGCGCCGCGCGGACGGCCGCGAGGAGTCGGTGCTGCCCGCGCCCTGGGACGTGCGCAGCCGGGTCCTGGAGTACGGCGGGCAGCCGTGGGCCGGCACGGTGATCGGCGGGCGGCCCCTCGTCGTCTTCGTCCACCACGCCGACCAGCGTCTCTACCGCTGGGAGGAGGGTGGCGAACCCCGCCCGCTCACCCCCGCGTCACCGGTGGGCGGCGGGCTGCGCTGGGTCGACCCGCAGGTGCACGCCGACCGCGGTGAGGTGTGGTGCGTGCTGGAGGAGTTCACGGGGGACGGCCCCTCCGACGTGCGGCGCGTCCCGGCCGCCGTCCCCCTGGACGGATCGGCGGCCCACCGCCGCGACGCGGTACGCGAACTCACCGACGACCGGCACCGGTTCGTCACCGGAGCGCGGCTCTCGCCCGACGGGCGGCGGGCCGCCTGGCTCGCCTGGGACCATCCGCGCATGCCCTGGGACGGCACCGAGCTGCTGGTCGCGGACGTGGCCGCCGACGGCACCCTCGGCGCCCCTGCCGTCGTCGCCGGCGGGCCCGAGGAGTCCGTCGCACAGGCCGACTGGGCACCGGACGGCCGGCTGCTCCACACGAGCGACCGCAGCGGCTGGTGGAACCTCCACCGCGACGGCGCACCCCTGTGCCCGCGCGAGGAGGAGTTCGGCGGGCCGCTCTGGCAGATCGGGCTGCGCTGGTTCGCGCCCCTGGCCGGCGGACTCGTCGCCGTCCTGCACGGCCGCGGGTCGACCGCGCTCGGCATCCTGGACGCCGAGACCGGGGAGATCGTCGACGCGGCGGGCCCCTGGACCGAGTTCGCGCCCACGCTCGCGGTCGCCGGGGAGCGGGTGCTGGCCGTCGGCGCCAGCCCGCGCAGCGCGTACGAGGTGATCGAGCTCGACACCCGCACCGGCCGCTCCCGGGTGATCGGGGCCGCCCACGACGACGCCGTGGACCCCGCCTACTACCCCGAACCGCAGATCCGCACCTTCACCGGACCCGCCGGACGCGACGTCCACGCGCACATCTACCCGCCCCACCACCCCCGTTGCACGGCCCCCGGAGACCGCCCGCCGCCCTACGTCGTCTGGGCGCACGGCGGTCCCACCTCCCGGGCGCCGCTGGTGCTCGACCTGGCCGTCGCCTACTTCACCTCGCGCGGCATCGGCGTCGCGGAGGTCGACTACGGCGGCTCCACCGGCTACGGCCGCGCCTACCGCGAACGGCTGCGCGAGCAGTGGGGCGTGGTCGACGTGGAGGACTGCGCCGCCGTCGCGCTCGCCCTCGCCGACGAGGGCACCGCCGACCGGGGCCGGCTCGCCGTCCGCGGCGGCAGCGCGGGCGGCTGGACCGCCGCCGCCTCCCTCACCACGACCGACGTCTACGCCTGCGGGACGATCCTCTACCCGGTCCTCGACCTGACCGGCTGGGGCGCCGGCGAGACCCACGACTTCGAGTCGCGCTACCTGGAGAGCCTGGTCGGGCCGCTCGCCGAGGTGCCCGCCCGCTACGCGGAGCGCTCGCCCGCCGCCCACACCGACCGGCTCACCGCGCCCTTCCTGCTGCTCCAGGGCCTGGACGACGTGATCTGCCCGCCCGTGCAGTGCGAACGGTTCCTCGCCGGGCTCGCGGGCCGCGACGTGCCGCACGCCTACCTCACCTTCGAGGGCGAGGGCCACGGCTTCCGGCGGGCCGAGACCACGGTCCGCGCCCTGGAGGCCGAACTCGCCCTGTACGCACGGGTCTTCGGCCTGACTCCGCCCGGCGTCGCCGAACTGGAGCTCACGACATGACGTCCGCCCTGCGGCCCCTGCGGCGGCCGTCCCGGCTCGCGCCCGGCGCCCGCGTGGCCGTCGTCGCCCCCAGCGGACCCGTGCCCGAGGAGCGCCTCCAGGGCGGCCTGGACCTGCTGCGCGGCTGGGACCTGGACCCCGTCGCGATGCCCCATGTGCTGGACCGGCACGGCACGTTCGGCTATCTGGCGGGCACGGACGCCGACCGCGCGGCCGACCTCCAGAGCGCCTGGTGCGACCCCCGCGTCGATGCCGTGCTGTGCGCCCGCGGCGGCTACGGCGCCCAGCGCACGGCCGACCTGCTGGACTGGGACGCCATGCGGGCGGCCGGGCCGAAGGTGTTCGTCGGGTTCAGCGACATCACCGCCCTGCACGAGTCCTTCGCCACCCGGCTGGGCCTGGCCACGCTGCACGGCCCGATGGCGGCGGGCCTCGACTTCCTGAAGAACACGCGGGCCCAGGACCATCTGCGGGCCACGCTGTTCCGTCCGGAGTCGGTCCGGGTGATCTCCTCCGGCGGCGCGGCGCTGGTCCCCGGCCGGGCCCGCGGGGTCACCCTGGGCGGCTGTCTGAGCCTGCTCGCCGCGGAGGCGGGCACCCCGCACGCGCGGGCCTCGGCGGTCGGCGGCCTGCTGTGCCTGGAGGACGTGGGGGAGGAGCCGTACCGGCTCGACCGGTACCTCACCCAGCTGCTGCGCGCGGGGTTCCTCGACGGCGTGCGCGGGGTCCTCCTCGGGTCGTGGCAGGGCTGCGGGCCGTACGAGCGGGTGCGCGCGGTGCTGGCGGACCGGCTGGGCGGTCTCGGTGTGCCCGTGGCGGAGGAGTTCGGGTTCGGGCACGGCGCGGGCGCGCTGACCGTCCCGTTCGGCGCCGGTGCCGAACTCGACGCCGGGGCGGGCACCTTGACGCTGGACGAGCCCGCGCTGCGCTGAGCGCGCACCCGCTCACCCTCCGCGCCCGCCGCCCCCGGTCCGTTCGCCGCGCGGGTCCGGCGCCGGAGGAGCATCCTGGTGGTATGAGCCCGAAGACGTCGGAGAGAGGGACGAAGGCGGGCGGACGGCGCGGGAGCCTGGCCGAGGCGATGACGCCCGGCCGGATCGTGGTGCTGGTACTCGTCGTCCTCGCGCTGGTCTTCATCTTCGAGAACACCGGCGAGACCGAGATCCGGCTGCTGATCCCGGTGGTGACCATGCCGCTGTGGGTGGCGCTGCTCAGCACGGGCGTCATCGGCGCCCTGTTCGGCGCCTTCTTCATGCGCCGCCGCCGATAGCCCGTCGTACGCTGGGGCGATGCCGCACCCCCCGTCCCGCTACCTCGCGGAGGGCCCGCGCGTGGGCCTGCGCCGCTTTCGCCCCGAGGACGGCGCCGAGTTCACCGCGCGGGTACGCGAGAGCAGGGAACTGCACCGCCCCTGGCTCTTCCCGCCGGACGACGCCGCCGCCTACGCCGCCTACGCCGGGCGGCTGATCGACGACCCCTCCAAGGAGGGCTACCTCGTCTGCGCGAAGGACGACGGCGGCGCCCTCGCCGGATTCATCAACATCAACAACATCGTCGGGGGCGCCTTCCGCAGCGGCGCCCTCGGCTACGGCGCCTTCGCGCACGCCGCCGGGCGCGGACTGCTGCGGGAGGGCCTCGACCTGGTGGTGGGCCACGCCTTCGGCCGGCTGCGCCTGCACCGGCTGGAGATCAACGTCCAGCCCGCGAACGCCGCCTCGATCGCGCTCGCCCGCGCCTGCGGGTTCCGGCTGGAGGGGTTCTCGCCGGACCTGCTCCTCGTCGACGGCGCCTGGCGCGATCACCAGCGGTGGGCGATCACCGCCGAGATGCGGGCTTGACGTTGATCTTCATCGTGTCGAGGTCGGTGACCGTCGACCGCAGCCCCGCGAAGCCGTGCCCCCAGCCGCGCAGCGCCCGCTCGGCCCGGTCCTCGGCGAGCGCGCCCGCCATCTCCTCGCCGTCCGCGGCGTCGGAGACCACCGTGAACCGCATCGAGAAGTGCTTCAGCGGCGACGGCTCGTAGGTCAGCGACCCCTCCTCGGTGAACCGCATGCTGCCCAGACCGTGCTCGGGGGCCTTTGCGACCAGCCGCGCCCGGCTCTCCTCGGAGAGGGCGTCCCAGGTGCCCCGGACGATCACCCGGTAGGTGTGCTGCTCGCTCATGTCCCGCTCCCTCGCCGACGACGTCGAGCGCCGACTCTACGTCGGGCGGGACGCACCGCACGCGGAATATCGGCGCGCTCGACGCCCGCGCCGGGGCCCGAACCCGCTCGTCCCAGGTCCGCCGACCCCGTCGAACTCCCGGTGCCGGCATCGGACTTCGGTCAGCCCTGGCGGTCCGCGTACTCGTAGACGGCGCCGTCCGGGTGCATCGCGATCAGATTGCGGCCCACCGGGGTCGCGAGCGGGCCCGCCACGATGTGCGCGCCCATCTCGGCGAGCACCTTGGCGGCCTCCTCGACATCGGTGACGGCGATCGTGGCGGCGACCTTGCGCAGCACGTCCAGTTCCGCCTCGGGTCCGCTCATCAGCAGGAAGCAGCCGATCGCGGCCACCTGCACACCGCCGCGCTCGAAACGCAGCGCCGTGCCGCCCGCGAGACGCTCGTAGAAGGGGACCGCGGCTTCCAGGTCGTCGACGCACACGCGCAGCGTGGCTCCCAGAATGTCCATGGGGGGAAGCCTAGTTGGGCCGGGCGGACAGGGAGATCGTTTCACGCGATCCCCTCACTCCCCGTTACCCGCGGGCCCGTTCGGGTACCCGCCGCCCATGGACCGCTTGGATCATCTTGAACATCTGGACAAGCACCTGGTCGACGAACTGGCGCAGGTGGCGCGGGAGACCGTGCGCGAGGAACTGCGCGAGCAGACGCGCAGGCAGCGCCGCCGGGCCATGCTGTACGCCGGGTCGGGCGCCGTCGCCCTGTACGCGGGCGCGGCCCTCGCCCTCGCAGCGGGCCTCGGCCTGGCGGCCGGACTGCCGGACTGGGCCGCGGCGCTGATCACCGCGGCGGTCCTCGGCGCGGTGGCGTT
>NZ_AGBF01000085.1 GCF_000225525.1 Streptomyces zinciresistens K42 | reverse complement strand
CGGCGGGCTGACAGGCTGGCCCAAGACCTCCGGCGGACGCGGACTGCACGTCTTCGTGCCGATCGAGCCGCGCTGGACCTTCACCCAGGTCCGGCGGGCCGCCATCGCGGTCGGGCGGGAGCTGGAGCGCCGTATGCCGCAGCAGGTGACGATCAGGTGGTGGAAGGAGGAGCGGGGAGAGCGCATCTTCGTCGACTACAACCAGACGGCCCGCGACCGCACCATCGCCTCCGCCTACTCCGTGCGCCCGCGCCCCCACGCCCCCGTCTCGGCCCCCCTGCGCTGGGACGAGGTGGGCGTCGCCCACCCGCGCGACTTCGACATCGTCACCATGCCCCGGCGCTACGCCGAACTAGGCGACGTGCACGCGGACATGGACGCCACGCGGTACTCGCTGGACGCGCTGCTCGACCTCGCCGCCAAGGACGAACGCGACCACGGCCTCGGCGATCTGCCCTATCCGCCCGAATACCCGAAGATGCCGGGCGAGCCCACCCGGGTGCAGCCGAGCCGCGCCAGGAAGGCCGCGCCGAAGGAGCCGGGGACGTAGCGCCGCGGCAGGCGACGTGCGCCCCGCTCTGACACCCGGCGCGCCCTGTTGCCGCCTGCCGAAGGCCCGAGTACGTCCAGGACCAGGGGCTGAAGGCCGGCACGCCCGGAGCACGCACCGGACGCCGCTCCCCGACGGGCCGACGCCGCCCGCCGCGGAACCGGCGGCGGCGTCGCGGTCCGCCGCCGGCCCGCGGGTACCGGGCCCGGGGGCCGGGCCGGGTCGTCGAGAGCGCTCTCACCGCCCGCCGCGCGAGGGCTATCCTGATCGGAAACCCGCCGACGAGGAGCCCCGACGTGACCGACACCGCCCCGCGCCCCACCCTGGAGGCCGTGGCCGCACGGGCCGGGGTCTCGCGGGCCACCGTCTCCCGCGTGGTCAACGGCGGCGACGGGGTCAGGGAGCGGCTCGCCGAGCGGGTCCGCAAGGCGGTGGACGAACTCGGCTACGTCCCCAACCAGGCCGCCCGCAGCCTGGTGACCCGGCGCCACGACGCCATCGCCGTCGTCGTCGCCGAACCGGAGGCCCGGGTCTTCGCCGACCCTTTCTTCGCCCGCCAGTTGCGCGGCATCAGCAAGGAACTGACCGCCCACGACAACCAGTTGGTACTGCTCCTGACCGAGGGCCGCGACGACCACGCCCGGGTCGGCCGCTACCTCGCCGGCGGACACGTCGACGGCGCCCTCGTCTTCTCGCTGCACCTCGACGACCCGCTGCCCAAGCTGATCCGCAGCGCCGGCATCCCGGCCGTCTTCGGCGGCCGCCCCGACTGGAACGGCGACCAGCGCGGCGTCCTCTACGTCGACGTCGACAACCGGGGCGGCGCGCGTGACGCCGTACGCCATCTCGCGGGCCTCGGCCGCAGCCGCATCGCGCACATCACGGGCGCCCTGGACCAGACGTCGGCGGTGGACCGGCTCGACGGCTACCGTGACGTCATGGTCGACGCCGACCCGAGGCTGATCGTGGAGAGCGACTTCACACCGGCCGGCGGGGAGCGCGCGATGCGCGAACTGCTCGCCCGCCGCCCGGACGTGGACGCCGTGTTCGCCGCCAACGACCTCACCGCCGCGGGTGCCCTGCGGGTGCTGCGCGAATCGGGGCGGCGCGTGCCCGACGACGTCGCCGTCGTGGGGTTCGACGACATCCTGCCGGTGGCGGAGCAGACCGAGCCGCCCCTGACGACCGTCCGCCAGGACATCGAGGAGATGGGCCGGCTGATGGCCCGCCTGCTGCTGCGCGAACTCGACCCGCGCGCCGCCGAGGAGCGCGTCGGCGGGACCCCCTCCAGCGTGGTGCTCCCCACCACACTGGTGCGCCGGGCCTCGGCCTAGGGCGGGTTTCGAAAGTCCCGCCTGCCCGGCGGCGCCTGGCACGCACGCTCGCCGCGTTGTCGGGGTCACCCCGATACATTCAGTATGTGGGGTGACCCTCCGCCTTGCGATCGCACGCACCAGACGCCGCCGGGCCCGCCCTGCGGGCGGACGACGCTCCTTTCGAAACACGCCCTGCTGGGCCCCGCACCACGCCGACGCCACCCCGGCGGGCACCCGTCCGGACCGCGGACCGCGGACCGCGGGCCGTGCCGCCGGCTGTCCGCGGGGCCTCTCCGCTCCCCGGATCAGCTCCTCGGCGTGCTCCTGATCACCGCGAAGCGGGCGCCGAAGGGGTCGGTCAGCTTGGCGACGCGGCCGACGTCCGGGAGGTCGGTCGGCGCGACCCGCACCGTGCCGCCCAGCTCCCGCGCCATCGCGGCCGTCGTGTCGGTGTCCGCGACCTCGAAGTACGGCAGCCAGTACGGCGCCTGCCCGGCCTCCGCCGGATCGTCGCTCCTGTCGACGACCCCGCCGAACATGCCGCCCTCGCCCTGTCCCGCCGGACTGAACGTGGTGTACGTGCCGCCGTAGAAGTCCAGGGCGAAGGTCTCCAGGCCGAGCGTCGCGTGGTAGAAACCGGCCGCGGCCGGCACGTCCGGCGTGTACAGCTCCAGCCAGCGCAGCGAGCCCGGCTCCCCGGCCACGTCCAGGCCCTCCGTGGCGCCCGGCTGCCACAGCCCGAAGCCCACCCCCGCCCTGTCGGCCAGGACGGCCGTCCGGCCCATGTCGAGCACGTCCGCCGGCCGCGCCAGCACCGACCCGTGCGCCTCCTCGGCGGCCCTCGCCGCGGCCTCGGCGTCCGGCACCTGGAAGTACACCGTCCAGGACGGCGGGCCCTGCTCCCGCGTGGTCCGCATACCGCCGGCCACCGTCCTCCCGCCGAGCTGGAAGAGGCCGTACCCGCCGGTCTCGGGTCCGCGCGGCTGGAAGCGCCAGCCGAACAGACCGGCGTAGAACGCCACGGCGCCCTCGATGTCCGGGGTGCCCACGTCGATCCAGTTCGGCGCGCCGGTCACGAAACGGGTGGTGAGCATCGTGGCCCTCCTCGCAGGGGTCCCGCTGTCTGCACTGCCGAGTCTCGCACCGGCCGCCGCCGGACGCCGCCGGAACACCGTCCAGCCGGACGGGCCCGCCCGCCACAGTCCGTGAGCGCAACGGCTCCCCGGTTCCCGCCCGGGTCCGCGCGCCGCCGTGCGCCGTGCCGTGCGCGGGAGGACCATCGAGGCGGCCGGCGGCCTCGTGACGCGGCGTTGAGTCCGCGTTGATCGAACGTTTTTCGCCGACCGGCACGATCCTGCGCATGCACATCGACACGATCACCACGGTCACCGCACCCGACCTGGCCTGGCAGGAGCAGGCGTTGTGCGCGCAGACGGGGGCGGACTTCTTCTTCCCCGAGCCGGGCAGCTCCGTACGCGAGGCGAAGCGCATCTGCGCCATGTGCCCGATCCGCCCGGCCTGCCTGGACCACGCACTGGAGCACGACGAGCGGTTCGGCGTCTGGGGCGGGCTGTCGGAGAAGGAGCGCCTGGCACTGCGGCGCACCGCCGCCCGCTGAGCGGCGCGCCCCGGGGCACGCCGACGGCCGGCCCGCACGGGAGCGGACCGGCCGTCGGTCGGGGGTGCGGTGCCTGTCAGCCGCCGGCGCGGGCCGCCATACGGGCCTTGCGGGCCGCCAGCTTCTCGTCGAACTTCAGGGCCTCGCTGTCCAGGCCGCCCATGAACAGACCGAGCTCCTCCTGGGCCCTGAGGCCCTCCGGGCCCAGCCCGTCGATCTCCATGATCTTCAGGAAGCGCAGGACGGGCTGCAGGACGTCGTCGTGGTGGATGCGCATGTTGTAGACCTCGCCGATGGCCATCTGGGCGGCGGCGCGCTCGAATCCGGGGATGCCGTGGCCGGGCATGCGGAAGTTGACCACGACGTCCCGCACGGCCTGCATCGTCAGGTCGGGGGCGAGCTCGAAGGCGGCCTTCAGCAGGTTGCGGTAGAAGACCATGTGGAGGTTCTCGTCGGTCGCGATGCGCGACAGCATCCGGTCGCAGACGGGGTCACCGGACTGGTGGCCGGTGTTACGGTGCGAGATGCGGGTCGCGAGCTCCTGGAAGGCGACGTAGGCGATCGAGTGGAGCATCGAGTGCCGGTTGTCCGACTCGAAGCCCTCGCTCATGTGGGACATGCGGAACTGCTCCAGCTTGTCCGGGTCCACCGCGCGCGAGGTGAGCAGGTAGTCGCGCATCACGATGCCGTGCCGGCCCTCCTCGGCGGTCCAGCGGTGCACCCAGGTGCCCCAGGCGCCGTCCCGGCCGAAGAGCGAGGCGATCTCGTGGTGGTAGCTGGGGAGGTTGTCCTCGGTCAGGAGGTTCACGATCAGCGCGATCCGGCCGATCTCCGTGACCTTGGACTGCTCCTTGCCCCACGCCTCGCCGTCCTCGAAGATGCCGGGGAAGTTGCGGCCGTCGGTCCACGGCACGTACTCGTGCGGCATCCAGTCCTTGGCCACCGTCAGATGGCGGTTCAGCTCCTTCTCGACCACTTCCTCCAGTGCGTACAGCAGCCGGGCATCGGTCCAGCCGGCGGGGCTGCCGAGGTGCGGGGAGGTGATCGTCACGGGAACTCCAGGGGGACGCGCAACTGAGCGGATCGGTCCGGCGAGCGGATTGCCGGAACCTACGGGATCGTAGGCTACGAACCCGTAGGTTACGAAGCCGTAGGTTAAGAGGAGTGTAAGGATCGCTGATCAGCCGGTGTTCACCGGGGAGTCCGCCGGGCTCGGTACGGCCCCGGGAGCCGCAGGTCCCGGGGCCGACGGGGGGCGGCGGCCGGCCGTCAGGCGTACAGCTCCCGCAGCCGGACCGAGAGGCACGTCACACATCCTTCGAGCTTCTCGAACTCGCTGATGTCGACCAGGACGGGCTCGTGGCCGAGGTCGGCGAGGAGGTCCGCCGTCTTCGGCGCGCTCGCCGCCATGAGCAGCCTGCCGCCGCCGAGCAGCACCACGTGCGCCCCGGACTCCTCCGGCACCGGCAGGAAGCGCGGGAACAGCGACGGGGCGTCCAGCTGGGGGATACGGCCGAGGACCGTACCGTCGGGCAGGGCGGTGACCGCCGACTTCAGATGCAGCACCTTGCTGACGGGAACGGCGACGATCCGCGCGCCGAGCGGCTCGAACACGGCCCGCAGCTGCTGGACCCCGGCGGCGTTGGTCCGGCCGCCCCGGCCGACGTAGACCGTGTCGCCGATCTTCAGCACGTCGCCGCCGTCCAGGGTCCCCGGCTCCCAGACCCAGTTCACCGAGCAGCCGAGGGAGGCCACCGCCTCCTCCACGCCCTCCGTCTCCCCGCGCCGGGACTCGGCGCCCGGCCGGGTGATCAGCGCGACATTGCGGTACAGGACGACCGTGTCCTCGACGAACACCGCGTCGGGGCAGTCGTCGGCCGGGTCCACCTCGACGGTCTCCCAGCCGTGCGTGCGCAGCGCCTCCGCGTACGCCTCCCACTGCTCGACGGCGAGGTCGGCGTCGACCTTCTCCCGCTCGATGTGCGTCACCAGCCCTTCGGCCAGACGGGGGCCGGGGCGGCGGACGAGGGCCTTCTTGCTGGGCACGACGGGATCTCCGGATCGGCGGCGGGTGCGCGGCGCCCCCGTGCGCACGGGGAACCGAGTCGCCATCATGCAGGGCCGGTCGCCCCGCGCAAAACCCCCGCGTCCGGGCTGTGCCCCTCCTGAGACGCTCCGCGGCGAAGCGGCCGCGGAGCCGCGGCAGGCCCCGCGGGCGTCCTACGGCGACCGCGCGGCCACCGCCGTGACACCCGCCGTGACACCCGCCGTGCTCCCGGTCGGCCATCCGGTCCTGTGCGGCGCCGGGTGCGTGCCGGGCCCGCCGACGCGCACCCGGCCGGCCGTCCTGTCCGGCCGCGTGCCCGCCGGCGGACCGGCGGGCACGCGCCTGGGGCACCGGACCGCCTACCCGACGGCCTCCGGCGTGGTCTCCTCCAGTTCCCCGTCCCGCACCAGCAGCCAGCGCGTGATGCCGATCGACTCCAGGAACGGCAGGTCGTGGCCGGCCACGATCAGCGCCCCCTCGTACGACTCCAGGGCCGTGGTGAGCTGCCGCACGCTCGCCATGTCCAGGTTGTTCGTCGGTTCGTCCAGCATCAGCAGCTGCGGCGCGGGCTCCGCCAGCATCAGCGCCGCCAGTGCCGCCCGGAAGCGCTCGCCGCCGGACAGGGTCGCCGCCTGCTGGTCGGCGCGGGCGCCCCGGAACAGGAAGCGGGCCAGCCGTGCCCGGATCCGGTTGTCGGTGGCGCCCGGCGCGAAGCGGGCCACGTTCTCGGCGACCGACAGCGCGCCGTCGAGGACGTCGAGCCGCTGCGGCAGGAAGCGCAGCGGCACATGGACCGTCACCTCGCCCGCCACCGGGTCCAGTTCACCCGCGATCGTCCGCAACAGCGTCGTCTTGCCCGCGCCGTTGCGTCCGATCAGCGCGATCCGCTCCGGGCCGTGCAGATCGAGACCGCCGCTCACCCGCGTGCCGTGGGCCAGTTCCAGATCCCGCAGCGTGAGCACGCTCCGGCCCGGTGGTACGGCCGTGTACGGCAGGTCGACACGGATCTCGTCGTCGTCCCGCACGGCGTCCACGGCCTCGTCCAGCCGCTCCCGGGCCTCGGCGAGCCGTCCCTCGTGCAGGATGCGGTGCTTGCCGGCGGACTCCTGGGCCGCGCGCTTGCGCAGCCCCATGACGATCTTCGGTTCGCGCTTCTGCTCGGACATCTTCTGGCCGTAGCGCTTGCGCCGGGCCAGTTTGACCTGGGCGTCGACCAGTTCGCGCTTCTGTTTGCGCAGGTCGGCCTCGGCGACGCGCACCATGCGCTCCGCGGCGTCCTGCTCGGCGGTGAGCGCCACCTCGTAGGCCGAGTAGTTGCCGCCGAACCAGGTGACCTCGCCCGCCCGCAGATCGGCGATCTGGTCGACCAGATCGAGGAGTTCACGGTCGTGGCTGACCACCACCATGACCCCGGGCCAGGACGCGACGGCCTCGTGGAGGCGCCGGCGCGCGTACAGGTCGAGGTTGTTGGTGGGCTCGTCGAGGAGCAGGACGTCCGGCCGGCGCAGCAGCAGCGCGGCCAGCCGCAGCAGCACCGACTCACCGCCCGACACCTCGCCGGCCGTGCGGTCCAACCCGATGTGCCCGAGGCCGAGTTGGCCGAGCATGGCGAGCGCGCGCTCCTCCACGTCCCAGTCGTCGCCGAGGGTCTCGAAGTGCTCCTCGGCCACGTCACCGGCCTCGATGGCGTGCAGTGCGGCGCGCTTGGCGGCGATGCCGAGGGCCTCGTCGATCCGCAGGCCGGTGTCCAGGGTGATGTTCTGCGGGAGGTGGCCGACCTCGCCCGAGACGCGCACGACGCCTTCGGCCGGGGTGAGTTCACCCGCGATGAGTTTCAACAGGGTTGATTTCCCCGACCCGTTGACGCCGACGAGTCCGGTCCTGCCGGGACCGAAGGTGACGTCCAGACCCTCGAAGAGGGGCGAGCCGTCGGGCCAGGAGAAGGCGAGGGAGGTACAGCTGATGGATGTAGGCACGGGGTGCCCTCCGCGGTTGCTCGAAAACGATCAGGGGCAAACGCGTATCGAGACACCGGCGACCACGGGCGCGGGGGTCCCGGGCAGAGGGAAAAGCCCTGTTCCGTGAGGACGGCTCGAACGCCGAGGTCGCACGCTGCGCACACACCACCGGGGTGCGGCGCGGTGTCTCAGGACCTCAGACGAGCAACGTCCTTCTCCAATCGGCGGCAACAGGACATCGTCCACCGTAGGAGCGGTGCGCGGGGGTGTCAACGTGATTGATCCCGGCCTCGGCGCCGGGCGAGGGGGGCGGCGGACCCCGGAACGGCCCGCCGGCCCCGGCGCGCGGCCGGAACGCCGTCGGGCTCCGCCCGCGGCGGCGTCCGCGAGCCGAGGGCCCCGGCACGCGGCCGGGACCCTCAGCGGGCGTCCCGCATCAGCTCGGCCAGGTCGTGGTCCAGGTCGAGGTGGAGGTGCTCCAGGCCGAGGGGCACCAGGTCGTGGGTGGCCCGCAGGAAGCGGCGGACCTCGCCCGAGCGGATGTGGACGACCGCGGTGCCCTCCGGGGCGTGGAACTCCAGGACCGTGCGGTCGTAGCCGTAGGGCCGCACGCGGACGTCGCCGTGGCCCTCGGGTCCCTCCAGGCCGGACAGCAGCAGCTCCCGGCTGAAGGTCCAGCAGACCTCCACGCCCTCCAGGGTGGCCGGGGCGGGGAAGGTCATCCGCACGGCGAACGGGTCGCGGCGGTCGTAGTGGAGGGTCGCGGGAATGCTCGGCATCCGCGGTGCGGCGGCGACGAGACGGGCCTCGACGGGCTGCTCGATGACGGTGGACAACGCCTGCTCCCTCGTGACGGCGGGACGAACGAACGTCCGGGCGGAGACGTCCGGGCAAGGGAAGAGACGACGGAATCAGCCATTCCGTGCACCCCGGGGGTGAGTGACCTCTGTCACCGTCCATCCGCTCGGGAGGGGGCAGGTGTCCTGCCGGGCCGCGAGGACCTGCCGCGCCGAGGTGGACACCGGGCCGTACGGCACCGTGGACCGCGCGCCCGACCGGACGTGCCGGGCGGCGGGGGAGGGCCGGGTCGCACGGCCGGAGAGGTGAGCGGCCGCGACACGGGTACCCGGGCCCCGACCCAGTGAGCGGAGCCCGTGAAAGGAGTGGCGCACATGCCGGCCGGTTCCCACGCCAAGCGTGAACGCCAGTACGAACACATCAGGAAGAGCGCCCTGGACCGGGGCGAGAGCACCGACCGCGCCGAGGAGATCGCGGCGCGGACCGTGAACAAGGAGCGCGCGCGGGCCGGTGAGTCCAGGACGGCCGGCCGTGTCTCCCTCCAGGACGAGTCCTCGGGGCGGCGCGGCGGCGAGCGGTCCGGCAAGGGCCCCCAGGGCCCCACCTACGACCAGCTCTACGAGGAGGCCAGGAGGCGCGATGTGCACGGGCGTTCGGACATGAACAAGAGCCGGCTCAAGCGGGCGCTCGGCAGGTAGGCGGGGCGGACGGCGGACCGTGACGCGCCCCGCGGGCCCGTACGCTCGACGCCATCATGACGACCGTACGCATCCCCGCGGGCTGGCCCGCCACCGAGGAAGAGGCCCGCGCCGTGCAGGACGGACTGCGCGCGCGGCTGGTGCTCGACGAGCCGGGCCCGCCCCCCGGCACGGGCCGGGTGACGGGCGTGGACGTGGCCTACGACGACGAGCGGGACGTGGTCGCCGCGGCCGCCGTCGTGCTCGACGCGGCGAGCCTGGAGGTCGTCGCCGAGGCCACGGCGGTCGGCCGGATCCCGTTCCCCTACGTGCCCGGCCTGCTCGCCTTCCGCGAGATCCCCGCGGTCCTCGCGGCCCTCGACGCCCTGCCCTGCCCGCCCGGCCTGGTCGTCTGCGACGGCTACGGTCTCGCCCATCCCCGGCGCTTCGGCCTCGCGAGCCACCTGGGCGTCCTCACCGGACTCCCGACGATCGGCGTCGCGAAGAACCCCTTCACCTTCACCTGCGACCCTCCCGGCCCCGGGCGCGGCGCGTCCAGCCCGCTCCTGGCGGGCGAGGAGGAGGTCGGCCGCGCCCTGCGCACCCGCGACGGCGTCAAACCGGTCTACGTCTCGGTCGGGCACCGCACGACCCTGTCCGGCGCCTGCGCCCACACCCTGGCGCTGACCCCCGCCTACCGCCTCCCCGAGACGACCCGCCGCGCGGACGCCCTGTGCCGCAGGGCCCTGAGGACGGCGACCGCGCCCCGGGCGTGAGGGGCCGCGCGTGCGGCGGCGCACCCCGGCCGCTCACGGAGGGGCGACCCCTGTTCGACCGCCGGTCCGATCCGGTGCGGGGAGTCGCAGGACACCGGGACCCGCGCCGGCGCGGGCGCGCGGACTGAGTACCCCGGCTGAGTACCCGTACGGATGCCGCCGCCGCCTGCGCGGGGCAGGCTGGGCGCATGACGACGACACACCGTTCCGCCAAGCCCCTCGCCGGTCCCGGCCGCCCCGTCGAGCGCGCGGTGACCGCCGCGCTGGTCGTCGCGACCCTGGCCGGGATCGGCTGGCTCGCCGGGATGATCTACACGGTCTCGGGGTGGGGGCTGTAGGCGGTCGCTCCACCGTCGGGGGAACGACCGCCGCGGAATCGGTTCAGCGGGTCGCCGCCACCCGGAAGGTCAGGCCCGCGCCGCGCAGCCGGTCGATCAGCGCGTCGCCCATCGCCACCGCCGGGGTGACCTGGCCCGCCGTCTCCGGCAGGTCGTCGAAGGCCAGGGAGAGCGCCGACTCGGCGAACATCTTCGCCGTCTCGCCGTACCCGGGATCGCCGCCCGCCACCTCGGTGAAGACCCGCCGCCCGCCGCCCTCGCCGACGAAGCGGACCGAGAACCAGCTCCGCGCGCGCTTCTCCGGGCCGGGGCCCTCGCCCGGCTTGAGCCGGGCGGACAGCCAGCGCCGCGCCGGGGGCAGCTGCGCCGCCGTGACGAGCGCGCCCATGGCCGCGACCCCGCCCACGGCGACGGGCAGCCGGCGCACGGCCGCGTAGTGCCGGTAGCGGAAGTCGGGGCCATAGCGCGCGAGCGCGCGTGCCGAGCGCAGCACGATCTGCGGGTCGATCGTGGGCAGGGGCAGGGCCCACGCGTCCACCTCGCCCGCGAAGCGCGGCGCGCCCGCGGGCGCCTGGGCCCGGCGCCCCATCAGGCGCGGCTCATGGCGGGCCCGGTCGCGCGCGGCGGCCAGGACGCGGGGTCCCCGGGCGAACTGGTTGAGCGCCGAGGCGAACGTGCCCCCGGAGAATGCGGCGTCCGCGCTCACATATCCGTCGACCGTCAGCGGCACGCCCTCGGGGAGCCGCCGGACGGTGAAGTACGCGCCCAGGTCGTGCGGGACCGAGTCGAATCCGCAGGCGTGCACCAGCCGTGCGCCGGTCTCCCGCGCGCGGGCGTCGTGCCGGACGTACATCAGGTCCACGAACTCCGGCTCACCGCACAGGTCCAGATAGTCGGTGCCGGCGTCCGCGCAGGCCGCGACCAGGTCCTCGCCGTACGTCACGTACGGGCCCACCGTGGAGGCCACCACGCGCGCGTGCCCGGCGAGCCGCCGCACCGACTCCGGGTCGCCGGCGTCCGCCTCCAGCACGCCGATCCCCTCGCCGCCGGGCAGCCGCTCCCGCAGCCGCTCCAGTCTCCCCGCGCTGCGGCCGGCGATCGCCCAGCGCAGCCCCTCGGGCGCGTGCCCGGCGAGATACTCCGCGGTGAGTACCCCGACGAACCCCGTCGCCCCGAAGAGCACGATGTCGTACGGACGCTCCGACCTGCTCAGCCTGCTCATGACACCCCTCGGTCCCGCACACGCCGTTGTCGGTGGCCGAGGCTAGCGTGAGGGGTGTGCGGTCCGGCGAGGAGCCCGGAGGTGAGCGGTGGCCGTGACCGGGCGTGTCACGAAGAAGCGGGACATGGGGTGCGGGTCCGCCCCCGCGCCGCCCCGCGGGAGCGCGAGGGCCGTGCGGCGGGAGTGCGGTGTCGCCCGGTGGGCCGCTTCGCGCGCGGGCTTCTGGCGGGTAACTTCCTAAGCGCTTGCTCTTGTGCCCGGTCGGGCGACTTCCTAGCATCACTGGTGTTACAGCAGTTGTGTCACAAGCCTGGGGGCAGGATGGCGACGACTCCGGAACAGGGCCCGCTCACCGGCGTGCGCGTGGTGGAGCTGGCCGGGATCGGCCCCGGCCCGTTCGCCGCCATGCTCCTCGCCGACCTCGGCGCCGACGTGGTCCGCGTGGAGCGCCCCGGCGGCCCGGGGCTCGCGATCGACACGGCGTACGACGTCACGAACCGCAACAAGCGCTCGGTGGTGATCGACCTGAAGTCGCCGGGCGGCCCCGCGCGCGTCCTCGACCTCGCCGCGCGCGCCGACATCCTCATCGAGGGCAACCGGCCCGGCGTCGCCGAGCGCCTCGGCGTCGGCCCCGAGGCGTGCCGCGCCCGCAACCCGCGGCTCGTCTACGGCCGGATGACCGGCTGGGGCCAGGAAGGGCCGCTCGCCCACCGGGCCGGCCACGACATCGCGTACATCGCGCTCACCGGCACCCTGGGCATGACCGGCGAGCCCGGCCGGCCCCCGGCGGTCCCCGCCAACCTGGTCGGCGACTACGCGGGCGGCTCGCTCTACCTCGTCGTCGGCGTCCTCGCCGCCCTCCACCACGCGCGCGCCACCGGCACCGGCCAGGTCGTCGACGCCGCGATCGTCGACGGCACCGCCCACCTCGCCGCGATGATCCACGGCATGCTCGCCGCCGGCCGCTGGCAGGACCGCCGCGGCGCCAACCTCCTGGACGGCGGCTGCCCGTACTACGGCACCTACGAGACCGCCGACGGCGGCTTCATGGCCGTGGGCGCCCTGGAACCGCGGTTCTACGACGAGTTCCTGACCCTGCTCGGCGTCGAGGGGTTCGCCGGCGCCCGTGAGGACCCCGCCCGCTGGGACGCCCTGCGCGAGGCGGTCGCCGCCCGCTTCAGGTCCCGCACCCGGGACGCGTGGACGGCCGTCTTCGACGGCTCCGACGCGTGCGTGGCCCCCGTGCTGTCGCTGCGCGAGGCCCCCCACCACCCGCACCTCGCCGCCCGCGGCACCTTCACCGGCCACGGCGGCATCACCCAGCCCGCCCCCGCACCCCGCTTCTCGGCGACCCCCACCGCCGTCCGCACCGGCCCCGCGCGGCCGGGCGCCGACACCGCCGGCGTCGCCCGCGACTGGGACGTACCCGACCTGCTGAAGGGCCTGGAATGAAGCGGCTGATCTTCGCCCCCGAGCACGACGCGTTCCGCGCGAGCGTGCGGGCCTTCCTCGCCCGGGAGGTGCTGCCCCACTACGCGCAGTGGGAGAAGGACGGCATCGTCCCGCGCGACGCCTGGCGCGCCGCGGGCAGGCAGGGCCTGCTCGGCTTCGCCGTGCCCGAGGAGTACGGAGGCGGCGGCAGCCCCGACTTCCGCCACAGCGCGGTCCTCGCCGAGGAGTTCACCCGCGCGGGCGCTCCCGGACTCGCCCTCGGCCTGCACAACGACATCGTCGGCCCCTACCTCACCTCGCTCGCCACCGACGAGCAGAAGCGGCGCTGGCTGCCCGGCTTCTGCGACGGCTCCCTGATCACCGCCATCGCGATGACCGAGCCCGGGGCCGGCTCCGACCTCCAGGGCATCCGCACCCGCGCCGAGGACCGCGGCGACCACTGGGTGCTCAACGGCTCCAAGACGTTCATCTCCAACGGCATCCTCGCCGACCTGGTGATCGTCGTGGCCCGCACCACCCCCGAGGGCGGGGCGCGCGGGCTGTCGCTGCTCGTCGTCGAGCGCGGCGCGCGCGGCTTCGAGCGCGGCCGCAACCTCGACAAGATCGGCCAGAAGGCGCAGGACACGGCCGAGCTGTTCTTCCACGACGTGCGCGTGCCCGCGGAGAACCTCCTCGGCGACCGCGACGGCGCCTTCGCGCACCTGATGACGAACCTCGCCCAGGAGCGCCTGAGCATCGCCGTGGCCGCGATCGCCGCCGCCGAGCACCTGCTGGAGATCACCACCACCCACGTCAAGGACCGCGAGGCGTTCGGCCGGCCGCTGGCCGCCAAGCAGCACATCCGCTTCGAGATCGCCGAGATGGCCACCGAGTGCGCCGTGACCCGCGCCTTCCTGGACCGCTGCGTCGAGGACCACGCGAAGGGCGCCCTGGACGCCGTGCACGCCTCCATGGCCAAGTGGTGGGCGACCGAACTGCAAAAGCGCGTCGCCGACCGCTGCCTCCAACTGCACGGCGGCTACGGCTACATGAGTGAACACCCGGTCGCCAGAGCCTTCACCGACGGCCGCATCCAGACCATCTACGGCGGCACGACCGAGATCATGAAGGAGATCATCGGCCGTTCCCTGCTGGGCTGACCCTCACCGAAAGGCTTCCCCGTGAGCACCGAAGCGTACGTGTACGACGCGATCCGCACCCCGCGCGGCCGCGGCAAGGCAAGCGGCTCCTTGCACGGCACCAAGCCCATCGACCTGGTCGTCGGTCTGATCCACGAGCTCCGCGACCGCTTCCCGGACCTCGACCCGGCCGCGATCGACGACATCGTGCTCGGCGTGGTCGGCCCCGTCGGGGACCAGGGCTCCGACATCGCCCGGATCGCCGCGCTCGCCGCCGGACTGCCGGACACCGTCGCCGGCGTCCAGGAGAACCGCTTCTGCGCCTCCGGTCTCGAAGCGGTCAACATGGCCGCCGCCAAGGTCCGTTCGGGCTTCGAGGACCTGCTGCTCGCGGGCGGCGTCGAGTCCATGTCCCGGGTGCCGATGGCCTCCGACGGCGGCGCCTGGTTCAACGACCCGATGACCAACCTGGCCACCAACTTCGTGCCCCAGGGCATCGGCGCCGACCTCATCGCCACCATCGAGGGCTTCTCGCGCCGCGACGTCGACGAGTACGCCGCCCTCTCCCAGGAGCGGGCGGCCACCGCCTGGAAGGAGGGCCGCTTCGACCGCTCCGTCGTCCCCGTCAGGGACCGCAGCGGCCTCGTCGTCCTCGACCACGACGAGCACCTGCGCCCCGGCACCACCGCCGACTCCCTCGCCAAGCTGAAGCCGTCCTTCGCGGACATCGGCGACCTCGGCGGCTTCGACGCCGTCGCGCTGCAGAAGTACCACTGGGTCGAGAAGATCGACCACGTCCACCACGCCGGGAACTCCTCCGGCATCGTCGACGGCGCCTCCCTCGTCGCGATCGGCTCCCGGGAGGTCGGCGAGCGCCACGGCCTCACGCCCCGCGCGCGGATCGTCGCCGCCGCCGTCTCCGGCTCCGAGCCCACCATCATGCTCACCGGCCCGGCGCCCGCCACCCGCAAGGCGCTCGCCAGGGCCGGGCTGACCATCGACGACATCGACCTCGTCGAGATCAACGAGGCGTTCGCGGCGGTCGTCCTGCGCTTCGTCAAGGACATGGGCCTGTCCCTGGACAAGGTCAACGTCAACGGCGGCGCCATCGCCCTCGGCCACCCGCTCGGCGCCACCGGCGCGATCATCCTCGGCTCGCTCGTCGACGAACTGGAGCGCCAGGACAAGCGGTACGGCCTCGCCACCCTGTGCGTGGGCGGCGGCATGGGCATCGCCACCATCGTCGAGCGCGTCTGACCCCCTCCCCACGGATCACACGGAGCACCTCCACATGAGCACTCGATCCACCGCCATCCGCTGGGAACAGGACCGCGACGGCGTCGTCACCCTCGTCCTCGACGACCCGAACCAGTCCGCCAACACCATGAACCAGGCGTTCCGCGACTCGCTCGCCGCCGTCACGGACCGGCTGGAGGCGGAGAAGGACACCCTCCGCGGCGTCATCATCACCTCCGCCAAGAAGACCTTCTTCGCGGGCGGCGACCTGCGCGACCTCATCCGGGTCACCCCGGAGACCGCGCGGGAGCTGTTCGAGGGCGGCATGGCGGTCAAGCGCCAGCTGCGCCGCATCGAGACCCTCGGCAAACCGGTCGTCGCCGCCCTCAACGGCGCCGCCCTGGGCGGCGGTTACGAGATCGCCCTCGCCTGCCACCACCGCATCGCCCTCGACGCGCCCGGCGCCAGGATCGGCTGCCCCGAGGTCACCCTCGGCCTGCTCCCGGGCGGCGGCGGAGTGGTGCGCACCGTACGCCTGCTCGGCATCGCCGACGCCCTGCTCAAGGTGCTGCTCCAGGGCACCCGGTACAGCCCGCGGCGCGCCCTGCAGCACGGCCTGGTCGACGACGTCGCCACCAGCAGGGACGAACTCCTCGCCAAGGCAAGGGCGTTCATCGAGGCCCACCCCGAGTCGCAGCAGCCCTGGGACCGGCCGGGCCACCGCATCCCCGGCGGCACGCCCGCCCACCCCGCGTTCGCGGCCAACCTCCCCGCCTTCCCCGCCAACCTGCGCAAGCAGACGGGCGGCGCGCCCTACCCGGCCCCGCGCGCCATCCTGGCCGCCGCCGTCGAGGGCGCCCAGGTCGACTTCGAGACCGCGCAGGTCATCGAGGCGCGCTACTTCGTGGAGCTGGCGGCCGGCCAGATCTCCAAGAACATGATCCAGGCGTTCTTCTTCGACCTCCAGGCCGTCAACTCCGGCGCCAGCCGGCCCCGGGGCGTCGCACCGCGCCAGGTCCGCAAGGTCGCTGTCCTCGGCGCCGGGATGATGGGCGCGGGCATCGCCTACGCGTGCGCCCGCGCGGGCATCGACGTCGTCCTGAAGGACGTGGCCCCGGAGGCGGCCGCCAAGGGCAAGGACTTCTCCGCGCAGCTGTGCGCCAAGGCGGTCTCCCGGGGCCGTACGACCCGGGAGAAGGCCGACGCGCTGCTCGCCCGCATCACCCCCACCGCCGACCCGCAGGACGTGGCCGGGTGCGACGCGGTCATCGAGGCCGTCTTCGAGAACCCCGAGCTCAAGCGTAAGGTCTTCCAGGAGGTCCAGCACCTCGTCGAGCCGGACGCGCTGCTGTGCTCCAACACCTCCACGCTCCCCATCACCGCGCTCGCCGAAGGCGTCGAGCGCCAGGGCGACTTCGTCGGGCTGCACTTCTTCTCGCCCGTCGACAAGATGCCGCTCGTGGAGATCGTCAAGGGCGAGCGCACCGGCGACGAGGCGCTGGCCCGCGCCTTCGACCTGGTCCGCCGGATCAACAAGACGCCGATCGTCGTCAACGACTCCCGCGGCTTCTTCACCTCCCGCGTCATCGGGCACTTCATCAACGAGGGCGTCGCGATGGTCGGCGAGGGCGTCGACCCCGCCTCGGTGGAGCAGGCGGCGGCCCAGGCGGGCTACCCCGCCAAGGTGCTGTCCCTGATGGACGAGCTGACGCTCACGCTGCCCCGCAAGATCCGCGACGAGTCGAGGCGGGCCGTCCAGGAGGCGGGCGGGACCTGGACCGCGCACCCGGCGGAGGCCGTCGTCGACCGCATGGTCGACGAGTTCGGCCGCTCCGGCCGCAGCGGCGGCGCGGGCTTCTACGACTACGACGAGAACGGCCGGCGCACCGCCCTGTGGCCGGGCCTGCGCGAGCACTTCACCCGCGAGGGCGCCCGGATCCCCTTCCGGGACCTCCAGGAGCGCATGCTCTTCGCCGAGGCCCTGGACACGGTCCGGCTGCTGGAGGAGGGAGTCCTCACCTCCGTCGCCGACGCCAACATCGGCTCGATCCTCGGCATCGGCTTCCCCGGCTGGACGGGCGGCGTCCTGCAGTACGTCAACGGCTACGAGGGCGGCGTCGCCGGGTTCACGGCCCGCGCGCGTGAACTGGCGCGGACGTACGGAGAGCGGTTCACGCCCCCCGCGCTGCTGGTGGACAAGGCCGAGAAGGGGGAGGTCTTCACCGACAGCCGCTGACCCCGGGTCCGACGGCGGGCGGCACCCCCCGAGGGGCGGGCACCCCCCGAGGGGCGGGCGGCACCTCCCGAGGGGCGGGCGCCGCCCGCCCCTCGCCCGGCAACGGCCTTTCACCGCACACCTGTCGGCCAACAGCCGACCTCCCCAAGTGCGTTGGCCGACAGCCGCCCCCCGAGGGTGAATTCGCGCTCTTGCGACAATGGCTGACGGGTCATCACACTTCGCCCATGGAGACGCCTACCGCACTGGTGACCGGAGCGGCACAGGGCCTCGGGCAGGCGTTCGCCGTCGCGCTCGCCCGGCGCGGCTACCGGGTCGCCGGCCTCGACCTCGGCCCCCAGCCGCAGACCGCGGCCAAGGTCCTCGACTACGTGGAACTGACGGCCGACACCGCCGACGAGGCCCGGCTCCGCGCCCAACTGGAGCGTGCCGTCGACCGGTTCGGCACGCTGCACGCCGTGGTGAACAGCGCGGGCACGCACCCGGAAGGACCCGCCGGGGAAACACCGCCCGAGGAGTGGCGGCGGGTCGTGCGGGCCACCCTGGAGGCGCCCTACCTGGTGACCCGGGCCGCGCTGCCGCACCTGAAGCGGGCGGGCTGGGGCCGGATCGTCAACGTCGCCCCGCCCGCGGCGCCTTCGGCCATCCCGTACCTCACCTCGGCGGCGGGCCTCACCGGCCTCACCCGCGCGCTCGCCCCCGCCCTCGCGCCGTACGGCATCACGGTCAACACGATCACACCGGGCGCGCCGCGAGGCACCGCCGAGGGGGTCGCGGGGCGCCGGCCGCAGGAGCCCGCCGACCTGGTGTCCACGCTGCTGTACGTCCTGGACCGGGGCAGCGGCTTCCTGACCGGGCAGACCCTCGACGTGTCAGGGCCGGGACCCGTCCTCCTGTGACGCACCGCCCAGCCACTGCCGCAGCTCCGCGCGCAGCGACCGCTGGAACGTCGTGAGCAGGGCCTGCGCCACCAGCGGCTGCATGGACGCCGACAGCGACCGCACGTCCCGCGTGTCCCGCTCGGACACCTCGCCGCGGAACAGCAGGGCCAGTTCGCGCGCGGCGGTCCGCGCGTGCTCGACCAGGACCTCCCGGGCCGCGAGGATCGCCTCCTGCGACAGCGGCACGTCCAGCAGCCCGACGCCGAGCCGCAGCAGCCCCGGATCGACCCGGAACTCCTCGCCGCCGCCCTCGACCACCCCCATCGCGGCCAGCCGCTCCACGTCCTCGCCGGACAGCGCCCGCCCGGCCCGCCGCTCCAGCTCCGTCCGTGTCACCGACCGGACGGACTCCGGTGCCCAGGACGCCACCACCGCCCGGTGCAGCGCGAGATCGCGGGCGTCCAGGTCCGGCGGGAGCCGGTCCACGTAGCGCTCGATGGCGGCCAGCGTCATGCCCTGCCGCTGGAGCTCCTCGATCAGCTCCAGCCGGGCCAGGTGCGCACGCCCGTAGTGCCCGACCCGGCGCGGACCGATCACCGGCGGCGGCAGCAGCCCCTTGGTGCCGTAGAACCGCACCGTGCGGACCGTGACACCCGCCCGCGCGGCCAGCTCGTCGATCGTGAGGGCCGAATCCTCCGTACCGGTCGTCATGTGCAGCAGTATCGCTGTCTCACCACCGCTGTGACACCTCTCACCGCGGGTGCCGCGGGACCCGCCGGCCAGGTGACGGACGGGGCCGCCCGCGGCCGTCGCCCCGCGCGCCCACCGTGACCGCCGCCCGGACGGCGGTGGCGCGAGCCCCGGACGGCGGTCACGGGACGCGTCCGACCCGAGGGCGCCCACCGGCCCCGGGGCACCTCACGCACCGTCAGTCGCCCTCTTCTGCACGGCAGTTGCCCGGGGTAGCGTCCGCCCCATGCCGAAACGCACGCGCTTCACGATCTGGAGACCGCTCGCGACCGCGGCCACCGCCATCCTGATGGCCGCCTTCCTCGCCCCCGCCTCGGCCGAGGCCGGCCCGCGCGAGAGCAGACCCGTCTACTCCTACGCCGACGCCGTCCGCGAGGCCGTCTGGGTGGACACCGGACTCGACCTCGACCGCGACGGCGAGAAGGACCGGGTCGCCGTCGACATCGTCCGGCCCGCCGAACCCGCCGCGCAGGGCCGCAAGGTGCCCGTCATCATGGACGCCAGCCCGTACTACTCCTGCTGCGGGCGCGGCAACGAGAGCCAGCGCAAGACGTACGACGCCGGCGGCGACATCGTCGGGATGCCGCTGTTCTACGACAACTACTTCGTCCCGCGGGGCTACGCCGTCGTCGGCGTCGACCTCGCCGGCACCAACCGCTCCGACGGCTGCGTGGACGTCGGCGGACGCTCCGACGTCCAGTCCGCCAAAGCCGTCGTCGACTGGCTCAACGGCCGCGGCAGGGCGTACACCACCCGCACCGGCACCACCCGGGCGAAAGCCACCTGGACCAACGGCCGCACCGGCATGATCGGCAAGAGCTGGGACGGCACCATCGCCAACGGCGTGGCCGCCACCGGCGTCGAGGGCCTGAAGACGATCGTGCCGATCAGCGCCATCTCCTCCTGGTACGACTACTACTTCCAGCAGGGCGCGCCGCTGTACGACTCCGGCCCCGACTGGCTCTCCGACTACGTCGACAGCCCCGACGCCCGCGCCCGGTGCGGTGCCGTCCAGCAGGCGCTGGCCGACGGAGCCCCGCGCACCGGCGATCTGACACCGCTGTGGAACGAGCGCGACTACGTCAAGGACGCGCGCAAGGTCAAGGCGAGCGTCTTCCTCGTCCACGGCATGCAGGACCTCAACGTGCGGATGAAGCACGTCGGCCAGTGGTGGGACGCCCTCGCGAAGAACGGCGTGGAGCGCAAGATCTGGCTCTCCCGGACCGGCCACGTCGACCCCTTCGACTTCCGCCGCGCCGCATGGGTCAGCACCCTCCAGCGCTGGTTCGACCACGAACTCCTCGGCTACGACAACGGCATCGACCGCGAGCCGATGGCGGACATCGAGCGCGCCCCCGACCAGTGGACGACCTCCCCGGTCTGGCCCCCGCGCGGCACCTCCACCGCCACCCTGCGCCCCGCCCCGGGCGACCAGGAGGGTGTCGGCACCCTCGGGCTGCGCCCGGCCCGGGGCACCGAGTCCTTCACCGACGACCCGCGCCGCGGCGAGAACGACTGGGCCGCCGACATCGACCGGCCGACCCCCGACAAGGCGGGCTTCGTGACCCGTCCGCTCAGCCGCGACCTGCGCCTGTCCGGCTCCTCCCGGGTCACCGTGACCGCGACCCCGACCACCTCGACGGCCCATCTGTCCGCCGTCCTGGTCGACGTCGGACCCGACACCATCCGGGACTACACGGCGAGCGGCGAGGGCATCACCACGCTCACCGAGCGCACCTGCTGGGGCGCGAGCACCGCGGGCGACAGCGCCTGCTTCAAGGAGACGAGGGCGAGCACGGCCGACGTCGGCCAGACCGTGGTCAGCCGGGGCTGGGCCGACCTCGGCACCTACGCCTCGCCCGGCAGGGGCGTCCCGCTCACCCCGGGCAAGCCGTACACGATCACCATCGATCTGGCCGCCACCGACCAGGTCGTCCGGGCCGGGCACCGGCTCGCCCTGATCGTCGCGGGCACCGACAGGGACCTGATCGACCCGCCGTCGACCACGCCGGGCCTCACCCTCGACCTCGCCCGGACCTCGGCCCGCGTACCGTTCGTCGGCGGCGCCGCGGCCTTCGCCCGTGCCACCTCCGGCACGCCCGCCCTCGCCCCCGAGACGCGCCGCCCGGACGGCGTGACGATCGCACCCCGCACCGCCCAGCGGGTCCCGGAGGGAGGCCGATGACGCGCCTGGGCGCCTGCGCGCTGACCGCCGCCGCCCTCACCGCGTCCCTCCTGGCGGTGCCCGCCCCGGCCGCCGCGGACTCCGTGCCGCGCACCGGCTTCGAGACGTCGGACGGGGCCCGCTGGACCGGCCCGGCCGAGGAACAGCGGTTCCTGTCCGCCGTCGACCGGGCGAGCGAACGGGTCTCCGTCGCCCGGATCGGCACCACCGCGCAGGGCCGCCCGCTCCAGCTGGTGCGGATCGGCATCCGGCCCGCCGCGAACAAGGTGCTCCTGGTGTGCAGTCAGCACGGCGACGAACCCTCCGGCCGGGAGGCGTGCCTGTCCACGGTCCGCGACCTGGCCTACGCGCAGGACCGGCCGACCAGGCGCTTCCTGGAACGCACCACCGTGCTCGTCGTGCCCACCGCCAACCCGGACGGCCGCGCCGCGGACACCCGGGCCAACAGCGAGGGGACCGACGTCAACCGCGACCACCTCGCGCTGCGCAGCGCGGAGGCGCGCGCCATGGCCGCGGTGGTCCGCGACCGCCGCCCCGACGTCCTCTACGACCTGCACGAGTACGGCGCCACACCCCCCTACTACGACAAGGACCTGTTCGACCTGTGGCCGCGCAACCTCAACACGGACGGCGCGGTCCGCGACGAGGCCCGCACCCTGTCCGCCTCCTACGTCCGCCCCGCCGCCGCGGCCGCCGGCCACTCGACGGGCACGTACGGCATCTGGACCGACCCGGCGAGCGGCGAGGAGATCCGGCAGGTCGCGGGCGACGGCCAGGAGCGGATCCTGCGCAACACGGCGGGCGTCAAGCACGCGGCGGGGCTGCTCATCGAGAGCCGCGTCGACGCGCTCACCGCGGCGGAACAGGCCGACGCCGCACTCAACAAGCGGCGCCGCGTGGGCTCGCAGCTCGCCGCGCTGAAGGGGCTGGTCCGCTTCACCGACGTACGCAGGGAGCGGATCGAGCGGGCGACCACCGCCGCCCGGCTCGCCGGCCGGAACGACACCGGTCCCGTGTACGTCGGCGGCGCCGACAACGACCCGCCCGGACCGGCCGAGGTGATCCAGGACCCGCCCTGCGGCTACCGGCTCACCGACGCCCAGTACGCGCAGGTCAAGGAGGTGCTCGCGCTGCACGGAGTGCGCACCCGGGGCAAACTGGTGCCGCTGCGTCAGCCGCTGCGCGCGCTCGTCCCGCTGCTGCTCGACGCCCGCGCCCCCTACCGGCTCACCGCGGGTGAGCCGGACCCCGACTGCTGAGACGGGAGCAACGGACGTGATCTGTGGCAGGTCCTGGGAAGACGATGGGGAACCGGCGTATCCCCCGTCGACCGGGGAAGGCGCCGCAGATGACCGATGATCTGAAGAACAGAGGTGGCCGGAAAGGTCCGGCGGACCTTTCCGGCCACCGCACCGACCGGGTGGTGTTCGGCGTCACCGCCGCCATCACCGTGGCCTTCGTGGTCTGGGGCTGGGCCGCCACGGACTCGCTGGAGAGCGTGTCCTCGAAGATGCTCGGCGGGCTCATCCGCAACGGCGGCTGGGCCTTCATCCTGGCCGCCTCGGCCTTCGTGGTCTTCGCCCTGTGGCTGGCCGTCAGCCGCTACGGCCGGATCCGGCTCGGCGCGGAGGGCGAGGAACCCGAGTTCCGCACCGTCTCCTGGGTCGCGATGATGTTCAGCGCCGGCATGGGCATCGGCCTGATGTTCTACGGTGTCAGCGAGCCCCTCGCGCACTACACCACCCCGCCGCCGGGCACCGGCCCCGCCGACTCCGGCGAGCGCATGGAGACGGCGATGGCCACCACCCTGTTCCACTGGACGCTCCACCCGTGGGCGATCTACGCGGTCGTCGGCCTCGCCATCGCGTACAGCACCTTCCGCAAGCGCAGGCGGCAGACCATCAGCGCGGTCTTCACCCCGCTGATCGGCGAGAAGCACGCCAACGGCGGCGCCGGACGGGTCATCGACATCCTCGCCATCATCGCGACCGTCTTCGGCTCCGCCGCCTCCCTCGGTCTGGGCGCGCTCCAGATCGGCTCCGGCTTCCAGGTGCTGAACTGGATGGACGGCGTGAGCACCGGGCTCCTCGTCGCGATCATCGCCGTACTGACGCTGGCCTTCGTCGCCTCGGCCGTCTCCGGCATCGAGCGCGGCATCCAGTGGCTGTCCAACACCAACATGGTCCTGGCGCTGGTCCTCGCGCTCTTCGTGTTCGTCGCGGGCCCCACCGTCATCGTCCTGGACCTGCTGCCCACGTCGGTCTTCGCCTACCTCGGCGACCTCCCCCAGCTCGCCGGGCGCACCGAGGCCAGCGGCGGCGAGGGCGTCGCGGAATGGCTGAGCAGCTGGACCGTCTTCTACTGGGCGTGGTGGATCTCCTGGACGCCCTTCGTCGGCATGTTCATCGCCCGCATCAGCCGGGGCCGCACCATCCGCCAGTTCGTCGGCGGCGTCATCCTCGTGCCCAGCACGGTCAGCCTCGCCTGGTTCGCGGTCTTCGGCGGTTCGGCGATGAAGGTGAAGGCCGACGGCGGGCTCGGCGGCGAGGACACCGCCGAGGGCCAGCTCTTCGGCCTCCTCCAGGAGTTCCCCCTCGCGACCGCCACCAGCCTGCTGGTGATGATCCTGGTCGGCATCTTCTTCGTCTCCGGCGCCGACGCCGCCTCCATCGTCATGGGCACGCTCTCGCAGAAGGGCGCTCTGGAGCCCGGCCGGTTCGTCGTGGTGTTCTGGGGCGTGGTGACCGGCGCCGTCGCCGCCATCATGCTGCTCGTCGGCAGCGGCGAGGGCGACGCGCTCACCGGTCTGCAGAACCTCACGATCCTCGCCGCGGCGCCCTTCGTCCTGGTGATGATCGGCATGTGCTTCGCCCTCATGCGCGATCTGCGCCGCGACCCCGTCATCGTGCGCAACGAGATCGGCTCCGAGGCCGTGGAACTCGCCGTCATCGAGGGCCACAAGAAGTACGACGGCGAATTCGCCATCAAGGTCGGACCGGGCGTCGGCACCGAGGTGGCGGGCGACCCGCTGGGCCACGAGCACGCCTGATCACGGCCCGGCCCGGCAGGAGGCGCGCCCCGCGCGGCCGCCTCGTCCCGGGCCGGGCCCGCCTTCCCTCCCGCCCCGCCCCGCCCCGCCACCGGCCGCAACCGGCTGTCACCGCCGTCCCCGCCGGGGAACGGCCCCGAGGCGCTGCCGCCCCTCGCCCGGACGACCGCGACGGGCACCGTGCCGCCCGGTGAACCGATGTGCCCCGGGCCCGCCCCGGCCGTTAGGATCGCGGGCTGTGACTGCCACCCTCGTCGTCAAGAACCTCGCCGCCGGCCATGGCGACCGCTCCCTGTTCAGCGGACTCGACCTGGTCGTGGCACCCGGGGACGTGATCGGCCTGGTCGGGGCCAACGGCGCCGGCAAGTCCACGCTGCTGCGCCTGCTCGCCGGGCTCACCGCGCCGGAGGAGGGCGAGCTGCGGCTGTCCCCGCCGTCCGCGACCGTCGGCCACCTCCCGCAGGAGCCCGAACGGCGCCCCGGCGAGACCGTCCGGCGGTTCCTGGCCCGCCGCACCGGCGTCGCCGAGGCCCAGCGGCTCATGGACGAGGCGACCCAGGCCCTGGTCGACGGGGCACCCGGCGCCGACGACGCGTACGCCACCGGCCTGGAGCGCTGGCTCGGCCTGGGCGGCGCCGACCTCGACGAGCGGGCCGAGGAGGTCGCCGACTCCCTCGGCCTGGCCGTGGGCCTGGACCAGCCGATGACCTCCCTGTCCGGCGGCCAGGCCGCCCGCGCGGGCCTCGCCTCCCTGCTGCTCTCGCGCTACGACGTCTTCCTCCTGGACGAGCCCACCAACGACCTCGACCTCGACGGCCTGGAGCGCCTCGAACGCTTCGTCAGCGGCCTGCGCGCCGGCACCGTCGTCGTCAGCCACGACCGCGAGTTCCTCACCCGCACGGTCACCAAGGTCCTCGAACTCGACCTCGCCCAGGGGCAGATCAACCTCTACGGCGGCGGGTACGCGGCCTACCTGGAGGAGCGCGACGTGGCCCGCCGGCACGCCCGCGACGACTACGAGGAGTACGCCGACAAGAAGGCCGCCCTCCAGGACCGCGCCCAGATGCAGCGCTCCTGGATGGACAAGGGCGTCAAGAACGCGCGCCGCAAGGCGGGCGGCGACAACGACAAGATCGGCCGCAAGTTCCGCAGCGAGGCCAGCGAGAAGCAGGCCGCCAAGGCGCGCCAGACCCAGCGCATGATCGAGCGCCTGGAGACCGTCGAGGAGCCGCGCAAGGAGTGGGAACTGCGGATGGAGATCGCCTCGGCCCCGCGCTCGGGCGCGGTCGTGGCGACCCTGCGGGACGCCGAGGTGCACCGCGACGGCTTCACCCTGGGGCCGGTGTCCCTCCAGATCGACTGGGCGGACCGGGTCGCGGTCACCGGCGCCAACGGCGCGGGCAAGTCGACCCTGCTCGGCGCCCTCCTCGGCCGCGTCCCCCTCAGCGCGGGGCGGTCCGCCCTCGGCTCCGGCGTGCTGGTCGGGGAGGTCGACCAGGCCCGCGGGCTGTTCCACGGGGAGGAGTCCCTGCTGGACGCCTTCCACGCCGCGGTCCCCGACGCCGAACCGGTCGACGTGCGCACCCTGCTGGCCAAGTTCGGCCTCAAGGCGGACCATGTGCTGCGCCCGGCCGGCACCCTCTCCCCGGGCGAGCGCACCCGCGCCGCCCTCGCCCTCCTCCAGGGCCGGGGTGTCAACCTGCTGGTCCTGGACGAGCCCACCAACCACCTCGACCTGCCGGCCATCGAGCAGCTGGAGTCGGCCCTGGACGCCTACGAGGGCACCCTGCTCCTGGTCACCCACGACCGGCGGATGCTCGACGCCGTCCACGTCACCCGCCGCCTCGACGTGGCCGACGGCAAGGTCACCGAACGCTGAGGCCGTGACCGGGAAGGTGCACCGGCTCGCGCCCGACGGCCCCGGACCCTCCGCGTCGTACGGAGGGTCCGGGGCCGTCGGATGTCCCGGTGGGCGTCCGCCGGATCAGCGCCCGCCCTTCTTCGGGTCGAGCAGACCCGCGCGCCGCAGGGCGTCCGCCATGGCGCCGTTCGCCGGCGGCGCCGCCTGGCGCGCACCGCCGCCCGCGGCGCCCCC
>NZ_AGBF01000086.1 GCF_000225525.1 Streptomyces zinciresistens K42 | reverse complement strand
CAGAGTTTCTCTGTCGGAAGCATTGACGAAACACGCGCCCCCTCCTACTTTCATCGCGTCGTACTTCGTACGTCATATATGAGACGCGATATGCGAGATCCCCTACGCGAGACCCTTCTCGCGAAGATCCGAGAGGCGCGCATGACCTCTGTGCCCACCCCGATCCCCTCCCGCACGCAGTTCGTGCTCCAGGAGATCAAACGCCGCATTCTGACCGGACGGCTGACGCCCGGTCAGGCCCTCGTCGAGACCGAACTCGCCGCGCAGTTCGGGGTGTCCAAGACCCCGGTGCGCGAGGCGCTCAAGACGCTGGCCGGAACCGGGCTGGTCGTGATGAGCCAGTACAAGGGCGTCACGGTGCGCATGGTGGACGCGGACATGGCGCGCGAGGTGTACGACGTGCGGCTGCTGCTGGAGCCCGAGGCGCTCAGACGGGCCGTACGGCGCGGCGCCTCCCTGGACGCCGCCCGCGACGCGCTGACCCGCGCCGACGAAGCCGGTGACACCGCCGAACGGTCCCTGGCCAACCGGGAGTTCCACCGCGCGCTCTACCTCCCGTGCGGCAACCCGCTGCTCGGCCGGATGCTCGACGAGGTCCGCGACCAGGCCGCCCTGGTCTCCGCCGTCGCCTGGGCGGCCTCCCCCTCCTGGCAGCAGGAGGCGGGCGAGCACCGGGAGATCCTGCGGCTCGCGCTCGCCGGGGACGCCGACGGCGCCGCGCGCGCCCTGCACACCCACATCGGCTCGTTCGTCGAGCGTGCCTTCCCGGGCACGGTGGCCTCGGCGCAGGGAGAGGACGCACTCGCATGACCACCACGTTCGAGATCCAGCGCGCGGCCCTGGCCGACGTGGTGGCCATCCCCGTCACCCCCTTCGCCGAGGACGGCACGGTCGACCAGGACACCCACCGCGCGCTGCTGCGCCGCCTGCTCGACGCGGGTGTCACCACGCTCACACCGAACGGCAACACCGGCGAGTTCTACGCCCTCAGCCCCGAGGAGCGCCGCCTGGTCACCGAGGCCACCGTCGCCGAGGCCGGCGACCGCGCGGTCGTCCTCGTCGGCGTCGGCCACGACGTGCCCACCGCCGTCGCCTCCGCGCGCCACGCCCGCGACCTCGGCGCGCAGATGGTGATGGTCCACCAGCCCGTCCACCCCTACGTCTCGCAGAGCGGCTGGGTCGACTACCACCGCGACATCGCCGCGGCCGTCCCCGAGCTGGGGGTCGTCCCCTACATCCGCAACCCCCAGCTCCCCGGCGCGCGGCTGGCCGAACTCGCCGACGCCTGCCCCAACGTGATCGGCGTGAAGTACGCCGTCCCGGACGCCGCCCGGTTCGCCGCGTTCGCCCGCGACGCGGGACTGGAGCGGTTCGTCTGGGTCGCCGGGCTCGCCGAGCCGTACGCCCCCTCGTACTTCTCCGCGGGCGCCACCGGCTTCACCTCCGGACTGGTCAACGTCGCCCCCGCGGTCTCCCTGAACATGATCGAGGCCCTGCGCTCGGGGGACTACCCGGCCGCCATGAAGGTCTGGTCGCAGATCCGACGGTTCGAGGAACTGCGCGCGGCCGACGGGTCCGCCGACAACGTCACGGTCGTCAAGGAGGCCCTCGCCTCCCTCGGCCTGTGCCGCCGCGAGGTGCGCCCGCCGAGCCGCCACCTCGGCGAGGCCGAGCGCGCCGAGGTCGCCTCCATAGCCGCGGGGTGGTCGCTGTGACCGAGCGCAGGCGCCCCGAACAACTCCGCAGCCACCAGTGGTACGGCACCGACGGACTGCGTTCCTTCAGCCACCGGGCCCGCACCCGCCAGCTCGGCTATCTCCCCGAGGAGCACCTCGGCAAGCCGGTCATCGCGATCCTGAACACCTGGTCCGACATCAACCCGTGCCACGTGCACCTCAGGGACCGCGCGCAGGCCGTGAAGCGCGGCGTGTGGCAGGCCGGCGGGTTCCCGCTGGAGTTCCCGGTCTCCACGCTCTCCGAGACCTTCCAGAAGCCGACCCCGATGCTCTACCGCAACCTGCTCGCGATGGAGACCGAGGAACTGCTGCGGTCCTACCCGGTGGACGGCGCCGTGCTCATGGGCGGCTGCGACAAGTCCACCCCCGCGCTCCTGATGGGGGCCGCCTCCGCCGACCTCCCGGCGGTCTTCGTGCCCGCCGGCCCCATGCTCCCCGGCCACTGGCGGGGCGAGGTCCTCGGCTCCGGCACCGACATGTGGAAGTACTGGGACGACAAGCGCGCCGGTCTCATCGGGGACTGCGAGATGGGCGAGCTGGAGAGCGGCCTCGCCCGCTCGCCCGGCCACTGCATGACCATGGGCACGGCGTCCACGCTGACCGCCGCCGCGGAGGCCCTCGGGGTGACCGTGCCGGGCGCCTCCAGCATCCCGGCCGTCGACTCCGGGCACGACCGGATGGCCGCCAAGGCCGGCATGACGGCCGTCGAACTGGTCCACCGCGACCGGCGGCTGAGCGAGATCCTCACCCGTGCGGCGTTCGAGGACGCCGTCACGACCGTCCTCGGCCTCGGCGGCTCCACCAACGCCGTCATCCACCTCATCGCCATGGCCGGACGCGCCGGCGTACGCCTCACCCTCGACGACTTCGACCGCATCGCGCGCACCGTGCCGGTGCTGGCCAACGTCCGGCCCGGCGGACAGACGTACCTCATGGAGGACTTCCACTTCGCCGGCGGACTGCCCGGGTTCCTCTCACGCATCCCGGACCTGCTCCACCTGGACCGGCCCACGGTGTCCCACGACACCCTGCGCGAGCAGATCGCGGGCGCCCGCGTCCACGACGACGACGTCATCCGCACCCGGGACAACCCGGTCGCGTCCGAGGGCGGGGTCGCCGTGCTGCGCGGCAACCTCTGCCCGGACGGCGCCGTCATCAAGCACATCGCCGCCGAACCGCGGCTGCTCAAGCACACCGGACCCGCGGTCGTCTTCGACGACTACCGCACCATGCAGCGCACCATCGACGACCCCGCGCTGGACATCACCGCCGACAGCGTGCTGGTGCTGCGCAACGCCGGGCCCAAGGGCGGTCCCGGGATGCCGGAGTACGGCATGCTGCCGATCCCGGACCACCTGCTGAAACAGGGGGTGCGGGACATGGTCCGGATCTCCGACGCGCGGATGAGCGGCACGAGTTACGGCGCCTGCGTGCTCCACGTGGCGCCCGAGTCCTACGTCGGCGGGCCGCTGGCCCTCGTCCGCACCGGCGACACGATCACCCTGGACGTCGAGGCGCGCGTCCTGCGCCTCGACGTGGACGACGCGGAGCTGGAGCGCCGCCGCGCCGCGTGGACGCCGCCGCCCAAGCGCCACGAGCGGGGCTACGCCGCGCTCCACGACGCACAGATCACCCAGGCCGACACCGGCTGCGACTTCGAGTTCCTGGCCCGGCCGGGCACCTCGCCCGATCCCTACGCGGGCTGACGGCGGGCCCCGCACCCCACGGGGCCCCGCACGGCCCGCCCGACCACGACCGGTACGCCCACCGCAGGACCACGGGCGTCCGACACCCGTGGAGAAAGCGCTTCCTGCACCACGTACGCACACCGCACGCACCACGCACGAGAACGGAGAACAGTCATGGCCCAAGCCGCAGCCGTGGCGAAACCGCCCGAGCCACCCCGGCGGCGCCGCACCTCCGCCACCCCGCGCAGGCTCCCGTATCTGCTGATCGGCCCGGCCGTCCTGCTCATGCTGGGCTTCATCGCCTACCCGGTCGTCAGCGTCTTCTACTACAGCCTGCAGAACTACAACCCCACCAAACCGTGGCGGAACGGCTTCGCGGGCTTCGACAACTTCGTCCGTGCCTTCACCGAGGACGCCCTGTTCTGGGACACCCTGGTCTTCAGCGCCAAGTGGGTCGTCGTGGAGGTCGGGCTCCAGCTGCTGCTCGGCCTCGCGCTCGCGCTGATCGTCAACCAGACGTTCGCCGGCCGCGGCCTCGGCCGGGCCCTCGTCTTCTCCCCGTGGGCCGTCTCCGGCGTCCTGACCTCGGTGATCTGGGTGCTGCTCTACAACTCCCAGACGGGCATCACCCGTTACCTCGCCGACGTCGGCATCGGCTCCTACGGCACCAGCTGGCTGTCGGACACCTCCACCGTCTTCTCGGCCGCCGTGCTCGCCGAACTCTGGCGCGGGGTGCCCTTCTTCGCCATCCTCATCCTCGCCGACCTCCAGTCCGCCTCCAAGGACCTGTACGAGGCGGCCGAGGTCGACGGCGCGGGCCGGCTCCAGCAGTTCTGGCACATCACCCTGCCCCATCTGAAGGACGCCATCGTCCTGTCCACGCTGCTGCGCGGGGTGTGGGAGTTCAACAACGTCGACCTGCTCTACACCCTGACCGGCGGCGGCCCCGCGGGAGCGACCACCACCCTGCCGCTGTACATCGCCAAGACCAGCATCGACGCGCGCAACTTCGGCTACGCGTCCGCGCTGACCACGGTCGCGTTCGTGATTCTGCTCTTCTGCTCGATCGTCTATCTGCGGCTGAGCAAGTTCGGAGGTGAGGACAAGTGAGCGTGAAGGAAGCCGTCAAGACCGCGCCCGTCCCGGCGCCGGCCGCCCCCGAGCCGCCGCGCCCCGGCCGCCGGCACCGCGCCTGGGACGAGGTCCCGCGCTGGCAGATCTACCTGCCGCTCTCCGTCTACCTCCTCTTCACCCTGATCCCCTTCTACTGGATCCTGCTGTTCTCGCTGCGCCCGGCCGGCTCGACCTCCCTCGTGCCGTGGCCGATGACCTTCGACCACTTCGAGAAGGTCTGGACCGACCGCAGTTTCGCCACCTACTTCCAGAACAGCGTCCTCGTCGGCCTCGCCACCCTGGTGACCACGACCCTCGTCGCCCTGGCCGGCGGCTACGCCCTCGCGCGCTTCGACTTCAAGATCAAGCGGGCGTTCATGCTCGCCCTGCTGTGCTCGCAGTTCGTCCCGGGCGCCCTGCTGCTGGTCCCGCTGTTCGAGATCTTCGCCGAGCTCAAGATGATCAACTCGCTGGCCAGCGTCGTCATCGCCGAGACCGTCTTCCAGCTGCCGCTGTCGATGATCCTGATCAGCAACTTCATCAAGAACGTGCCGTACTCCCTGGAGGAGGCGGCCTGGGTGGACGGCTGCAACCGGCTGACGGCCTTCAGGGTCGTCGTCCTGCCGCTGCTGCGGCCCGGCCTGATCGCCGTGGGCTCCTTCGCCTTCGTCGGCTCCTGGAACCACTTCCTGTTCGCCCTGATGTTCCTCAACAACCAGGAGAAGCAGACCATCCCGGTCGGCCTCAACACCCTGATGGGCGCGGACAGCGTCGACCTCGGGGCGCTCGCCGCGGGCGGCATCATCGCGGCCGTGCCCGTCGTGATCGTCTTCGCCTTCATCCAGAAGTGGCTGGTCACGGGCTTCAGCGCGGGCGCGGTGAAGGGATGACGGGGCGCCCGGCGGACTCCGCCCCACCCGTGGTCCTCGCCGGCGCCCGCGGCCACGGCCGCTGGCACCTCGCCAACCTCGAAAGGCTCCAGCGGCAGGGCGTCGTACGGCTGGCGGGGATCTGCGAACTGACCCCGCTGAGCGCGCGGGAGATCCCCGAAGGGCTGGGGGAGCCGGCGCAGTCCGCCGACTTCGGGGCCCTCCTGGACGCCACCGGCGCGCGCGTCGCGGTGATCTGCACCCCGATCCCCACCCACACCGCCCTGGCGCTCACGGCCGCCCGCAAGGGCGTGCACCTGCTGCTGGAGAAGCCGCCCGCGCCCTCCTACGCCGAGTTCCGGCGCATGGCCGACGGCGTCGCCGAGGCCGGGGTCGCCTGCCAGATCGGCTTCCAGTCGCTCGGCTCGCACGCCCTGCCCGCGATCCGCGCCCTGGTCGAGGAGCGGGCGGTCGGCGAGATCACCGGGATCGGCGCCGCCGGGGCCTGGGCCCGGGACGAGGCGTACTACCGCAGGGCGCCCTGGTCGGGCCGGCGCCGGCTCGACGGCGCCGACGTCGTCGACGGGGTGCTCACCAACCCCCTCGCGCACGCCGTCGCCACCGCCCTCGCCCTCGGCGGCGCCCCCCGCGCCGAGGACGTCACCGGCATCGAGACCGAACTGCTGCGCGCCAACGACATCGAGTCCGACGACACCTCGTGCGTCCGCGTCACCACCGCGGCCGGACCCCGCGTCGTCGTCGGGGCCACCCTGTGCGCCGAGGAGCCCGGCGAACCCTACGTCGTCGTGCACGGCACGCACGGCCGGATCACCTTCTGGTACAAGCAGGACCGCGTCCTGCTCCAGCGCGCGGGCCACGGCCCCGAGGAGTTCACGTACGGCCGCACGGACCTGCTGGAGAACCTCGTCCGGCATCTCACCGACGGCACCCCCCTGCTGGCCGCGCCCGAGGACACCGGCGCCTTCATGCGCGTCGTCGAGGCGATCCGGCTCGCCCCCGACCCGGCCCCGCTGCCGGACGGGGCCTGGCGGCTGCTCCCCGGCGAGCGGCGCCGCGTCGTCCCCGGCGTCGAGGCCCTGGTCGCGGCCGCCGCCGACACCCTCGCCCTCTACTCCGAGCTGCGCGCGCCCTGGGCGGGCGCGGCCCGCACGAAGGAGGTGAGCAGCCGATGACCGACCACGACACCCCGGTGCTGCGTGTCGCGGGCCGCCCGGTCGGCCGCTACGTCACCCGGCCCGACCTGCCGGCCCGGCTCTCCCCGCGCCCCCATCTGCACCCCGTCACCACCCTGGCCGGCACCGCCGTCACCGAGGCCGGACCCGCCGACCACGCACACCACCTCGGCGCCGGTGTCGCCGTCCCCGACGTCGAGGGGGCCAACTTCTGGGGCGGACGCACCTTCGTCCGCGACCGGGGACCGGTCGAACTCGACAACCACGGCGTCCAGACGCACACGACCCTGCGGCCGTGCGAGCCGGGCGGGTTCGCCGGGGAGCTGCGCTGGACGGCCCAGGGCGCCGAGCTGCTGCACGAGCACCGCACGGTCACCGCCACCGAACTCACCGCGTCCGCCTGGGCGCTCGACCTCACCTTCGCCCTGACCAACGTCACCTCCCGCCCGCTGTCCCTCGGCAGCCCCGCCACCAACGGGCGTCCGGGCGCGGCCTACGGCGGGTTCTTCTGGCGGGCCCCCATGGCGCAGACCCCGCCGGAGGTGTTCACCGCCGACCGCGAGGGCGAGGCGGAGATCCACGGCACCCGCGCCCCCTGGGTGGCGCTCGCTGGCTCCGACTGGACCCTGGTCTTCGCCGGAGCCACCGAACGCACCCGCCACGACCCGTGGTTCGTGCGCGCCGCCGGCTACCCCGGCGTCGGCTCCTCGCTGGCCGGCACCGAGCGGCTGCCCGTACCGCCGGGAGAGACGGTGCACCGCCGGGTCGTCACCGTCGTCGCCGACGGCCGCGTCGGCCGGCCCGAAGCGGCGGCGCTGGTCCGCAAGGCGGTGAGCGGGTGAGCACCGCGACGCACTACACCAACCCCGTGCTGAACGCGGACTGGTCCGACCCCGACGTCCTGCGCGTCGGCGACGACTACTACCTCACCGCCTCCAGCTTCGGCCGCGCCCCGGGCCTGCCCCTGCTGCACTCCCGCGACCTGGTGAACTGGACCCTGGTCGGCCACGCCGTCGAACGGCTCGAACCCGAGGCGGAGTTCGCCGACCCCCGGCACGACTGCGGGATCTGGGCCCCCGCCCTGCGCCACCACGACGACCGGTTCTGGATCTTCTGGGGCGACCCCGACCGGGGCATCCTCCAGGTCAACGCGCCGGGTGTCCGCGGTCCTTGGACCCGGCCCCACCTGGTGAAGGCGGGCAAGGGGCTGATCGACCCCTGCCCGCTGTGGGACGAGGAGACGGGCGACGCCTACCTCGTGCACGCGTGGGCGAAGTCGCGCTCCGGCGTCAAGAACCGCCTCACCGGCCACCGGATGCACCCCGACGGCACCGAACTCCTCGACGAGGGCGAGGTGATCGTCGACGCGGACCGCATCCCGGGCTGGTTCACCCTCGAAGGGCCCAAGCTCTACCGGCACGACGGCTGGTTCTGGATTCTGGCGCCCGCCGGGGGAGTGGCGACCGGCTGGCAGGGCGCCCTGCGCTCCCGCGCGTTCTCCGGCCCCTACGAGGAGCGGATCGTCCTCGAACAGAAGGGCACCGACGTCAACGGCCCGCACCAGGGCGGCTGGGTGCGCACCCCCTCCGGTGAGGACTGGTTCCTGCACTTCCAGCAGCGCGGCGCCTACGGCAGGGTCGTGCACCTCCAGCCGATGCGCTGGGGCGGCGACGGCTGGCCGGTGATCGGGGACGAGGGCGCCCCCGTCGCCGCGCACCGCAGGCCGGACCTGCCCGCGCAGCCGCCCGCCGCGCCCGCCACCGGCGACGACTTCCCCGGCGGACGCTTCGGCCGGCAGTGGTCGTGGACGGCCAACCCCCGCGACGGCTGGGCCACCCAGCACTCCGGCGACGGGCTGCGCCTGGCCTGTGTCCGCTCCGCCGAGGCGCACGACCTGCGCCGGCTGCCGAGCGTGCTGACCCAGCGGCTGCCGGGCACCCCGAGCGCGGTGGAGGTCGAACTGCGCCTCGACAGTACCGAACCGGGCGCACGGGCCGGTCTCGCGGTGCTCGGGGACGCGTACTGCTGGATCGGCCTGGAGCGGGACGCCGACGGCTCCGCGCGGGTCGTGCACCGGTTCGCGGAGGCCGGGGCCGACCGGGAGCGGGACGCGGGCCGGGCGCGGCCCGCGCCGCTCGGGCGGGTCCTGCTGCGCGTCGAGATCGACGCGGGGGCGCGCTGCCGCTTCTTCCACGACACCGGCGACGGACCGCGTCCCTCGGGACCGGTGTTCGCCGCCACGCCGTGGCGCTGGGTGGGCTCGCTCCTCGGACTGTTCGGCCTCGCGAACGCGGGCCAGGGACACGCCGGCGCGGCGACGTTCACGCGGTTCCGGGTCGGCTCCCTGTGATCCGGCCCGTACGCACCACGGGGAGGTCCGGCGCCCGCAGCCGGCGGTCCTCCTCGCCGATGACCGACCCCCCACAGCTTCGATTCCCCGTCTGATCCAGAAGAAGAGAGCCGGCCAATGAAGACCAGCAAGCGCAGGACCAGCACGGGCGCGCGCCGCACCACGGCCGCCGTCGCCCTGGGAGCCGTACTCGCCCTGACCGTCACCGCCTGCGGCGACGACGGCAGCGGCGGGAGCGGCGACGCGGGCGCCGAGGGCAGCGGCAAGGGAAAGATCGTGTTCTGGGACAACAACGGAGGTGTGCGCACCGAGATCTGGAAGCAGATCATCGCCGACTTCGAGAAGGCGAACCCGGACATCGACGTCGAGTACGTCGGCATCCCGTCCACCGACTACCAGTCGAAGGTGGACACGGCCATCCAGGGCGGCGGCCTGCCGGACGTCGGCGGGGTCAACGCGGCGATGCTCGCGGGCTTCGCGGCGCAGAACGCGCTGGACCCCGTGGACGGCCGGCTCGCGAAGTCGTCCCTGAGCGGCAAGATGAACAAGGACATGATCACCTCGCTGCGGGCCGCGGGCGGCGGTGACGGCAAGCTGTACTCGGTGCCGACCTCCGCGAACAACGGCGTCCTGTACTACCGCACCGACCTGTTCAAGAAGGCGGGCCTGGACGCTCCGACCACCTGGGACAAGTTCTACGCGGCCGCGGACAAGCTCACCGACACCCGCAAGAACGCGTTCGGCTACACCATCCGGGGCGGCACCGGCTCCATCGCCCAGGCCCTGGACGCGATGTACGGGCAGTCCGGGATCACCTCGTTCTGGGACGCGGGCGGGAAGAAGACCACCGTCAACGACCCCCGCAACGTGGCCGCGCTGAAGAAGTACGCCGGCCTGTTCAAGAGGGTCACCCCGGCGGCCGACCTGAACAACGACTTCACCAAGATGGTCGCCCAGTGGGACTCCGGCACGATCGGGATGCTGAACCACAACCTGGGCTCCTACCAGGACCACGTGAAGGCGCTGGGCACGGAGAAGTTCCGGGGCATCCCGCAGCCGACGCTGCCCGACGGCAAGCGGGTGCAGGTCTCCAACCCCACCGACGGGCTGGGCCTGTTCAAGACCTCCAAGAACAAGGAGGCCGCCTGGAAGTTCATCGAGTTCGCCTCGTCGCGTGAGCAGAACTCGAGGTTCAACAAGACGGCGGGGCAGGTGCCGTCGAACAACGACGCGGCGAAGGACGCCTGGATCGCCGAGGCCGAGCCGACGAAGCTGGCCGCGGCGGCGCTGACCGACGGATCGACGACGATCGTGCAGCTGCCGTACTACCTGCCCGACTGGAACACCATCTCCAAGGCCGACAACGAGCCGAACTTCCAGAAGGTGCTCAACGGCGACCTGAGCGCCAAGGCTTTCCTGGACACGATGGCCGGTCAGCTCAACACGGCCCAGGCCGATTGGACCACCCGCAACGGCTGAGCGTCCGGGCGGTTTCCGTGCGCGGCCGGCCGCGGAACGACGGCGGCCGGCCGCGCGGTTCCCGGCGTCCCGAGGGGGCGCCGCACTGCGACCCATGGAAGAGAGCCGCACCATGAACAGACTGAACTGGCATGTGCGCGTCATCAGAAGGGCGGTCGTGCTCCTCGGCTGCGCCGCGCTGACGGCCGGCCTGACCACGGGCGGGGCGCAGGCCGGCGGCCGCGACCCCGGGCGCGAGGTCCTGCCCGCGGGCGACGGCTGGGCCTCGCAGGGCGAGGGCACGACCGGCGGGTCCGCCGCCGACGCCGCCCACGTCTTCACCGTGACCACCTGGGAGCAGTTCCGCCAGGCCCTGGCCGACGGCGACGGCGCCCCCCGGATCATCCGGGTCAAGGGCATGATCGACGCCGTCTCCGAGGGCTGCGACGCCTTCGCGGCCCAGGGCTACGACCTCGGGCGCTACCTCGCCGACTACGACCCGGCGGTGTGGGGCAACGACACCCCCGTCAGCGGCGAGCAGGAGGATCTGCGCGCCGCGTCCGCCGCCGCCCAGGACCGGGCCATCAAGGCGTACGTCCCCGCCGACACCACCATCATCGGCGTCGGCCGCGGCTCCGGCATCCTCGGCGGCAGCCTCCAGATCAAGGACGTCGACAACGTCATCCTGCGCAACCTGACCATCGAGGCACCCCTCGACTGCTTCCCGCAGTGGGACCCGACCGACGACTCCGGGACCGGCGCCTGGAACTCCGAGTACGACGGCGTGGTCGTCTACGGCTCCACCCATGTGTGGGTCGACCGCAACACCCTCACCGACGGGCGCTACCCGGACAGTTCGCTGCCCTCGTACTTCGGCAAGGTCTACCAGCAGCACGACGGCCTCCTCGACGTCGTGCGCGGCGCCGACTACGTGACCGTGTCCTGGAACTCCTTCAGGAACCACGACAAGACCATGCTCATCGGCAACAGCGACGGGGCGGGCGCCACCGACAGCGGAAAGCTCAGGGTGACCCTGCACCACAACCGCTTCGAGGGCATCGTCGAGCGGGCGCCGCGCGTGCGCTTCGGCCAGGTCGACGCCTACAACAACCACTACGTCGTCACCGCGGGGCAGAAGTTCGGCTACGTCTTCGGCATCGGCGCCTCCTCGCGGCTGTACGCCACGGACAACGCCCTGTCCCTCGCGCCCGGTGTGAGCGTGGGCAAGGTGCTGAAGAAGTGGAGCGAGGCACCGCTGACCGCGGAGAACAACTACGTCAACGGCCGGCGGGTCGACCTCGTGGCCGTCCACAACGCCGAGATCCCGGAGGAGACCCTGAGCACCGGCGCGGGATGGCGGCCCGTCCTGCGGACCGAGGTCGACCACCCGAGGGCGGTCCCCGGCATCGTCGACCGCGGGGCGGGCGCCGGGCGCCTGCGCTGAACCGCGCCCGCCGTCACGGGCCGGGCGGCCGCGAGGCCACCGGCCCGTGACGGCGGGTACCCGGAACGACCGCGGGGCCGGCCGTGCCGCCGGACTCCCGGCGGACCGCCGACCGGCCGCCCCCCCCCCCCGGGCCCCGGCCTGAACGGCGTCGACCGGTCCTTCAGGATCTCGGCACGCGGGTCCGGTCTCGCCCGGGAGACCCGCCGGCGGCACCAGCGCGGACCGCCTCAGCCCTTGAGCGCGGCCCGCATGACCGCCTTGGCGACCGGCGCGGCCAGTCCGTTGCCGCTGACCTCGGAGCGGGCCGCGTCCGACTGCTCGACGACCACCGCCACGGCGACCTGCCTGCCGTCGGCCTTCCCGTAGGAGGTGAACCAGGCGTACGGCGTCTTGCTGTTGTTCTCGCCGTGCTGGGCCGTGCCCGTCTTGCCGCCCACGGTCGCACCCGGGATCCGCGCGTTGGTGCCGGTGCCCTTCTCGACGACCGTCCGCATCGCCGACCGGAGCTGCCCGGCGGTGTCCGCGTCCATGACCTCCTCGCCGGCGGCGCTCTCGTCGTAGTTCTCCAGCACCGTCCCGCTGCCGTCGGTGATCTGCGAGACCATGTGCGGGGAGACCAGCTTGCCGCCGTTGGCTATGGCCGCCGACACCATGGCCATCTGGAGCGGTGTCGCCGTCACATCGAACTGCCCGATGCCGGACAGTGCCGTCTGCGCCCCGTCCATGCCCTTCGGGTACACGCTCGTGTAGGCGCGCACCGGCACGTCCTGCTTGTCGTCGTTGAAGCCGAACCGCTCCGCCATCGCCCGGACCTTGTCCTGGCCGAGGCCGACGGCCAGGCTCGCGAAGACGTTGTTGCACGAGTACTGCAGGGCCACCCGGATCGAGGCGTTCTCGCAGGGGGCGCCGGGGTTCTCGTTGGTGAGCTCGTCGGTCGACTGCGGCAGCGGGTACGGGTCGGGGCTGTCCGTCCTCACGTCCACGGACGAGTACAGCCCGTCCTCCAGCGCGGCCGCCGCCACGACCAGCTTGAACGTGGAGCCCGGCGGCAGCGGCTGGCGCAGCGCCCGGTTCGTCATCGGCTTGTCGGGGTTCTTCGTCAGCTGCTTCCAGGCGTCCGCGTCCCCGGTGGCGAGCCGCGACGGGTCGTAGGACGGGGTGGAGACGGCCGCCAGGATCCGCCCGGTGGCGGGATCCAGCGCGACGGCGGCGCCCTTGTTGTCGCCGAGCGCGTCGTAGGCCGCCTTCTGCACGGCCGGGTCGATGGTCGTGATCACGTTGCCCGGGTCGGAGCGCTTGTTGGTGACCGTGTCCAGCACGCCCTGCAGACGGGTGTCCGTGCCGTCGAGCAGGTCCTGGTAGACCCCTTCCAGCTGGGTGGCGCCGAACGCCTGCGAGCTGTAGCCGGTCACGGCCGCGTACAGCGGGCCGTCCGTGTACGTCCGCCGGTACGCCAGGTCGCCGCGCTTCGTGGGCGCCGAGCCGGTGACCGACGTGCCGCCCACGACGATGTCGCCGAGCGGCCGGCTGTACAGCGCGATCGTGTTCCGCCGGTTGTTCTTGTCGTCCGCGAGCGCCTGGCCCTCGTAGAACTGCACCCAGGTCGCCCTCACCAGCAGGGCCAGCACCAGCAGCAGTGCGAAGACGGACGCTCTCCTGATCGTCTTGTTCATCCCACGGACAAGGACGACCGGGGTGGGGCGATCGTTCCCCCGCGTCCCGGTTTCTCATCGGGTGTTCACGGAGCGGGCGGCTCAGTCCTTCAGCGCGAGCACCAGTTCGTCGATCTCCTCGCCCCGCGCGTGGGCGAACCCCCGGGCCCGTGCCCGCACCTCGAAGCCGCACTTGGCCAGCACCCGCAGCGAGCCCTCGTTGTCGGCCGCGGCCCGCGCGTACAGCGGGCGCTCGGGGACCTCCGCGAGCAGCCCGCGCAGCGCGGCCGTGGCCACCCCGCGGCCCCAGTACGCGCGGTCGACCCAGTAGGTCACCTCCCGCTCGCCCGGCTCGCCGTACACGGCCGCGCTGCCCACCACGTCACCGTCGGCCAGGATCGTGCGCTGCACGTCCGCCGAGGCGCGGATCCGCGCCCAGTGCGCGTCGAAGGCCGCCCGGTCGGCCGGGTCCCGGTGGGTGAAGGCGGCCATGCGCAGCGCCTCGGGGTCGTTCATCTGCCGGTAGAAGACGGGCAGATCGCTGTCGTGCACCTCGCGCAGCTCCACATCCATGACGGCAGAGCCTACGAGATTGATGGCGTCAGAGCCTGCGGGTCGCCAGGGTCAGCCGGTCCCGCGCGTCGAACAGCGCGTCCTTCACCATCTGCTCGTGCGCCGGCGTCAGCCGCGCCACCGGCACCGAGCAGCTGATCGCGTCCCTGGCCGGTGTGCGGTACGGGATCGCCACGCCGAAGCAGCGCAGGCCCAGGGTGTTCTCCTCGCGGTCGACGGCGAAGCCCTGCTCCCGGACCTGCTGGAGCTCCTCGATGAGCTTCTCGCGGTCGGTGAGGGTGTTCTCGGTGAGCGCGGGCAGCGTCTCCGGGAGCATCTTGCGGACCTGCTCGTCGCCGTAGGTGCTCAGCAGCGCCTTGCCGAGCGAGGTCGAGTGCGCGGGCAGCCGCCGCCCGACCCGGGTGAAGGGGCGCAGGTAGTGCTGGGACTGGCGGGTGGCGAGGTAGACGACGTTCGTGCCGTCGAGGCGGGCCAGGTGGATGGTCTCGGTGGTGTCGTCCGAGAGCCGGTCCAGGGTCGGGCGGGCCGCCGCGACCACCTCGTCGCCGTCGATGTAGGACGTGCCCACCAGCAGCGCGCGCACCCCGATGCCGTAGCGCGTGCCGGTGGCGTCCGTCTCCACCCAGCCCAGCTCGACCAGGGTGCGCAGCAGCATGTAGAGGCTGGACTTGGGATAGCCGACGGCCTCCTGGACCGCGGCGAGGGAGTGCATGCCGGGGCGTCCGGCGAAGTATTCGAGCAGTTCAACCGTCCGCACCGCGGACTTGACCTGCGCCCCGCCGCCCGTCTCGCCAGCCGACATCGCCCTTGACCCCTTCGTTCGACGGGAAATAGTCTCCAACAGCATATTCATCATCAGAGACAGCGTTCAGCATATCGAACAACCCTGGTGGTGAACCCGATACGGCGGCAAGACATGTGTGGAGGAACCCGCGGTGGCAGCAGCACCAGTCTGGAGTGTCGACCCCCGAACCGGGAAGCAGCGTGAGCAGGTTGCGGTGGAGGCCACAGCCCGGGAGGTGGACACCGCCGTCCGCGCCGCGCACGCGGCGCGCGGCGCCCTCGCCGACCGCACGGTGCGCTCGGCCTTCCTGCGCACGGCCGCCGACCGGCTCCAGGCCGCCCGCGACCAGCTCGTCGAGGCGGCCGACGCCGAGACCGCGCTCGGCCCGGTCCGCCTCACCGGGGAACTCGCCCGCACCTGCTACCAGCTGAGGGCCTTCGCGGACATCGTCGACGAGGGCGCCTTCCTCGACGTCGTCGTCAACCACCCCGACGACACCGCGACCCCGCCGGTCCCCGACCTGCGCCGCTACAAGGTGCCGCTGGGCGTCGTCGCCGTCTACTCGGCCTCCAACTTCCCCTTCGCCTTCTCCGTCGCCGGCGGCGACACCGCGAGCGCGCTCGCCGCGGGCTGCCCCGTCGTCGTCAAGTCCCACCCCGACCACCCCGCCCTCTCGGAGCTGGTGGCCAAGGTGCTGCGCACGGCCGCCGCCGAGCACGGCGTCCCGGACGGCGCGGTCGGCCTGGTGCACGGCTTCGAGGCCGGCATCGAGCTGATCCGGCACCCGCTGGTGGCCGCGGCCGGGTTCACCGGCTCGGTGCGCGGCGGACGGGCCCTGTTCGACGCGGCGGCCGCCCGCCCGGTCCCGATCCCCTTCCACGGCGAGCTGGGCTCGCTGAACCCGGTCGTGGTCACCGAGGCCGCCGCCGCCGAGCGGGCCGAGGCCATCGGCACCGGGCTCGCCGGCTCGATGACGCTGGGCGTCGGACAGTTCTGCGTGAAGCCCGGTCTGGTGCTGGTGCCCTCCGGTGCCGCCGGCGACGGCCTGGTCAAGTCGCTCACGGACGCCGTCAGCGACACCGACGCCGGGGTCCTCCTCGACCACCGCATGCGCGACAACTTCCTCGCGGGGATCGCCGAGCGCACCGAACTGCCCGACGTGCACTCCCCGGTGACACCGGGCGCGGGCGGCGAGCACACCGTCAGCGCCGGGTTCCTCACGGTCGACGCCGGGAAGCTCACCGGCGAGGGCGCCCACGACCTGCTCCTGGAGGAGTGCTTCGGCCCGGTGACCGTGGTCGCCCGCTACGGCGACGACGACGAGGCCCGCGCGGTGCTCGCCCGGCTCCCCGGCAACCTCACCGCCACCGTCCACCTCTCCGAGGCGGAGGCCGCGGGCGAGGGGCGCGGTGCGGAGATCCTCGCCGAGCTGACCCCGCTCGCCGGACGCGTCCTGGTCAACGGCTGGCCGACCGGTGTCGCGGTCGCACCGGCCCAGCACCACGGCGGCCCCTACCCGGCGACCACCTCGACCTCCACCTCGGTCGGCGGCACGGCGATCGAACGCTGGCTGAGGCCGGTCGCCTACCAGGGCGCGCCCGCCGCGCTGCTCCCCGCGGAGCTGCGGGACGACAACCCGCTCGGCCTGCCCCGCCGCTTCAACGGCCGGCTGGAGCGCTGAGCCCGGTCAGCCACGGTCCGCCTCCAGGCCCGCGTCCCGGGCCAGGAGCGCGGCCTGGACCCGGTTCTCGCAGTCCAGCTTGGTCAGGATGCGGCTGACGTACGTCTTCACGGTGGCCTCGCTCATGTGCAGCCGTCCGCCCGCGTCCGCGTTGGACAGGCCCTCGCCCAGCAGCGCCAGCACCTCCCGCTCCCGGCCGGTCAGCCCGGCCAGCCGGCGGCGGGCCCGCTCGCCGCGCGCGGTGGCCGCGGGGGAGGCGAGGGAGTCCACGACGTGCCGGGTGGCGGCGGGGGAGAGATAGGCGTCGCCGGCCGCCGCCGCCCGGACGGCGTGGATCAGCTCCTGGGGCGCGGAGTCCTTCAGCAGGAACCCGGCGCCACCGTGGCCGAGGGCCCGCAGGACGTTCTCGCGCTCGCCGAACGTCGTCAGGATCAGCACGCGGACCCCCGGCGCCGCCCGGCCCAGCTCGGCCAGCGCGCTCAGCCCGTCCATCACCGGCATCTGGATGTCCAGCAGGGCCACGTCGACCGCGGTGGCGCGCGCGGTCTCCACCGCCTCCCGGCCGTCCCGCGCCTCGGCGACCACGTCGATGTCGTCGGCCGAGGTGAGGATCATCCTGATGCCCGCCCTGATGAGCGGCTCGTCGTCGGCGACGAGGACCCGGATCACGCGGCCTCCTGCGCGGTGTCGGTGTGACGAACGGATGTCGGAGCCCCGTCATCATGCCCGATCCGGTCACCGGCGCGACCGGGTGCCACCGGTCAGAGCCTGTCCTTGAAGCTCTCCTTCGCGACGAGCTTCCCGTCGGCGAAGCAGAACCGGTAGACGACGCTGTCCTCGACGTCCAGGTAGTGGCTGCACCGCGCGCCCTCCGGCAGGGGCGGGCCCTGCTTCTCCTGACCGTCGGTGAGCAGCGAACTGCCCTCGGGCAGCCGGGCCCTGACGTCCTTCTCGGCGTCGCCGACCTTCACGGACCTGTACAGGTCCGGCGATATCGTGCCGCTCGTGAACTCCTTCCACACGGCCGTGACGCCCCAGACGGCGAGGCCGGCGACGCCCACGACCAGGACGACGGCGGTGACGGCGCAGCCCAGTCCGACCTTCTTCTTGCGGCTCATGATGGCGGCGAACTCCCTTTGCTGGTCGGATCGGTCGACTACCGCTCCAGCCTCGTCCGCGGCACCCGGGTCGAACTGCCCCCGAAAGTCGCCGGATTCACCGACCAAGGTCGCGGAGTCCGCGCGGGACGCCGTCTCGCCACCGCCGTAGGGCAGCACACCCGCGAGCCGGAAGCCGCCGTCCGCGGTGCCGCCCGTGTGCACCATGCCGCCCACCAGCCGGGCCCGCTCCCGCAGCCCCGCCAGGCCCTGGCCGCCGCTGACCGCCGCCGCGGCCCCGGCCGGCCCCGGCCCGTTGGCCACCTCCACCACCAGGCTGTCCGGTTCGTAGCGCAGGGACACGGTGATCGGGGCGCCGGGCGCGTGCTTGTGCGCGTTGGTCAGGCCCTCCTGGGCGATGCGGTACGCGGCGTGGTCGGCGGCGGGCGCGAGCGGCCGTACCGTGCCGGAGCGGTGCAGCGCGATCCGCGCGCCCGCGGTCCGCGACGCCTCCACGAGCCCGTCGACGGCCGCCGCGACCCGGGCCGCCGGGACCTCGGCGCCCGCGGGCCCGTCGCCCCGCCCCGCGGGTGCCGGGGCGTCGTCGCGCAGGATGCCCACCGCCTCGCGCAGCTCGCGCATGGCCGAACGGGCGGCCTCCCGCAGGATGCCGACCCCCTCGCGGTGCCGGTCGCCGAGGTCCGGGTCCACCTCCAGCGCGCCGGCGTGCACGGCGATCAGGGCGAGCTGGTGGCCGAGGCTGTCGTGCATGTCCTGGGCGATGCGCTGCCGTTCCAGGAGGCGGGCCTGATGGGCCACCATCGCCTGCTCGCGCACCAGTTGGGCGTTGTGCCGGTGCAGCGCGTCCAGCAGCGCGCGGCGCTGGGCGCGGTAGCGGGAGGCGAGGCCGGGCACCACGGCGAGGGCCACGAACGCGCTCGCCGCCAGCACGGCCGCCGCCAGCGGTGAGAAGGCGACCCCCTCGCCGGACACCAGCCGCACGGAGAAGGCGATGTGCAGGGCGAGCGCGGCGGCGTAGGCGGCCAGCGCACGCCAGGGGCGCGTGATGCGGCTGCCCGCCGACCAGCTCGCGTACATCATCAGCGGTGTCACCCCGGCCAGCGTCCCGGCCAGGGCCGACGCCGCGACCAGCACGGTCGCCGGCAGCGAACGGCGGACCAGGCAGAGGAGCCCCGCGGCCAGCGCCGTCGCGACGGTGCGCGGCCCCAGCCCGGGGGTGCCGTCGAAGGCGCCCGCCGACGCGGCGAGCACGAGGACCAGCAGGCTCTCCCCGACGATCCGCCCCCGTGACCACGGAGAGGCCGCGAGGAGCCGGGAGCCGAGTGCGCGGGCGGTGCGGGATGTCTGAGCTGCGTCCACCCGCCGACCATAGACAGCGGCCCCCCGGCTCCCGCATCCGCCCTTCGGTGCCCGTCGGTACGACGAAAGTGGACACCCGCGGGCCCGGCTCCGTCCCCTTCGGTCGCCGCGGCCGTCGACTTAGGAGGACTGACCCGCGCCCCGGCCGGCCGCGAGGATGGTCCCGCCGCCCGAGGCGGGCGGCGGGACCACGACTGCGGGGAGCGAAACGGTGGACGGTGCGCGGCAGGGGACGAACGAGCGGTTCACGATCCGGCAGAAGATCACGCTCGTGGCCAACCGGTACGTGGTGACCGAGAAGCTGCCCGACGGCTCCGAGGGCCGGGTCCTCGCCTTCGCCGAGCAGAAGCGGATGGCGCTCAAGGAGCAACTGACCTTCTACACCGACGAGTCACGCGACCAGGTCCTGTGCACCGTGCGGGCCGACCAGGTCCTGGACGTCGGCGCCACCTACGAGGTGCGGGACGCCGCGGGCGTCCTCCTCGGCACCTTCCGCAAGCGGTTCGCCGCCTCCCTGCTGCGCTCCACGTGGGAGCTGGACCAGCCGGGGCACGCGACCGCCGTCGGGCGCGAGCGCAACCCGGTGGTGGCCGTGGTGCGGCGGATATGGGACCTGCTGCCGCTCGACCTGGTGCCGTTCGTGTGGCCGTACCACTTCGACTTCACCGCGGACGGGCGGCAGGTGCTGCGGGTGGACAAGAAGATCGGCCTGCGGGACCGCTATGCGGTCGAGGTCGCCTCGCCCGGCCCCGACCGGCGGCTGGCCGTCGCCCAGGCCGTCGCGCTGGACGCGCTCCAGGCCCGCTGACCCGCGCCCACCCCCTCGGGCGGGCGGCGCGGGCCGCGGCCTGGAAGAATCCCCGCCATGGACCTGGTGATCCCCGAACTGCCCTTCCCGCTGCGCACCTACGGCCCCGACGGCCACTGGTCCTACGAGGACGACGGCATCCTCTCCGGATGGGCGGGCCCCCGGCAGGACCGCTTCGTGCCGCCCACCGGCGAGGGACTGGACGCCGCCTCCGACGCGCCCCGGCTGCTGGGCGCGCCCGAGGGCGACTTCCAGCTGATCGTGCGGGTCACCGTCGGCTTCGCCGGCGCCTTCGACGCCGGGGTCCTCTACGTCCACGTCGGCGAACGGGCCTGGGCCAAGCTGTGCCTGGAGTACTCCCCGGACGTGCCCACCGTCTGCACGGTCGTCACCCGGGGCCACTCCGACGACGCGAACTCCTTCACCGTGGACGGCAGTTCGGTGTGGCTGCGGGTGAGCCGCACCGGCCGCGCGTTCGCCTTCCACGCCTCCCGCGACGGCAAGCGCTGGACCTTCGTCCGGCTGTTCACCCTCGGCGACGAGAAGGAGACCGACGCGGCCCTGGTCGGCTTCATGACGCAGTCGCCGCTGGGGGAGGGGTGCGTGGTGACCTACGACCACCTCGCGTTCCGCCCGCACTGGCCGAAGGACCTGCGCGACGGCAGCTGAGCCGCCACGGAACCACACCGCGGTGCCCGCGGCTCCCCGTCCCCGTCGGGCGGGGCGGGCGGGAATGAAGAGGGCTGCTTGAACGTTCATCGACCTGGCGGGGAGGGTCCACGCCGTCATCGAGAGCCGGAGAGTCCCGCACATGCGCGTCGAGATCTGGAGCGACATCGCCTGCCCCTGGTGCTACGTGGGCAAGGCCCGCTTCGAGAAGGCGCTCGCGGCCTTCCCCCACCGCGACCGGGTCGAGGTGGTGCACCGCTCCTTCGAGCTGGACCCCTCCCGCGCCAGGGGCGACGTCCAGCCCGTGATCACCATGCTCACTAAGAAGTACGGCATGAGCGCCGCGCAGGCGCGGGCCGGTGAGGCCGACCTCGGGGCGCAGGCCGCCGCCGAGGGCCTGGAGTACCGCACCGAGGGCCGCGACCACGGCAGCACCTTCGACATGCACCGGCTGCTGCACCTCGCCAAGGAGCACGGCCGCCAGGACGAGCTGATCCAGCTCCTGTACCGGGCGAACTTCGCCGAGGAGCGGTCCGTCTTCACCGAGGGCGAGGAGCGCCTGGTGGAGCTGGCCGTCGCCGCCGGACTCGACGCCGGCGACGCCCGCAGGGTCCTCGCCGACCCCGGCGCCTACGCCGAGGACGTGCGCGCCGACGAGCGCGAGGCCGCCGAACTCGGCGCCACCGGCGTCCCCTTCTTCGTCCTGGACCGCGCCTACGGAGTCTCCGGCGCCCAGCCCGCCGAGGTCTTCGAGCGGGCGCTGACCCAGGCGTGGGGCGAGCGCTCCCCGCTGCGCCCCGTCGACGGCGGCGACGCGCAGGCGTGCGGCCCGGACGGCTGCGCCGTGCCCCAGGGGTGAGCCGGCGCGCGGGCCTCCCGACCCGCGATCCATAAGCGATCCTTGGGGATTCCACGGAAAAACCCCCAATGGACCGAGAGCTCTACAGGGCCCACAGTGGAGCCATGAAGAGCTTCGAGAGCCTCGTCCGCGCCGAGTTCGCCCCGAAGAGCGTCTACCTCAACACCGCGAGCAACGGCCTGCTGCCGGCCCGCACCGTCGCCGCCCTGCACCGGGCCGTGCGGATGCGGGCCGCCTTCCACCTGCACAACACCCCCGAGGACGTCGACCGGCTGCTGAACGCGCTGTCCGGCTGACCCCGGGCGCGTCCGCGGCGTACGGCGTCCCGGCGCGCCTGCGGCGCCCGCCCCCGGGCAGCACCGCGCCCCCGGTGCCCTTCTCGGTCACCGGGGCGCGCGGCGGGGCGCCCGGCAGCGTCACCGCACCGGGGTGAAGTCCCGCGCGCCGATGAACTCCGGGCGCCGGATCGGCGCCGCGAAGGGCTCCACGGCCGTGTTCTCGACGCTGTTGAACACGATGAACACGTTGCTGCGCGGGAACGGCGTGATGTTGTCGCCCGAGCCGTGCATGCAGTTGCAGTCGAACCAGGTCGCCGAACCGGCCCTGCCCGTGAACAGCCTGATGCCGTACGCGGAGGCCATCGTCGTCAGCGCCTCGTCCGAGGGTGTACCGGCGTCCTGCATCTGCAGGGACTTCTTGTAGTTGTCCTTCGGCGTGGCCCCGGCGCACCCGAGGAAGGTCCGGTGCGAACCGGGCATGATCATCAGCCCGCCGTTGGTGTCGTGGTTCTCGGTCAGCGCGATCGACACGGACACCGCCCGCATGTTCGGCAGACCGTCCTCGGCGTGCCAGGTCTCGAAGTCCGAGTGCCAGTAGAAGCCGCTCGCCCCGAACCCGGGCTTGACGTTGATCCGCGACTGGTGGACGTACACGTCCGAGCCGAGGATCTGCCGGGCCCGGCCGACGACCCGCTCGTCGCTCACGAGCCCCGCGAACACCTCGCTGATCCGGTGCACCTCGAAGACGGAGCGGATCTCCTTGGACTGCGGCTCGACGATCGAGCGCTCGTCCTCGCGGATCGCCGGGTCGGCGATCAGCCGCTCCAGCTCCCGGTGGTAGACGGCCACCTCGTCCTCGGTGACGAGCTGGTCGATCGCGAGGAATCCGTCACGTTCGAAGGACTCCAGGCCGCCGCCCGTGATCGGGCCCGGCGTGTCCGGCGCGCCCCACAGGACGGGGTCCTGGCGCGGCGTCGACACCTCGGTGGTGCCGCGGGTGGGGTAGAGATCGGTGACGTTCATGGCGGTCGTCATGGGTCCTCACACCTCCTCGTCCTCGGTGAGCAGCGGGTACACCCCGTTCTCGTCGTGGTCCTCCCGGCCGGTGACGGGCGGGTTGAAGACACAGATGCAGCGGAAGTCCTCCTTCACGCGCAGCGTGTGCCTCTCGTGCCCGTCCAGGAGGTACATGGTCCCGGGCGTGATCACATGAACCTTCCCGGTCTCGTGGTCGGTCAGCTCCGCCTCGCCCTCGACGCAGACCACGGCCTCGATGTGGTTCGCGTACCACATCGACGTCTCCGTGCCCGCGTACAGGATCGTCTCGTGCACGGAGAAGCCGACCTTCTCCTTGGCGAGGATGATGCGCTTGCTCTCCCAGGTGCCCGACGCCGACTTGATGTGGCGCTCGGTTCCCTCGATCTCCTTGAACGAACGGACGATCACGGTGCTGCGATGCCTCCTCGGTGGTGGTGTGCTGTGGTCGCGACCGGTCAGGCGGTCTCGCGGACGGCCCGCGCGAGGACGCTGAGGCCCTCGTCGAGCTCGTCCGGGGTGATGGTCAGGGCGGGGAGGAGTTTGACGACCTCGCTCTCCGGGCCCGACGTCTCGATGAGCAGCCCCAGGTCGAAGGCGCGGCGGGCGATCCGCCCGGCCCGCTCCTTGTCGTGGAACTCCATGCCCCAGACCAGACCCCGGCCGCGGTACTCCTTGACGGCCGGCGGGTTCTCCTCGCAGATCGCGATGAGGCCCTGCTCGACCTGCTCGCCGCGGGCGCGGGTCTGCTTCTCCATCGCGGAGCCGTCCGCCCAGTAGGACTCCAGGGCGGCGGTGGCCGTGACGAAGGCGGGGTTGTTGCCGCGGAAGGTGCCGTTGTGCTCGCCCGGCTCCCAGATGTCCAGCTCGGGCTTGAACAGGCAGAGCGACATGGGCAGTCCGTAGCCGCTGATCGACTTGGACACGGTGACGATGTCCGGCGTGATGCCCGCCTCCTCGAAGGAGAAGAAGGCGCCGGTACGGCCGCAGCCCATCTGGATGTCGTCGACGATGAGCAGCATGTCCTGGCGCTCGCACAGCTCGGCGAGCGCGCGCAGCCACTCGGCGCGCGCCACGTTGATGCCGCCCTCGCCCTGCACGGTCTCCACGATCACGGCGGCGGGCTTGTTCAGGCCCGAGCCCTGGTCCTCCAGCAGCCGCTCGAACCACAGGAAGTCCTCGACGGCACCGTCGAAGTAGTTGTCGAAGGGCATCGGCGTGCCGTGCACCAGCGGGATGCCGGCGCCGGCCCGCTTGAAGGCGTTGCCGGTGACGGCCAGCGAGCCCAGCGACATCCCGTGGAAGGCGTTGGTGAAGGACACGATGGCCTCGCGGCCCTTGACCTTGCGCGCCAGTTTCAGCGCGGACTCCACGGCGTTGGTGCCCGTCGGGCCCGGGAACATGACCTTGTACGGCAGGTCGCGCGGCCGCAGCACCAGGTCCTGGAAGGTCTGCAGGAACGTGCGCTTGGCGCTGGTGGACATGTCGAGCCCGTGCGTGACGCCGTCGCGCTCCAGGTAGTCGATCAGCGCCCGTTTCAGCACGGGGTTGTTGTGGCCGTAGTTCAGTGAGCCGGCGCCCGCGAAGAAGTCCAGGTACTCGTGGCCGTCCTCGTCGTACATGCGGCTGCCGCGCGCCCGGTCGAAGACGGTGGGCCAGCCACGGCAGTAGCTGCGCACCTCGGACTCGAGGGTCTCGAAGACACTGAGGTCGGGCTGGGTGATGGTCACGGCGAATCGCTCCTCGTTGCGTGGGGGGAGGTCAGTGGGAGAGGGGACCGATGCGGTACAGGACTTCCGGGTCGTGCGGTCCGTCGGGGAACAGGCCCGCCGTGAACAGCACCTCCCGCTCCAGTCGCGCCCCGTGCCGTTCGGCGAAGGCGCCGAACAGCCGTTCGGAGGCGGTGTTGCCCGGTGTGATGGTGGTCTCGACACCCGTTATGCCGTACTCACGGCGGACTCGCGCGGCGAGTCCGTCGAGCAGCGCGGCGGCGATCCCACGCCCGCGGTACGCGTCGTCCACGGCCACCTGCCAGACGAGCAGGGTGTGCGGACGCTCCGGCCGGACGTATCCGGTGACGAAGCCGACCGGCTCCCCGCGCGCGTCCCGCGCGACGGCCGATGTGCCGGCGAAGTCCCGGCACCACAGCAGATAGCTGTACGACGAGTTCAGGTCAAGGGCTTCGGAGTCCTTGGCGATACGCCACAGGGCGGCCCCGTCGGCCACCGCCGGACGGTCGATTTGCAGGTCTGCTTGCGCGGCAGTCATGGAAATTGAATTTACCGAGGGAAATTGAAAAATGCATGGCGGGCGCAGGTTACGTATGGCGCCCGCATGTGTTATCGCGCGGGCGGGAAGGATGCCCGAAGCGGGGGTGTTATGCCCGGTTTGATGGGTTAATACCTCTCAAAACGGGCGGAGTGTGGAACGCGTCACATCGGTGTAACTCTCTGGGCACCTGTCGGAATTACGTCGGACGACGTTCGCGAAATCTTTGCGTTTAGCCCCCGGGAAACCGGGCAGAAGAAGAGGGGTGACTGTCCTGGAAAAGAATTATCGGAATTCCCTCTGATTTATGCTCCGGTTGCGCCGTCGAGCCGTTCCCGGAGAATGTCCGCATGGCCGTTGTGCCGGGCGTACTCCTCGATCAGGTGCACCAGCACCCAGCGCAGCGCGACCTCGGCCCCGGCCATGAACCCCTCCGCGACGCGGCCGACGCTCTCCAGCGACAGCCCCGCGCACACCTCCTGCCCCCGCGCGACCTCCCGCCGCCACACCGCGAGGGCGTCGCCGATGCCGCGCCCGGGGTCGAGCCCGTACCCGGTCGCGTTGTCCGGCCCGAACACCGGCGGCACGTCGAGTCCGCCCACCGCCCGCTGGAACCAGGTGCGCTCCACCTCCGCGAGATGCTGCACCAGCCCGAGCAGGGTCAGCTCCGACGGCGCCGCCGAGGCCGTCCGCACCTGCGCGTCGTCCAGCCCCGCGCACTTCAGCTCCAGCGTCGCCCGGTGGAAGGCGAGCCAGCTCTCCAGCACGGCCCGCTCCTCGCCGGTCATGAGGGGGACGGGGCGGCCGTCGGGGAGGGTCTGCGGCACGGGAGGGGTCATGGGGCCACCCTGGCACTTGGGAGCGGCGCGAGGGAGCCGTTCGGCCCTTCCGGGGTCACGACCCGTCCCACACCTCCGCCACGGCCGCGTGCGCCGCCCCGGGGGCGACCGTCCGGCCGGCCTCCGCGAGGGCCGCGCCCAGGGCCGTCAGACAGGCGTCCACGGACTCCCGCCGCGCGTGTGCGCCGTAGTGGTTGACCCGGATCATCTCCCCGGCCGCCGCGCCGCCGCCGGCGGCCAGCGGCAGCGCCGGGTCGGACGCCAGCGCCCGCGCCACCACCTCCGACGCCGCC
>NZ_AGBF01000087.1 GCF_000225525.1 Streptomyces zinciresistens K42 | reverse complement strand
CCGTCTGGGGTGACGTGCTCGATGTCGGTGAAGTCGGTGCGGACGACGACTTCTTCGCCCTGGGCGGCCACTCCCTCCTCGCCACCCGCGTCGTCAGCCGGCTGACGTCACACACCGGCGCGGACGTACCGCTCCACGTCGTCTTCCAGCACCCCGTACTCGGCGACCTCGCACGCCAGTTGGCCGACCCGGCGTCCTGGCCTGCCGCCCCCACCCGGATCCAGCGCCTCAGGCGTGTGAGGCGCGGTCCGGCCGCGGGGTGACACAAGGCGCATCCCCGCACCCGATCTCCCCCGCCACTTCCGCCCGTCCACGTCTGCTCGCCACGAGACCAGGAGACAGGAGACAGCAATGAAGCAGGAGAACACGACACTCGACATGTCACCGGCGCCGAGCGCCGACCTGAGGAGGCCCGTTGCGCCCGTCCCGGACCTGTCCCACGGCCCCCGGGCCAACGAGCCCGCCATGCTGGGCTTCGGCGGATTCCTGCTGGGCTCCATCTCGCTCGCCTTCTATCTGAAGGACGTCAGCGTCCCGGCCAACTCCCTGGTGGCCTCGCTGCCCATCATGGTCTTCGCCAGCACCGTCATGCTGCTGATGGCCTGCGCCTGGGCCGCGCGGCTGGGCGACGGGGTGTTCGCCGCGGTCTACGGCCTGTTCGGCACGTTCTGGCTCAGCTTCTCCATCCTCAGCCTCGCCCTGAACAACAACTGGATGGGCGAGTTCGAGAACATCGAACAGCGGCAGGCCACCGCGAACTTCGTCCTGGTGTGGGCCATCGTGATCATCCTGCTGACGGTGACCACCCTGCGGCTGCCGCGGGCCTTCACGTTCCTCTTCGTGGTGGTCTCCGCGACGCTGCTCGTGCTCTTCGGCTCGATCGAGCAGGCCATCGACCAGACCGTCAACAACCCGCTGAAGCCCGGCGACCCGTGGCTCATCTACGTCGGCATCACCACGATGTTCCTCTTCATCGCACTCGGCATGTACATCTTCGCGAGCTTCATGCACCGCGCGACGGGCGCCAAGAACCTTCCCCTCGGCAAGCCCTTCGTCAAGGGCCGCTGACCTTCCGGCCCTGTCGACCGCACGGACCTCCCGCCCCCCACGCGTACGAAAAGGAGGCACGATGACCGACTACCTGCCCCAAGTCGCCACCGTCCCCTTCCCCATGCCGCGCCCGGAGGACCTGCCCGACGACGCCCCGGCGATCGCGGCGGCGGCCCCGTCCGTCCTCGCGCTGCCGGCGGGCGAGGTGGCGCGCCCGGCGAGCCGGACGGGCGTCGCCGAGCTGCTGGCCGCCGCCCGGACCGCCCGCACGGAACTCGGCCGCGTGTCCAGCACTCTGGTCGGCGACGATCCGGGGGAGTCGCGACCGAACCGGGACAACGACCTGGCGTTCGGCATCGAGCGGCACCTCGGGGACCCGCTCGCCCTGTTCGTCCAGGCCGCCCTCAACGCCCACATCGGCATCCTGGAGATCGCCGAGGAGCGGGGCACCGGGCTCGACCAAGCCTCCTGGTGCGACCTCGTGAAGGGCTTCGACACGCTGCTGCTGTGGCTGGCCGAGCCGACCCGGCTCCCCGCACCGCTGCCGGTGCCCGGATGCGCGGGGTCGGGGAGGCCGGAACCGCTCGACGGGCTCCGGCGCTGGGTCCGCGGTCACCACGTCTTCATGGTGCTCTCCCAGGGCGGCACACTCGCCCTGAACAGCCTCGCGGCGGCGGCCGATACACGCGACGAGGAGGGGGCCGCCACGGCGGCCGGGGTGGCGTCCCGGGTCATGTGGGCCTGCCGTGCGGCGCTCGCGTTCGCCGGGGACGCCAGCCCCGGCCAGTACCAGGCGGAGATCAGACCCACCCTCATGCCGCCCGTCGCGCCCCCGCAGATGAGCGGACTGCGCTGGCGGGACCACGAGGCCCTGGTGGTGGCGCTCACCGAGTCCCGGGGCGCCTGGTCCTGGCTGGCCGAGCGACGGCCCGGCGCCCTGGAGGACTTCCGGACCGCGCTGGACGCCACCTACGAGGCGCACAAGGGGGTCTGCGGACACTTCGTCGGCAGCCAGTCGCCGAGTCTCCTCGCGACCAGCAGGTCCCATCGGCCCGCCGTCGGTGTCATCGAGCAGTTCCACCGGCTGCGGGCGGGTACCCTCCCGGCCCCGCCGGGCGCCGGCCCCCACCGCTGAACATCCTGATCTGAAAAGGCCGTTCGCCCTCCGTCCGTGCCGGCGGGCGCGTCGGCACGGACCGCCACACCCACGTCCCGGCCGCACCGTACGAGCGCCGGACCGTCCCCACGCCCACCGGTCACCGGTGGCGACGAACCCACATCCGAGAGGCAGGGCACTCATGACCGAGACCGCATCCACCCAGCACGACGGGCCCCTTCAGCTCGACATGGACGGCCTGTCCCGGATCCTCTTCGGGCACGCGGCGTTCCAGTACCTCAACGCCGCCTGCGAACTGGGCCTGCCGGACCTGGTCGCCGAGAAGCAGGAGCTGACCCGGGACGAGATCCGTGAGGCACTCTCCCTCCAGGAACGCGCCGCCGACATCCTCCTCCTCGGCTGCACCTCGCTCGGCATCCTGGTCAAGGAGGACGGCCGGTACCGGCTGGCCGGGGTCGTCAGGGACCTCATGGACGAGGGGGACTGGCAGCGGTTCAAGGACACCGTGGCCTTCGAGCAGTACATCGTGTACGAGGGCCAGCTCGACTTCACCGACTCGCTCCGCGAGAACCGCAACGTCGGCCTGCGCCGGGTCCGCGGCTCCGGCCGCGACCTCTACCACCGGCTCGCCGAGAACCCGCACATGGAGCAGGTCTTCTACCGCTACATGCGGTCCTGGTCCGAACTCGCCAACAAGCACCTGGTCCGCGAACTCGACCTGTCCGGGCGCAAGCACCTGCTGGACTGCGGCGGCGGCGACGCCGTCAACGCCATCGCCCTCGCCCGAGCCAACCCCGACCTCAAGGTCACCGTCCTCGAAATACCGGCGTCCGGCACCATCGCTGAGAAGAAGATCGCCCAGGCCGGCGTCGGCGACCAGGTCTCCGTCGTCACCGGGGACATGTTCAGCGACGCGCTGCCGACCGGCTGCGACGTGGTCATGTTCGCCCACCAGATGGTCATCTGGACACCGCAGGAGAACACCGACCTGCTCCGGCGGGCCTACGACGCGCTGCCCGAGGGCGGCCAGGTCGTCATCTTCAACTCCATGTCCAACGACGACGGGGACGGGCCGGTCGTCGCGGCCCTCGACAGCGTGTACTTCGCGGCGCTGCCCGCCGAGGGCGGCATGATCTACTCGTGGGCCACCCACGAGAAGTCCCTGCGCGACGCCGGGTTCAGCACCCTGAAGCGCATCCCGTTCCCGGGCTGGACCCCGCACGGCGTCATCGTCGCCACCAAGTAGCGTCCCGCCCGCCCCCGCGCGGACACCTCCGGGCCGGCCACCACGGCGGCCCGGTGCGCCGACCCCGCCGTCCGCCCTCCCCCCTCCGGCTTCCGCCCCCCTCCGGCGCCCGCCCCGTACGGCCGCCCCGCGCCGGGCCGGGCCCGCACACGACCACGGCGCACAGGACGCCGCGACCACGACCCACCCTCCCCGCCACGATGAGGTGACCGCGTGCTCCACCCACAACTCCGCGACGACGCCGCACGGATGCGCATGCTCCTCTACGGCCAGCTCGTCTCCAGGGCGGTGTGCACGGCGGTGGAACTGGGCCTGCCGGAGGCACTGGCAGGGGGCCCCCGCTCCGCCGAGGACCTCGCGGGCGAGGTGGCCGCCCACCCCTTCGCGCTCCGCCGGCTGCTGCGCGCCCTCGCGCCCTTCGACGTCTTCACCGAGGAGCCCGACGGCACCTTCTCCCTGAGCCGGCTGGGCACCACCCTGCTGCCGGACACGCCGGGCACGGCTCGCCCCACCGCCCTGCTGCTCGCCGATGAAGTGGGGCGCACCTGGGGGGAGTTGGCGCACACCATGCGCACCGGCGACTCCGCGTTCTCCCTGCTTCACGGGTGTGCGCTCTTCGAGCACCTGGAGCGTCGGCCGCAGCGGCGCGAGGTCTTCGACCGGTCCCAGGAGGCCGGTCTGCGACTGGAGTTGGACGAGATCTTCGAAGCCGTCAGCTTCGACGCGTACCCGAGGATCGTGGACGTCGGCGGCGGCAACGGCCATCTGATGTGCGAACTGCTCCGCCGCACCCCGGGCAGCACCGGCGTCGTCCTCGACCTGCCGGGAACCGTCCAGCTCGCCGAGAAGCACATCGTCGAACGCGGCCTCACCGACCGCTGCACCGCCGTCGCGGGCGACTTCTTCAGCGGCGTCACCCCGGGCGCGGACCTCTACCTCGTCAGCCACATCCTGCACGACTGGGGCGACGAGCGGGCCGCCGCCGTCCTGCGCACCTGCGCCGCCGCCATGCCCGCGCACGGGCGGGTCATCGTCATCGACCTGCTCACCGACGCCGCGGACGACCGGGGCGGACGCCACCGGCTCCCCGCGCTGATGGACCTCTACATGCTCTCCCTCTTCGGCGCGACCGGCGGACAGGAACGCACCGAGGGGGAGTTCACCGCGCTGCTCGCGGCCGCCGGACTGGAACCGGAGACCCTCCGAGCGCTGCCCAGCGGCATGGGTGTCCTCACGGCCCGCCACCGCACCGCCTGACCGGCCCCGACGCGCCCCAGGACCCCCGACCGGCACACCCGACGCGCCCCAGGACCCCCGGACCGGCACCCCCGACGCGTCCCCCGACCGCCTGACCGGCACCCCCGACGCGTCCCCGGATGCCGGACCCCGACCGGTGCGGCCACAGACCGTTCGGACGCCCGCATCACCCTCCCGTCGCTGGATAGGCACTCCCCATGACTCAGGACCCCACCGTCGCCGCCCCGCCCGCCCGCGCCGGCATCCGCGAATGGACCGCGCTCGGCGTCCTCGCGTTACCGGCGCTGCTGATCAGCCTCGACACCACGGTGCTGCATCTCGCGGTCCCGCACCTCAGCGCCGGCATCGACCCCAGCGGTCTGCAACTCCTGTGGATCGTGGACATCTACAGCTTCCTCATCGCGGGGCTGCTGATCATCGCGGGCGCCCTCGGCGACCGGGTCGGGCGCCGCCGGCTGCTGCTGGCCGGAGCGGCGGGCTTCGGTCTTGCCTCCCTGCTCACGGCGTTCTCCACCAGCGCGGAGATGCTGATCGTCAGCCGGGCGCTGCTCGGGATCGCCGGGGCGACGCTGATGCCGTCCTCGATGTCCCTGATCCGCAACATGTTCCTGGACTCGCGGCAGCGGTCCGTCGCCTTCAGCGTCTGGATAGCCTGCTTCCTGGTGGGCGGGGCGATCGGCCCCCTCGTCGGCGGCGCCATGCTGGAACGCTTCTGGTGGGGCTCGGTGTTCCTGCTGAGCGTGCCCGCCATGGTGCTGCTGCTGATCCTCGGACCGGTGCTGCTCCCCGAGTACCGGGACCCGGCCCCCGGCCGGATCGACCCGGTGAGCGTGCTGCTCCTGCTGGTCTCCCTCCTGGCGACCGTGTACGGCCTCAAGTCGACGGCCGGGAACGGCGTCGCGCCCCTCCCGGTGGTGCTGCTCGTCGGCGGACTCACGCTCGCCGCGCTCTTCGCCGTACGGCAGCGCCGCCTCACCCACCCTTTGCTGGAACCGGCGCTGTTCCGGGTGCGCACCTTCACCGTCTCCCTCGGCACCATGGGCCTCGCGCTGTTCGTGATGTCGGGCTCGCAGTTCTTCGTCGCGCAGTACCTCCAGATGGTCGTCGGGCTCTCGCCGCTGGAGACCGGTCTGGCCTCGCTGCCCGGCAGCGTCGGCGGGGTGGCCGGGGCGCTGCTGGCCCCGGTGGGGCTGCGCTGGATGCGGTCCTCGCAGGTGATGACGGCGGGCCTCGCCCTGGCCGTGATCGGTTTCGCCGTCCTCACCCAGGTCGCCGCCGACACCGGGCTGGTCCCGGTGATGGTCGCGCTCGGCCTGCTCAACTTCGGTGTGGCGCCCACCATCGCGCTCGGCACCGACATGATGATCGAGTCCGCGCCGCCGGAGAAGGCCGGCGCGGTCTCCGCGATCTCCGAGACCTGCCACGAACTCGGCCTGGGCATGGGCATCGCGATCCTCGGCAGCGTCGGGACCGCCGCCTACCGCGCCGAGGTCGCCGGCACCCTGCCCGCCGGACTGCCCGCAGGTGTCTCCTCGCGCGTCCAGGACACCATCGGCGCGGCCGTGTACGAGGCCGGAAGGCTGCCCGGGGAGACCGGCACGGCGGTCCTCGGCGCCGCACGGGCGGCGTTCACCCAGAGCCTCTTCCTCGTCAGCGTCATCTGCACGGTGATCGCGCTGGCCGTCGTGGTCGCGCTCGCCGTCCTGCTCCGCCCGGCCAGGGAGCGGGGCGGCAAGGAGACCACAGGCGCCGAGCCCCTCCCGCACGAGCACGAGCACGATCACGCGTACGAGGGCCACGAGGGCCACGAGGGCGAGGGCGGGCGGGGCGACGCACTCCCGGCCCCCGGCAGCCTGCACCCGGCGGCGGCACCGGAGGACCGCAGCCGCTGACCGGCGTAGGGACCAGCACACCCCGTACCGGCGCCCGCGCCCGTCCCGGCGCCCGCGCCGACGACCTGGCCGACCTGATTCCCGCCATCGTTTTTCGGCCAGGCGGCGACCCCTTCCGGAATCCCGGGCTTCGCGAATGCGGGCAGATTCGCGCACTTGCCTGTGAAAGGGAAACAGGCGAACTCGCTCCCGGTGGAAAGTGCTTCGTGATTGGATCACTTTTCGCGACTGACGGCTCAATGCGGCGCTCATGGCCTAAACTTCCGGTCTGTCGCCGTCGAGCGAGTCGGCGAACGGCCAAGATCAAGCTGCGCCCGATTTCCGTGACACCTGAGGAGTCGCGTATATGTCTGAACTGAACCGCCGTGGATTACTTACGCGTGCCGCACTCACCGGAGCCGGACTGGTCACGGCGGACGTCATCGCGGGAGGCCGCCCCGCGGCCGCGGCGACGCCCCGCGCCGGACAGTGCGCACCGGCGTTCGACTCCGTCACCGTACAGCCCGCCGACTCCCGTTACGAGAGCTTCGTCCGCGCGCACAACACCCGCTTCAGCAACCGGCCCGACCAGGTCACCGTCGCCACCTCCGCGGCCCAGGTCGCCGAGGCGCTGGGCCGCGCCGTCGCCGCCGGACGGCAGGTCGCCGTCCGCTCCGGCGGCCACTGCCTGGAGAACTTCACGACCTACGCCGGGGTCGAGGAGCTCATCGACCTCTCGCAGATGGCGGACGTCCACTACGACGAGCGTATGCGCGCCTTCGCCGTCGGCCCCGGCGCGATCGTCGCCCCCACGCAGAACACCCTCTTCAAGGGCTGGGGCGTGACGATACCCTCGGCCGGCTGCTCCGAGGTCGGCCTCGGCGGCCACATACTCGGCGGCGGCTACAACTTCTACTCGCGCATCCACGGCGTCGCCGTCGACCACCTCCACGCCGTCGAAGTGGTCGTGGCGGGCGCGGACGGACAGCCCCGCACCATCGTGGCGACCCGGCGCCGCACGGACCCCCACCGCGACCTGTGGTGGGCCCACACCGGCGGTGGCGGCGGCAACTTCGGCATCGTCACGCGCTACTGGCTGCGCACCCCGGGCGTGGCCTCCACCGACCCGGGCGACCTGCTGCCCCGCGCCTCGAACCAACTGGTCCGCAACGTCCAGTGGTCGTGGGACAACCTCTCGCCCCGCGCGTTCAGGACCCTGGTCGGCAACTACTCCCGCTGGTACGAGCGCAACAGCGCTCCCGGCGCCCCGGAGGTCCAGGTGTGGGCCTCGTTCTCCGCCTCGCACCAGGCCGCCGGGGTGATCGGCCTGATGGCCGGCGTCTCGAAGGACGTCCCCGGCGGAGAGGCCCTGCTGAACGGACTGTTCGACGCGACGACCGCCGGAGCCGGCGTCACCTCCGTCGCCGACACCCGGTACGAACTGGCCTGGCTCGACCGGGACAACTGGTACTGGGGCCAGTCCGGACGCCAGAAGGACAAGACGTCGGACCTCAAGAAGAGCTACACCGACGCCCAGTTGGACACCATCTACGGGTATCTGACGGACGACTCGGTCAGCAACCCGGGCGCCCAGGTCAACCTCGCCGGACTCGGCGGGAAGATCAACTCCGTACGCTCCGACGCGACCGCCTACGTCCACCGGGACTCCGTCCTGCGCGTCTACTTCACCCCCGGCGTCTGGCGCACGGAGGCCGACGACGCCGCGCACGTCGGGTGGGTGCGCCGGCTCTACCGCGACGTCTACCGCGACACGGGCGGTGTCCCGGTGCCCAACGCGGTCAACGCGGGCGCGTACATCAACTACCCCGACGTGGACCTCGCCGACCCGGCGTGGAACACCTCCGGCACCCCGTGGCACGGTCTGTACTACGGCGCGAACTACGCCCGCCTCCAGCGGGTCAAGTCGGCCTACGACCCGCGCGACCTCTTCCGCCACGCACTGTCGATCCGTCCCGCCTGATCCCGGGCCACCCGGCGTGGTCCGCCGTCCGGCCGGGGGTCCCACCGGGGGCCGCCGGCCGGACCGCGATCCGCGCGGTGCGCCCCGGGACACGCGTCCGCGAACGCACCGCGCGAACGCACCGCGCGAACGCGAACGGCGACCCGCGCCGCCGGACCGGGGAAATTCACCGCTTCCCCTCTGCCTCGTCCGCACCACTTTCTTTCGAACCCCGGGAAAATCCCGCACTTCACCTCCGCAATAGGCGCCGGGGAGGGTCCGGAACTGTCGCGGACGGCGGGAAACCGGGTCCAGGTTCCGCCGACCAGAGAGGGAGACCGAGATGGCTGCCGAGAAGTCCGGCGTCGACAATGTCGCGAATTTCTACGAGGGCCTCGGCCAGGTTCTCAATATCGCCTGGGGGGAGAATCTGCACTACGGCTACTGGGAGGACGACGCCGACGACAGCACCGTCGGGACCGCCACCGCCCGGCTCACCGACCTGCTGATCGACCTGCTCCGGCCCGCGTCCGGCGACACGGTCCTCGACATCGGCTGCGGGGTGGGCAAACCGGCGCTCCAGCTCGTCGCCGCGAGGAGGACCCGGGTCACCGGCATCACCATCAGCGACGTGGAGGTGGCGCGGGCCGCCGAGAACGCCGCCGCGGCAGGCCACCGCGACCTGGCGACCTTCCGCAACGCCGACGTGACGGACCTTCCCTTCGAGGACGACGCGTTCGACGCCGCCTGGGCGGTGGAGTCCCTGCTGCATGTGCCGGACCGGGGCCGGGCGCTCGCCGAGACCGCCCGGGTGCTGCGCCCCGGCGGACGGCTGGTGATCGCGGACACCGTCCAGCGCCCGCCGCTCGACGCCGGGAGCCGCGCGGTCCTGGACGCGTTCCGAGCCGCGTACCACGTGAGCCCCTACGCCACCGCCGACGAGTACCGGGACCTGCTCGCGGCCAACGGCTTCACCGGCATCGACGTGCGCGACATCAGCGACAAGGTCGTCCGGACCGGAAGGGTCATGGCCGACGCGGTCGCGGCCCGGCGCGACGAACTCGCCCGCATCGAGGGGCCGGAACCGGTCGACCAGTACATCGACCTCATGCGCCGAGCGGCGGCCAGTCCGGGAATCGGCTACCTCGTGATCGCCGCGACCCTGGGCCCGGCGTCCGGCGCCTGACTCCGCCGCCCCCGCCGGTCCGCCCCGCCACTGCCCGGCACCCCTCCGCCGCGAGGAGTGCCGGGCAGCCGTGGTGCCGGTCGCCGCCCCCGGAGCCGGGGCGCGCGCCCCGGCCCCCGACCGGCACCGGTCACCGGTAGCCGGCCGTGTCCGCCGGCTTGCCCGGCTCCTCGACCTCGACCAGGTACCGCCAGCAGTCGGGCCGGGAGCCGTCGAGGTCGGTGAAGCCGTACTCCTGGGCGAGCTGACCGCTCGACACGGACTGCCCGTTCCAGCGGGCCACCTCCGCGTCACCCGCCAGCGCGGCCACGGCGCGGCCCACGTAGGACGGGCTCTCCGAGATGGCGAAGTGGGGCACCTCGGCCAGCGCGTCGCGCCAGGTCTCCTCCGTCACACCCAGCGTCTCCAGCATCATCTCCGAGCGCATCCAGCCCGGAGTGAGCGTCACCGCCGTCCCGCCGTACTGCTTGAGCTCGTGCGCGAGCACGAACCCCATCCGCAGCACGCTGTTCTTGACCAGGTCGTAGAAGTACGAGTTGCGGTAGTGGCTCCCGTTGTACGCGGCGGTCCCGTCGGTCATCTCGATCACCAGCCCGCCCGGCTCGCGCACCAGCAGCGGCAGCAGGAAGTGACTGGAGATGGCGTGGGTGTCCATGCCCAGCCGCATCAGCCGCAGCCCGTTGTCGAGGTCGTGCTCCCACACCTTCTTGTCGAACTCGAAGAGCTTCTCACCCCCCCAGACGTCGTTGACCAGCACGTCGAGCCGCCCCTGCTCGGCGTCCACCCGGGTGGCGAGCGCCTCCACCTGCTCGGGCACCAGATGATCGGTCGGCACCGCGATCCCGGTGCCGCCCGCCGCGGTGACCAGTTCGGCGGTCTCCTCGATCGTCTCCGACCGGTTGTACTCCGACCGCTGCGCCCGGGTCGTCCGGCCGGTGACGTACACCGTCGCGCCCGCCGCCCCCAACTCGACCGCGATGGCACGTCCGGCTCCCCGCGTGGCGCCCGCGACCAGCGCGATCTTCCCGCTGAGGTCCGGAGCCGGTGTAACGGGCTTAACGCTCATGGAGTTTCCTTGTCTGTCCGCGCGTTCGTGGCCCCGCGCCGGTCGTCGACACGGGTCCGTCACTCCATGATCGCCCCCTAACCCGACAACCTCTGTCGCCTTTCCGGCCCATTTCCGCGCGTCGGACGGAAGCGCGGAGCCGGCCGCCGCCGGACGGGTGACGCCGGACGCGGTACGCGCGCGGAGGGCACGAGCGGCGGACGCGCGCAGGAGACGCGGACGGCCCCCCGCGGACCGGTGTCCGCGAGGGGCCGCCGTGAGCGGGCCGGGCCGGGCCGGGCGCAGGGGGCGAAGGCGAGGCCCGGCGGCTTGGACCGGTTGAGGGTGTACGGGGAGTCACCGCCGTCGGTCTTGAGGGTGGCCGAGCCGAAGTCCGCGCGCATGAGCTTGTCGCGGAACCCGGGCGGACAGCCGTTCCCGCCGACGAGCCGGGGGGCGGAACCAGTCGCCCGTCACGTCCTCCGGCGGCTCGCCGTTGCCGTTGGCGAGGCGGAAGGTGCGGGTCGCCTCTCCTGGCCGGACGGCGTCGTCAGCAGGAGAGGTTGGCGCCGGGGGAGACCCCGAGGACGGAGGTGAAGCGCTGGTAGGCGTCGATGCGGCTCTGCACCTGCGCGGGGTTCTTCCCGTCGCATTCCAGGGAGCCGTTGATGGAGCGGATGGTCTGGCCGAAGCCGGCCTGGTTGACCATGGCGTTGTGGGGGGTCATGGTGCCGGGGCCGTTCTGGGTGTTCCAGTACCACAGGCCGGTCTTCCAGGCGACGTCCGACTCGTTCTGCACCCGCCAGGGGTTGTTGAGCAGGTCGATTCCGAGGGCGTCGCCGGCCGCCTTGTAGTTGAAGTTCCACGAGAGCTGGATCGGGCCGCGCCCGTAGTAGGCGGACTGCCCGGCCGGGCAGCCGTAGGGCTGGTTGCGGTCGCAGTAGTTCGGGTAGTTGGCGGTGTTCTGCTCGACGACGTGGACGAGTCCGCCGGTCTCGTGGTTGACGTTGGCGAGGAAGGCGGCGGCCTCCTGCTTCTTCACCGTGTCGCTGCCGGTGTTGGCGAAGCCGGGGTAGGCGCTCAGCGCGGCGGTCAGCCCGCTGTAGGTGTAGAACGCGTTCCGGTTCGGGAACATCTGGTTGAACTGGGCCTCGCTCACCACGAAACCGGACGGGTTGCCGCCGCCCCCGCCGCCGCTCGCGGGCGCGTTCCACTTCTGGTTCGCGGCGCCGGTGCAGGTCCAGATCTGCAGCCGGCTGCCGTTGGCGCTGCTGTTGCCGCGCACGTCCAGGCACTTGTCGGCGGCCGGGTTGACGATGTCGCGCGCACCGGAGACCACCCACTGCTGGTTGGGGCTGCCCGCGCAGTCCCACAGCTGGACGGCGGCGCCGTCCGCGGTGCTGCGCTCGGCTATGTCCAGACACTTGCCGAGCGCGCGCAGGGTGCCGTCACCGGGGTTGGACCAGACCTGCGCCCCGGTGCCGTTGCAGTCGTAGAGCTGCACGGCGGTGCCGTTGGCGCTGTTGGCTCCGGCCACGTCGACGCACTTGCCGGCGAGGCCGCTGATGGTGCCCTGGGCCGCCTGGGCGGAGGGCGCCGCGGTGAACAGGGCGGCCAGGACGGCCGTCAGCACGGCGAGCACCACGAGGCGGGGTCTGTGCAGGGTGGAGGACATGAGGAGAACACTCCTTGGGGTGTCGGGGGGCGGGCCGGCCGCCCCCGGAGAGCGGGGCGGCCGGCGGTGGAGCAGGGTGGCGCCTTACGGGTGGCCGGGCAGATCGGCCACGGTGGTCGAGGAGTCGGACGGGCCGCCCGTGTTGTTGACGGCGTTGCGGATGGTGCCCGCGCCGTCCGGGGAGACCGTCACCCTGCCGGTGAACCGCGCCCCCGGCCTGTTCGGCGCCTCGAAGGCGCGCTGCGCGGCCACGCCCGGATTGGCGTTGAAGTAGCAGTAGCCGCCGATGGCGTACGCCTGACGGGTGGTGGCGGAGGGTGGCGGTGGTGCCGAGTCGGCCGGTGCGGGCGGCGGACACCCGGTGAGGTTCCGCTCGGACCGGGTCACGCCGGAGCGGCGGTCCGCCGGGCCGCCGGTGCGGGGAGAGGGGCGAGCGCGGGGAGAGGGGCGAGCGGGCCCGCGGTGGGGGAGGGGACGGCGGGGGACACGGCCGCGAGGAGAGTTCCGGACATGCGCGGTGGCCCTTCGTGGGGGGTGAGAGACCAGAGCCGCGTTCACCTCGTGAACGGTGGCTGCGTCACGGGGTGCTGTGGCTGATGCGTGAACCTAAAGGTATGGACCACTTTCGTCAAGACATGAAGTAAGCGTCGTCGCCGAGGAGTTGTACGGACCTGTCGCGCCCCGGCCCGTCCGGCCGCCGCGCGGGCGGCTCACCCCGTCGGCGCGAACCGGTCCAGCAGCGCCGCCAGTCCGGCCGCCAGCTCGCGCGGACCGCCCCGCTCGGCGAGGGCGGGGGCGGTCTCCCGCAGGGTGGGCAGCTCCCGGGCCGGCATCCGGTGCAGCCCCAGCCGGAAGGCGGGATCCGGCTCCTCGGGGCTGTCCACCATGGCCTGGAGCTCCACGGAGACGAAGCCCAGGACCCAGCCGGTGTAGGCCCGGAAGAGCGTCGCGGACCGCGCCGCCCCGAAGCCCGCCTCCCGCAGCAGGGCCAGCACCCGCTCCTGGTGGCGCAGGGTCGCCGGGGGGCGCCGGGCCAGCGGGACGGTGAGCATGCGCGTCGCGAGGAGCGGCACCGCGCGGGGGTGCCCGACGCAGACGTCGTACGTCGCCCGCGCCACCCGCTCCAGCTCGCCCCGCCACGCCGGGACCGCCTCGGCGGCGTCCAGGTGCTCCTCCAGTTCCCGGTGCAGGGCCTCGACCAGGCCGTCCAGCAGGGCGTCCTTGCCGGCGGCGTAGCGGTAGAGCGCCATCGCCTCCACACCCAGCTCGGCCCCCAGGCGGCGCATGCTCAGGGCCGTCAGGCCCTCCCGGTCGACCAGGTCCAGGGCGGCGGACAGGACGCGCTCCCGGTCGAGCCTGCCGTAGCGCCCGCGGTCGCTCGCCCGGCGCGCCGGGCCCGGTCCGAGGTCCTTCGCCATGGTCGGCCTCCTCGCCGTCACCCCGTGCCGCCGGCCGGCCGCACACCAGGGCGTTTACGGCGTAAACCTACGGCAGCAGCTCCCGTTCCGCCGCCCGGTTGCCCGGCGCGCCGCGGTGCGTAACATGTACGTATACGTCGTAAACATCCTACGGGAGGCTCCCCCGCTTCCCCCGTTTCCCCGCTTCCCGCGAGGCGCGGGCCCGGCGCCCGCTCGGACCGCCGGTCCCGGCCGGTGGGCCGGTGGCGACCATGAGTGCACCCATCGAGGACTACGCCCTCATCAGCGACCTGGAGACAGCCGCCATGGTCGGCCGGGACGGCTCCGTCGACTGGCTGTGCCTGCCCCGGTTCGACTCCCCGGCCTGTCTGGCCGGCCTCCTCGGCACCCGGGACAACGGCTCCTGGCGCGTCGCGCCGCTCGCCGCGGACCGCTGCACACGCCGCGCGTACCGGCACGACACCCTGGTGCTGGACTCCACGTGGGAGACCGCGACCGGCACCGTGCGGGTCACCGACTTCATGCCCCCGCGCGCCGAACTGCCCTGCCTGATCAGGGTCGTCGAGGGCCTGTCGGGGACCGTCGCCGTGCGCAGCGAGCTGCGGCTGCGCTTCCACCAGGGCCGCGTGGTGCCCTGGGTCCGGGCCGCGGGCCGCGCCACGGTGGCGGTCGCGGGCCCGGACGCCGTCTGGCTCGGCACCGACGCCGAGGTGCGCGCCACGGACACCGGCGACGCCACGGTGCACGACGTCACCGTCCCCGCCGGGCGGCGGCTCGCGCTGACCCTGGTCTGGTCGCCCTCGCACCGCCCCGCACCGCCCGCCCCGCTCGCGCTCCCGGCCGAGACCCTGCTCGCGGAGACCGGCGACTACTGGCGCGACTGGAGCGCGCGGTGCCGCTACGACGGACCCTGGCGCGACGCCGTCGTACGCTCCCTGATCACCCTCAAGGCGCTCATCTACGCGCCCACCGGCGGTGTCGTCGCCGCGCCGACGACGTCCCTGCCCGGGTGCATCGGCGGCGGACGCAACTGGGACTACCGCTACTGCTGGCTGCGCGACTCCGCCATGACCCTGTCCTGCCTGCTGCACAGCGGCTACCGCGAGGAGGCGAAAGCCTGGCTGGACTGGCTGGTACGGGCCGTCGCGGGCGACCCCGCCGCCCTCCAGACCGTGTACGGCGTCGGAGGCCAGCGGCTGCTGCCGGAGACCGAGGCGCCCTGGCTGCCCGGCTACGAGGGCTCGCGTCCCGTCCGCTTCGGTAACTCCGCGGTCAGCCAGTTCCAGCTCGACGTCTACGGCGAGGTCCTGGACGCGCTCTGCCTGTCGCTGCGCGCCGGGATCGCCCTGCCCGCCCATGTGTGGAGCCTGGTGGAGGCCCTGATGGGGCATCTGTGCCGGCACTGGCGCGACCCCGACCAGGGGCTGTGGCAGACCCGCGGCCCCCGGCGGCACTTCGTGCACTCCAAGGTGATGGCCTGGGTGGCCGCCGACCGCGCCCTGCGCATGGGCCGGCTGCTCGGCCGCGACGGCTCCGCCCGGCAGTGGCGCGCCCTGCGGGACCAGGTGCACCGGCAGGTGTGCCGGGAGGGCTTCGACCCCGCACGGCGTGCCTTCGTGCAGGCGTACGGCTCCCACGCCCTGGACGCCTCGGCCCTGCTCATCCCCCGCCTGGGCTTCCTGCCCGCCTCCGACGCGCGGGTGCGTGCGACCGTCCGCGCCATGCGCGGGCTCGACGACGGCGGATTCGTCCGGCGCTACGCCCCCGACAGCGACGGCGTGCACGGCGCGGAGGGCACGTTCACGGCCTGCTCCCTGTGGTACGCGGACGCGCTCGCCGCGACCGGCCACCCCCGGCGGGGCCGGGAGACCTTCGAGCGCGTCCTCGCCATCCGCAACGACGTCGGTCTGCTCGCGGAGCAGTGGGACCCGGACGCGCACCGCCAACTCGGCAACGCCCCGCAGGCGTTCAGCCACATCGCCCTGGTGGAGACCGCGTTCGCCCTGTCGGCCCCGCCGGCCGGACCTCAGCCCGCGGCGTCCGGCCGCCGGGCCGTGCCCGTGTAACCGTCCGGGTTGAGCCGCTGGAACCGCCAGGCGTCCCGGCACATGTCGTCCAGGTTCCGCACCGGACGCCAGCCCCACGCCCGCGCCACGGCGCCCGCGTCCACGACGAGCCGGGCCACGTCGCCGGGCCTGCGGGCCACCACCTCGTACGGGACGGGCCGGCCGCAGGCGGCGGTGAACGCGGCCACGACCTCCCGCACGGAACGCCCCTGGCCCGAACCCAGGTTGTACACGTGCAGGCCCGGCCCGTCGGCGAAGTGGTCCAGCGCCCTGCGGTACGCCTCGACGGCGTCCATGATGTGCAGGTAGTCCCGGACCGTCGTCCCGTCCCGGGTGGGGTAGTCCCCGCCGAACACCCGCAGCCGCTCCCGCGCGCCCCCGGCCACCCGCGCGACGCTCGGCATCAGGTTGTCGGGGTCCCCGAACGGGTCGGGGCCCAGCAGGCCGCTGGGATGCGCGCCCGCCGGGTTCGCGTACCGCAGGCACAGCACGGTGTAGTCCGGGTGGCGCCGGCAGACGTCGGCGAGGATCTGCTCGCAGGCCCACTTGGAGGCCGCGTACGGGCTGACGGGCCGGACCGGCGTCGCCTCGTCGAGGGGGCCTGGCCCGGCGTCGCCGTAGAGCGCGCAGGAGGAGGAGAAGACCAGCCGCCGCACGCCGTGCTCGTGCATGGCGTGCAGCAGGGACGTCGTCGCGCCGACGTTGGCGTCGTAGTAGGCGACCGGCATCCGGGTCGAGGCGCTCACGGACCGCAGCCCGGCGCAGTGCACCACGGCGTCCACGGCGTGCCGGTCGAAGACGGCCGACAGCGCCCGCCGGTCGCGGATGTCCAGCTCGTACACGGCACCGGCGAACCGGCCCGCGACGCGCTCCATGCGCGGCAGGACCTCGGGACTGCTGTGGGAGTAGTCGTCGACCACGATCACCTCGTAGCCGTGGTCCAGCAGATCGACGCAGGCATGGCTGCCGAGGAACCCGGCACCGCCCGTGACGAGGATCGTCGACGGCGTACTCTCCGGCTCGTTGCGCGTCATGGGCGACGCTCCCGGATGCGGCCAGAACGCCGTATGTTTACGACGTATACGTTCGACTATGCGACCTTTGTCCGGCGGCGTCAAGCCGTGCCGGGCGGGGCGGGCGTCCGCGGGGCCGCGGGCACCCGCCCCCGGCGCGGGGCACGGCGCGCGCCGCGCTCAGATCACGCAGCCGACATGGGCCAGCGCCTGCTTCAGCAGCGCCCCGTGCCCGCCGGGCATCTCGCTCTGCACCGCGGGCGACAGGGCCTCCTGCGGGCTGAACCAGACCAGGTCCAGCGCGTCCTGGCGCGGCCGGCAGTCGCCGGTGACCGGGACGACGTAGGCGAGGGAGACCGCGTGCTGACGCGGGTCGTGGTACGGCGTGACGCCGTGCGTGGGGAAGTACTCCGCGACCGTGAACGGCTGGAGGGAGGTCGGCACCCGGGGGAGCGCCACCGGTCCGAGGTCCTTCTCCAGATGGCGCAGCAGGGCGTCGCGGACCCGCTCGTGGTGCAGGACGCGCCCGGAGACCAGGGTCCGGCTGACCGTGCCGTCCGGTCCGATGCGCAGCAGCAGGCCGATGCTGGTGACCTCGCCGCTGTCGTCGACGCGCATGGGCACGGCCTCGACGTACAGGATCGGCATGTTGGCGCGCGCCTGCTCCAGCTCGTCGGTGCTGAGCCAGCCGGGCGTGGTTTCGGTCATGTCTGACATTGCTTGATCATACTTTCCGGGATCGCGGACGCTCGGCCGCTGCGGGACGGGGCTCGGGGTCGGGGCCGGAAGGCCGGCGGTGCGGTAACGGCACCGGAATCGTGCCCCTGATCAGGCGCGGCCAGTCCGGGACGGGGCCGGCAAGGGTGGTCATACGGTCTCCTCGGCGAACTCGGCCGGTCCGTGCCGCGGGTCGTGCCGGGCCGTGCCGCCCCGCACGGCCGCGTGGCGCCTCAGGGCTTCAGCCCCACCGCTCCGTACTGCGGCACGGCGGCGGGGGAGCCGGGGGCCCGCCACCGCGAGCACGACACCAGGCCGGGCTCCAGCAGCTCCAGGCCCTCGAAGAAGGCCGCGATGTCGGCGCCGCCCCGGGCGGTGATCGGCGGGGTGGCGTTCTCGTTCCAGAACTCCATGGCCGGGATCTGGCCCTCGCCGCCCACCTCCGCGTCGAACGTCGGATGGGTCAGCACCAGCAGGCTGCCGGAGGGGACCGCGGCCATCACCCGCCGGACGATCTCGCGGGCCTTGTCGTGGTCCAGCACGAAGTTGAGGATGCCCAGCATCATCACCGCGACCGGGGCGCCGAAGTCCAGGGTGACCGAGGCGCGTTCGACGACGGCGTCCGGGTCGTGCACATCGGCCTCGATGTACGCCGTGACGCCCTCGCGGGTGCCGGTCAGCAGCGCGCGGGCGTGCACCAGCACGATCGGGTCGTTGTCGACGTAGACGATCCGCGAGTCGGGCGCGACGCGCTGGGCTATCTCGTGGGTGTTGTCCGCCGTGGGCAGCCCGGTGCCGATGTCCAGGAACTGCCGTACGCCGCGCTCCTCGGCGGCCAGGCGCACGGCACGGCCGAGGAAGTCGCGGTCGGCGCGCGCGATGTCGCGGATGACGGGGAACATCCCGGCGACGTGCTCGCCGACGCGCTGGTCGACCTCGTAGTGGTCCTTGCCGCCGATCCAGTAGTTCCACACGCGCGCGTTGTGCGCCACACCGCTGTTCAGCCTCGGCGGCTCGCCCGACGGGGTGTGGCCATCGCTCACGACTCGTCCTCTCCTCGCACGCCCGACCGAGACCGGCCCTCGTCGCCATTGTGCCGGTCCGTTGATCACGCTGTCCCCGGAATCGGCGGACGGGACGGGGCCGCCGGCGTACGGCGGGACGGGGACGGGCCGTTCAGTCGACCCCGCTCGGGGTCGGGGCGGGCGACTTGCCCGCGAGGACGTCCTCCAGACGCGGCGTGCCCTGCTGCACGGCCGCCTTGACGGAGTCCTCCTCGCCCCCGGCGAGCCCGCCCGCCGTCACCGTGATCGCGTTGTCGCCCACGCGGACCACGGCCACGTCCAGGGTGAGCGTGGCGTCCTGGCCGCCGGTGCTGCCCCTGACCGTCACCCGCAGGCCCTGGCGGGCGTCGCCGACGGAGGGCAGCGAGGTCTCGACGACCTGGACCGTGCGCTTGCGGCCGCCCGAGTCCAGCGTGAACTGGTCGCACTCGGAAGGCAGTTTCGCCATCCGGTCCAGGGAGTCCTGGAGGGCGCCGCGGTCGTAGGCGGCGACCTGGTACAGCAGGCGCGAATCGTCCTGTGTGAAGCCGCGGAGCGCGCTGGCGCCGGACGGCTTGCCCAGCAGGTCCTCGTCGAAGAGCGAGTCCGTCAGCCGCTGGCAGTCGGCGGCGGCCGACTTGCCGGTCAGGAACTGCGAGACGTCGACGGTGCCGACGAGCAGGCTGTCGTTCCAGTTCTCCGCCTCGCTGTCCTTCACCTGCGTCCAGTCGTCCTCGATGTCCGCCTCGGTGATCAGCGCGGTCCGCGCGCCCGCCTCGGTCAGCACGGCGGCCGGGGACGACGACGGCTGCTTGCGGGCCGCGGGGGACGCCGTGACACCGGCGTCCCCCGCGGCCTTCGCGCCGCCGCCCTGCGAGCAGGCGGCGGTGCCGAGCAGCACGCCGGCCGCGAGTGCGGTGGACAGGACGCGGGTGGGTCGGGACGGACGAGGGGTCATCGGGGGTGCCTCCTGGGAACGGGACGCGAGTCCCGTTCAGCCCACCACCGGCCCCGGCGCCCGACCAGCGGCGCCGGACCGTTCGGGTGAGCGGGGGAAAGGCCCCCTCGGCGCCGGCGCGCGCTCATCTCCGCTGTCACTGCTGTCTCCGCCGCGCCCGCGTGCGGTGCGCCCGGACCCCGGCCGGATCCGGGCATGTCCCGGGGTGGTGTCGGGCGCGGGCCCGGCGGGCCCGGGGGCCGCCGTCAGGCGCCGTCAGGCGCCGTCGCGCGGCCAGTTCTCCGCGTCGAACATCCAGCGCTCCTTCTCCAGATCGCCGGTGACGGCGATGAGCAGGTCCTGCGTCACCGGGTCCGGCTCGGCGGTCGCGGCGACGCGCTCGCGCAGCCGCTCGACGGCCGCCTGGAGGGAGTCCACGATCAGCTGGACGACCTCGGTGTCGCGCAGCCAGCCCTCCTTGGGGCCGGGCAGGGCGTAGGCGGCCGCGACGGTCTCGGGCCGCCCGTCGGGCGGCAGGCCGAGCGCCGCACAGCGTTCGGCGACGGTGTCGGCGTGCGCGCGGGTCAGGTCGACCACCTCGTCGAGCTGGAGGTGGATGGAGCGGAAACGCGGGCCGACGATGTTCCAGTGCGCCTGCTTTCCGATCAGGGAGAGTCCGAGCAGATCGACGAGCGTGTTCTGCAGGGCGTCCCCGGCGATCCGGCGGGCCGGCTCCGGGAGCGTGCTCTTGACCAGGGCCATCACGAGCCCCTCTCTGCGGTGGGTGCCGTGGCGGACGACGGCGGTCGCGTCGGCCGCCGCCGCCCCGTGCGGGCGCGGGTGCCCAGGGCGAACCTGGGCAAACGCGACACGTCCCGAGGGGTGGACAGGCCGTCCGCGAAGGGGGATCTTTCCGGGTGTCCGGGATCGGTCTATAGTCCGAAACTAGCGGTGCTAATGAACAGGGTGCCGTCCCGTACGGCCCGGTCAGGAGTCCCCTCGTGCGTCCCGTCCACTTCGCGGCCGCCCGCCGCACCCCCCTCGGCAAACTCCGCGGCGCGCTGTCCGGCGTCCGTCCCGACGACCTCGCCGCCGCCGTGATCCGGGGCCTGGTCGCCGACGTCCCCGCCCTGGACCCGGCCCGCGTCGACGACGTCTACTGGGGCGCCGCCAACCAGGCCGGCGAGGACAACCGCAACGTGGCCCGCATGGCGGCGCTGCTGGCGGGCCTTCCCGAGTCGGTGCCCGGCGCCACCGTCAACCGCCTGTGTGCCTCGGGACTGGAGGCGGTGACGACGGCCGCCCGCACCATCGCCGCGGGCGAGGCCGACATCGTGCTCGCCGGCGGCTCCGAGTCGATGAGCCGGGCCCCCTTCGTGCTGCCCCGCCCCGACGAGGCCCTGCCCCACCGCATCGAGACCGTCGACACCCGGCTCGGCTGGCGCCTGGTCAACCCGGCCATGAAGGACCTGCACGGACTGCTGGCCATGGGCGAGACCGCCGAGGAGGTCGCCGAACGGTACGGCATCACACGCGAGCGGCAGGACGAGTTCGCGCTGCGCAGCCACCGAAGGGCCGCCGACGCCCGCGGGAACGGCTGCTTCGACGACGAGATCCTGCCGGTCGTACGCGCCGACGGCGTGCGCGTCGACAGCGACGAGTGCATCCGCGAGGACACCTCCTACGACAGGCTCGCCCGCCTCAAGCCGGTCTTCCGCGCCGGCGGCTCGGTCACCGCGGGCAACGCCTCGCCCATGAACGACGGCGCCGCCTGCCTCCTCCTGGTCAGCGAGGAGGCCCTGAACGAGCTGGGGCTTGAGTCCCTCGGCCGCTACGTCGCCGGTGCCTCCGCCGGGGTCCACCCCGACGTGATGGGCATCGGGCCGGTCCCGGCCACCCGCAAGGCACTGGCCCGCGCGCGGTGGTCGACGGGCGACGTCCAGGAGGCCGAGTTCAACGAGGCGTTCGCCGCCCAGGCCCTGGCCTGCGTGGACCAGCTGGGCATCGACCCCGAGCTGGTCAACCCGACCGGCGGCGCCATCGCGCTCGGCCACCCGCTGGGCTGCTCGGGAGCGCGGATCCTGACCACCCTGCTGCACCGGATGCGCCGGACCGGCGCGCGGCGCGGCCTCGCGACCATGTGCGTCGGCGTCGGACAGGGAACCGCGGTCCTGGTGGAACGGCGCTAGTGCGGTGGCCGGGAGGGTGTGCCGGCGAACCCTCCCGGTCACCGACCTGGCTGTACTGACCCGTGAGGCGGGGGACGCGGCGGGCGGCGTTCGTCCCGTCCCGCGAGCGTCCGCCCGCCGCGGTGCCAGGGGCGCTCGCCGTCGCAGGGGTCATCTGGCGAGACGCCCCTTACCCGCGCCGTTGCGTGGACATAGCATCGGTCTCCGCATGAACACGATGACCCTCTTCCACCTCACCGGCTGGGAGTTCGCCGCCCTCGCCTTCGCGGCCCTGCTCGTCGGCTTCTCGAAGACCGCCGTCAGCGGGGCCAACACGGTCAGCCTCGCGATCTTCGCCGCCGTCCTGCCCGCGCGCGCCTCCACCGGCGTCCTGCTCCCGGTCCTCATAGCCGGCGACATCCTCGCCGTCCTCACCTACCGCCGGCACGCCCACTGGCCCACGCTGTGGCGGCTGTTCCCCGCGGTCGCCGCCGGGGTCGTCCTCGGCACCCTGTTCCTGGTCCGGGCCGACGACGGCGCCGTCCGCACGTCGATCGGGGCGATCCTGCTGCTGATGGCGGCCGTGACGGTGTGGCGCCGCCGCACGGCCGACCGGGAGGAGGAACCGGACTCGGTCGGCACCCGGGCCGGCCGGGCCAAGGCCCGCTCGTACGGCGTCCTCGGCGGATTCACCACCATGGTCGCCAACGCGGGCGGCCCCGTGATGTCGATGTACCTGCTGTCCGCCGGCTTCCGCAAGCTCGGCTTCCTCGGGACCTCCGCCTTCTTCTTCCTCATCGTCAACGTCTCCAAGGTGCCCTTCAGCGCCGGGCTCGGCCTCATCGACGGCCGCTCGCTGCTCCTGGACGCCGCCCTGGTCGTCTTCGTCGTACCGGGCGCCCTGATCGGCAAGTGGGCCGTCGACCGCATCGACCAGCGGCTGTTCGAGCAACTGGTGATCGCCGCGACGGTCGTCGGCGGCCTGCAACTGCTGCTGCGCTGACCCGCCGCACGCGCGCGGGCCCCGCCGGTTCCGGGAGGGCCCGCGCCCACCCGACGGCCCGCCGGGGCCCCGCGCCGGGGTCAGGGAGCGATCCCCACCCCGTCGATCCTGCTCCACACCCGCTCCTGGGCCGCCGTCATGGCCGGCCACCGCAGCCCGCCCGGCCGCGGCTCGACCCGCGAGGCGTACGGCCCCGGGCTGAACGACGGGTCGTAGAAGCAGCCGGTGCCGTACGCGCGGTCGAACGACGGGCACGAGGCCGCCACCGACCGGGGCGTCGGACGGTCACCCGTGCGCACCCACTTGTCCAGCGCCGCGATGGAGTTGGCGTACTCGGCGTCGCTCAGCCCGCTGTGCTCGCTCTCCCGCGTGAACGTCTGCACCAGGTTCCGCTCACGCCCCGCGCCCGCCACGCTCGCCCGGTAGGCCGACTCGTGCTCCACGAACGCCGTCGGATCGCCGATCGCGTGCAGCGTCAGCACGGGGAGGGAGATCCGGCCGGTGAGGTCGCTGTCGTAGGACAGGTCCCGTACGGCCGTGGGGTCGGGAGAGAACCGCTCCACACCGGCGTTGAGCGCCTTGTCGTCGTGCGAACCGGAGTAGCGCACACCGCGGTTGCCGAACGGGTTGCGCCCGCCCAGCCGTTCACTGACGATGTCGCGGAACGTGAAGGTCGCGAACCGCAGATGGGACTCCAGCGTGCGCTCCGGAATGCCGGTCACGCCGAGGATGTCGTCCAGGTTGCGCTGCTGGAGCGCGGTCCGGTCGGCGGGCGCCGAGGACAGCCCGGTGCACTCCTCCAGCCGCGAGCGCAGCCCCGCGCTCGTCAGGGTCGAGCCCGGCCGCAGCCCCTGCCACAGCGGGTACTGCGGCTCGGTCGGACGGGGGTGGTTGCCGCAGTAGTACTGGTAGACCGCCCGCAGGTCGACGCGGTAGTCGTAGCCGCGCGAACCGCCGCCGAGGACACCGTTGGTCAGCAGCGCCCCGTCGTAGGCGCCGCCCTTCCCGCCGTAGGTCTCCACGACCTTCGCGGCGACGTTGCCGCCCCACGACTGGCCGTGCACGAACGTCCGGCGCGGCTTGCCGAACCGCTCCACGAACAGCCGGCGCACGCTCTCGGTGTCGGCGGCGGCCATCCGGGTGCCGTAGCCGCCCCGGCGGTAGGACGAACCCGCCCAGGCGTAGCCCTGCTCGACCATCACCGACCAGCGGCCCAGGTCGTCGATGCTGCGGGCGGGGTCCGACCCGGCGCCCAGGTCGGGGCCGCCGTGCGAGTGCACCACCAGCGAGCCGTTCCAGCCCTTGGGCAGCGCGAGCGCGTAGTAGGCGCCGTTCGCGTCCTGCCCGGTGTAGCAGTCGGCCTTGCCGGCCAGGTCGGCGGGGCACTCGGCGAGTGCCGGGCCCTCGGCGCCACGGGCGGTGGAAGCGCCCACGAGCACACCGACGGCCAGCGCGCCCGCAAGGACGGCGGCCAGCGTCGTGCGGCGTGTGGCCGGGGTGACGGTCCTGCGGATCACCGCGTGGGTTCTCGTCCAGTCCAAGACGCTGCTCCTCGTTCTCGTCGGCGCGTCGTCGAGCCGTGCGCCGTGATGCTAGGGAGCGGCGGGGTGGACGAACCACGGTCCGGCCGTTGTGTTCATAGTGTTCGCCGCGGTGCGCACCGTGACGGGCCGACCGGGCGCGGCGCCCCGCCGCCCGGCCCCCGGCCGCGGCCCCGCGCCCGGCCCTCGTACGCTCCTCGCATGTCCCCGCGTCACGTCCTGGTGCTCGGCGGCACGGCCGAGGCCCGCCGGCTCGCCGCCGCGCTCGCCGCCCGTCCCGGCGTGCGCGTCACCACCTCGCTCGCCGGGCGCGTGGCCCGGCCGGGAGAGGTCGCCGGGGACGTGCGCAGCGGGGGCTTCGGCGGGGCGCAGGGGCTGGCGGACTATCTGCGCGCCGAGGACGTCGACACGCTCGTCGACGCCACCCACCCCTTCGCCGAGTCGATCACCGCGAACGCGGTCAGGGCCGCGCGGGCGACGGGCGTACCGGCCGTCGTGCTGCGCAGACCCGGCTGGCGCCCCGCGCCCGGGGACCGCTGGCACGAGGCCACCTCCCTCGACGGGGCCGCCGCGCTCCTGCCCGGCCTCGGCCGCCGCGTGTTCCTGACCACGGGCCGCCTGGGCCTGGCCGCCTTCGCCCCGCTGGACGGTCTGCGCTTCCTCGTGCGCTGCGTGGACCCGCCCGCCCCGCCCATGCCGCGGCACACCGAAGTCCTCCTGGCCCGCGGCCCGTTCACCGAACCCGGGGAGACGGCCCTCCTGCGCGCGCACCGCATCGACGTCCTCGTCACCAAGGACAGCGGCGGCGCGGCGACGGCGGCCAAACTCACCGCGGCCCGCCGGCTGTCCCTGCCCGTGGTGGTCGTACGGCGCCCCGCGCCGCCCGACGGCGTACGGACGGTGCCGGACGTGGCGGGCGTCCTGGAGCGGCTCGGCCTGTGACGGCAGCCCCGCCTACCGCTCCCCGGGGTCGCGCCGCAGCAGGTAGGTGTCCATGATCCAGCCCTTGCGCTCGCGCGCCTCGGCGCGCAGCGCGGCGATCCTGGGCGCGGCCTCGGCGATCGGACCCGATTCGAGGATCTCGTCCGGCGTGCCGAGATAGGCGCCCCAGTAGATGTCGATGTCCTGGTCGGCGTAGCGCAGGAACGCCTGGTGGGCGTCGAGCATCACCACCACGTCGTCCACGCCCTGCGGGAACCCCTCGGCCAGCCGCCGCCCGGTGGTGATCTGCACCGGCCGGGCGACCCGGTTCAGACCCGTGCGGTGCCGCGCGACCAGCGAGGAGACGCTGCTGATGCCGGGCACGACGTCGTACGCGAAGCCGACCTCCCCCCGCTCCAGGACCTCCTGGAGGATGCCGAGCGTGCTGTCGTACAGCGCGGGATCGCCCCACACCAGGAACGCCCCGGTCTCCTCCTCGCCGAGCTCCCCGGCGATCAGCCGCTCGTAGATCCCGGCCCGCGCGCTGCGCCAGTCGCCCACGGCGGGCGAGTAGGCGGCGCCCCCCGCGGAGCGGTCCCGGTCGGGATCGCGCGCCTCCACGATCCGGTACGTCCCCCGCGGCACGTGCGCGTCCAGCAGATCCCGGCGCAGCCCCGTCAGGTCCGCCTTCACCTCGCCCTTGTCGAGGAGGAAGAACACGTCGGTGTCCCGCAGCGCCCGGACCGCCTGGAGGGTCAGCTGCTCGGGATCGCCCGCGCCGATGCCGATCACATGAATCTTTCGCACGCCCCGAGTCTGCCGCACGCC
>NZ_AGBF01000088.1 GCF_000225525.1 Streptomyces zinciresistens K42 | reverse complement strand
TTCGTACTCACCCTTTCGGGCTTTCCTCCGGGCTTCCCTTCGGTGTTTTCGACTCTATCAGATCCTTTTCCGATCCGATTTCCTCGGCGCTTTCCAGGATTCCGCTTTCGCGGCTTCCTTTCCGGCGGTTCCGACTTTATCAGAGGTTCTGAGTCGGATTTCCCGCCCCCTGCGGGGACTGGATCCGGCGTATCAGTTGGCCGGGTTCCCCTCGGGCGGAGCCGTAAACGTACTGGAGCGGGGCTCCCCGATGCAAATCGGGGAGCCCCGCCCTGGGTTCGCACGGTCGGTGGTCCGACGGGCCGTCAGACCTCCACGACCACCGGCAGGATCATCGGCCGGCGCCGGTAGGTGTCCGAGACCCACTTGCCCAGTGTGCGCCGCACCAGCTGCTGGAGCTGGTGGGGCTCGACCACGCCGTCCTGGGCCGAGCGTTCCAGGGACTCCGTGATCCTCGGGACGACCTCGCTGAACACGGCGTCCTCGATACCCGAGCCACGTGCCTGGATGTGCGGTCCCCCGGTGATCTTTCCCGTGGAGGAGTCGATCACCACGAAGACCGAGATGATGCCCTCGTCACCGAGGATCTTCCGGTCCTTCAGGGCCGGCTCGCCCACGTCGCCGACCGACAGGCCGTCGACGTACACGTATCCCGCCTGGACCTTGCCGGAGATCTTGGCCTTGCCCTTGATGAGGTCGACGGCGACGCCGTCCTCGGCGATGACGATCCGGTCGTGCGGGACGCCGGTCAGGGCGCCCAGCTCGGCGTTGGCGCGCAGGTGGCGCCATTCGCCGTGCACCGGCATCAGGTTCCTCGGGCGGCAGATGTTGTAGAAGTACAGCAGCTCGCCGGCCGACGCGTGGCCCGAGACGTGGACCTTGGCGTTGCCCTTGTGGACGACGTTGGCGCCCCAGCGGGTGAGGCCGTTGATGACGCGGTAGACCGCGTTCTCGTTGCCCGGGATGAGGGACGACGCCAGGATCACCGTGTCGCCGTCGACGATACGGATCTGGTGATCGCGGTTGGCCATCCGCGACAGGGCCGCCATGGGCTCGCCCTGGGAGCCCGTGCAGACCAGGACCACCTGGCTGTCCGGGAGGTCGTCGAGGGTCTTGACGTCCACGACCAGGCCCGGCGGGACCTTCAGATAGCCGAGGTCGCGGGCGATGCCCATGTTGCGCACCATCGAGCGGCCGACGAAGGCGACCCGGCGACCGTGCTCGTGGGCCGCGTCCAGGATCTGCTGGATGCGGTGGACGTGGCTCGCGAAGCTCGCCACGATGACGCGCTTGCGGGCACCCGCGAAGACCTGGCGCAGGACGTTGGAGATGTCCCGCTCGTGCGGGGTGAAGCCCGGCACTTCCGCGTTCGTGGAGTCGGAGAGAAGGAGGTCGATGCCTTCTTCGCTGAGCCGTGCGAACGCGTGCAGGTCGGTCAGGCGGTTGTCCAGCGGGAGCTGGTCCATCTTGAAGTCGCCCGTGTGGACGACCATGCCCGCCGGCGTGCGGATCGCGACGGCCAGGGCGTCGGGGATGGAGTGGTTGACCGCGACGAACTCACAGTCGAAGGGACCGATGCGCTCGCGGTGCCCCTCCGCCACCTCCAGGGTGTACGGGCGGATGCGGTGCTCCTGGAGCTTGGCCTCGATCAGTGCGAGGGTCAGCTTGGAGCCGATGAGCGGGATGTCCGGCTTCTCGCGCAGGAGGAAGGGGACACCGCCGATGTGGTCCTCGTGACCGTGGGTGAGGACGATGCCCTCGATGTCGTCGAGGCGGTCCCTGACGGACGAGAAGTCCGGCAGGATCAGGTCGATGCCGGGCTGCTCCTCCTCGGGGAAGAGCACCCCGCAGTCCACGATCAGCAGGCGGCCGCCGTACTCGAAGACCGTCATGTTGCGGCCGATCTCGCCGAGGCCGCCGAGCGGGGTTACCCGCAGGCCGCCTTCGGGGAGCGGCGGGGGCGGGCTGAGTTCAGGATGCGGATGACTCAAAAGACTCTCCTCACCACACGCGCCACGTACCGGTGGGGGCACGTGGCGCGCGTGACGTTCGTGCAGTAGCAGTTGTCGTTGTCGGGTGCGGGGCACCGGTGCCCCGCTTATTCAGTTGTGAAGTCCTGTGCGCGTCAGGCGCACGAAGTCTGATGTCAGAGCTGTACCCCGCCGGCGGCAAGATCGATCTTGAGCTGTTCGATCTCCTCCGGCGAGCACTCCGCCATGGGCGCGCGCAGCGGTCCCGCGGGCAGTCCCTGGAGGGCGAGGGCGGCCTTGGTGGTCATGACACCCTGGGTACGGAACATGCCCGTGTACACCGGGAGCAGTTTCTGGTGGATCTCGGTGGCCTTCTGGACGTCGCCCGAGACGTGCGCGTCGATGAGCGCGCGCAGGTCGGGGGTGACGAGGTGGCCGACGACGGAGACGAAGCCGACCGCGCCCACGGAGAGCAGCGGCAGGTTCAGCATGTCGTCGCCGGAGTACCAGGCGAGGCCGGAGCGGGCGATGGCCCAGCTGGCCCGGCCGAGGTCGCCCTTCGCGTCCTTGTTGGCGACGATGCGCGGGTGCTCGGCGAGGCGGACGATCGTCTCGGTGTTGATCGGGACGCCGCTGCGGCCGGGGATGTCGTAGAGCATGACCGGCAGCCCGGTGCTGTCGGCGATGGCGCTGAAGTGCCGGTACAGGCCCTCCTGCGGAGGCTTGTTGTAGTACGGCGTGACGACCAGCAGGCCGTGGGCGCCGAGCTGCTCCGCGGTACGGGCGAGCCCGAGGCTGTGCCGGGTGTCGTTGGTGCCGACTCCGGCCACGACGTGGGCCCGGTCTCCGACGGCCTCCACCACGGCCCGTACGAGATCGGCTTTCTCCGCGTCACCGGTGGTGGGGGACTCACCGGTGGTGCCGTTGACGATCAGGCCGTCGTTGCCTGCGTCGACCAGGTGCGCGGCGAGCCGCTGCGCGCCGTCGAGGTCGAGTGCGCCGTCCGCCGTGAAAGGCGTGATCATGGCGGTGAGGACCCGCCCGAAGGGGGTCTGCGGAGTGGAGGTCGGAGCCATGGGTTACACGCTACTCGTTGTGCTCGGCCGGGTCTGCCCTCGGGGGTGCGGGAAAGTCAGGACAAAGAGGGAGCCCGGCACTGCCTGCTCGGGGGTTCAGGCAGTGCCGGGTCCGTTTGATCAGGCTAGATGAACTTCACTAAATGCCGCAATCCGGGCACTTCATGAGGCTGACGCACGGGGCTGGGCGCGCCCGGTCCGCGGCGGTGCCGCGGTCGCGCTACGGCGCCACCCGGCCGTTCGCGTTGAAGGCGGCGTGGGTGAGGGGCATGAGCCCGGCCCACTCCTCCTCCATCTTCTCGCCGACCATCTCGATCTCCCGCTGCGGGAAGGACGGCACCTTCGCCAGCTCGTGCTGGGTGCGCAGGCCCAGGAAGTGCATCAGCGAGCGCGCGTTGCACGTGGCGTACATCGAGGAGAACAGGCCGACCGGGAGGACGGCACGGGCGACCTCGCGGGCGACGCCAGCGGCCAGCATCTCCCGGTACGCCTCGTACGCCTGCCGGTAGGTGTCCTCCATGGTGCGCGACACCAGCTCCTGCTGGGCCTCGGTGCCCGCCACGAAGACGTACTTGCCGGGGCGGCCCTCCTGGACGAGCTTGCGGGAGGCGTCGGGGACGTAGAACACCGGCTGGAGCTCGCGGTAGCGGCCGCTCTCCTCGTTGTACGACCAGCCCACGCGGTGCCGCATGAACTCGCGGAAGACGAAGATCGGGGCGCTGATGAAGAAGGTCATCGAGTTGTGCTCGAAGGGGCTGCCGTGGCGGTCCCGCATCAGGAAGTTGATCAGGCCCTTGGAGCGCTCCGGGTCCTTCGTCAGCTCCTCCAGCGACTGCTCGCCGGCGGTGGAGACGCGGGCGGCCCACAGCACGTCGGAGTCGGCCGCGCTGTGCTTCACCAGCTCGACTGTGACGTCACTGCGGAAGCCGGGCTTGAGGTCTTCGGCGGGGGTGTCGGTCACGGCTCGGGGAGTCCTTCCATCGCTTTGCTGGGCGGCGCCCACTCTACGGGCCGCCACTGACAACGGGGCGTTCGGCGGCGGGTCACGACATACGTCGGCGAACATCGTCGAATTTCTGTGAATTCGGTGAAACCGGGCACCTTTTGGGGCACCCGCTCGTCTGTATCAGTGACGCCCAGCCCCACGAACCTGAGAGGAGTGGACCCACCGATGTTCCGTCGGCGCGAGTCCGTGCCCTTCGCCTTCGTCGCCGAAGCCGACCGGTTCCGCAGCAACATCGCTCCCCCGCCCCGCGAGCGCTCGTCCGCCGGCCAGATCGCCGGCCGCTGGCTGCTGGCGCTGACCATCGTCGCGGGGCTGGCCGGCTCCCTGGTCGTCGGCATGCCCGCGCTCGCCACCGACACCGGTGCCCGGACCCAGCAGTCACAGGCGTCCGAGGGCCGCTGAGCACTCCCCCGGCACCCCCATGGACCCCCGAGGGTGGTGAGCGGGGACACGGGTCGATAACCTCACCGGGCACAGCCCATGCATGGATTGAGTGAGGACCAGCCGTGCCCCTGCCCTTCCTGACGGCCGACCGCGACTTCGAGGCGGTCGAGGACGTCGCCCTCCCCTACGACGACCGCGACCGCTGGCGGCGCCCCTACCGTCCGGGGCCCTGGCGTGTCGGGATGGCGGCCCTGTGGCTGCTGCTCGCCTCGTACGTGCTGGCCGCGGCCGTGATCATCGCCTTCGCCGGCACGCTCGGCGAGGCGGCCGTCGTCTTCGGTATCGCGGGGGCCGTCATCGTGTGCGCGCTGCGGCTGCTGCGCATGGGCGTGTGGGTGAGTCCCCGCGGCCTGCGCCAGGTGAAGTTCCTCGTCACGCGCACCCTGCCCTGGGACCAGGTCGGCAGTGTGCGCACCGTGCAGCAGCCGGTGCGCTGGCTGGGGCTTCCGCGCACGGTGCAGGGGCAGGCCCTGCTGCTCGTACGCCAGGGGGCGGGCCGGGAGCTGCCGACCCTGCTGACCACGCACAACGCGGACTTCCTCGCCCGGTCCGCCGCCTTCGACCGGGCCACCGACGCCGTCGAGGCATGGGCCGCGGAGAACACGCGCGGCTGATCGCCCCGGCCGGCCGCTTCGGCGTGCCGGGGCGGCCGGGTCAGACCTCGATCGTCCTGCCGTCGTGCAGGGCGATCGCGCGTTGCATGGCCTTGCGGGCGCGCGGGGTGTCCCGGGCGTCGTGGTAGGCGACCGCGAGCCGGAACCAGTTGCGCCAGTCCTCCGGGGCCGCCTCGGTCTCGGCCCTGCGGCGGGCGAAGACCTCGTCGGCGGAGTCGCGGTCGATACGGCCGGCCGGAGTGCGCTTCAGCTCGTCGACGGGCAGTCCGCCCTCGGCGTCCAGCTCGGCGGCGAGCGCGTTGGCGCGGCGGACGAACTGGGTGTTCTTCCACAGGAACCACACGCCGAGGACCGGCAGGATCAGCACCGCGAGGCCGAAGGCGACGGTGAGCGGGGTGCCGGACCCGATGAGCAGCACGCCACGGCTGCCGGCCAGGACGAAGTAGACCACCAGGACGGCGGCCGCGACGGCGTAGGAGATCTTCGCGCGCATCAGTGGTCCCGTGTCAGGCCAGGTCGAGGAAGTTTTCCAGGCCGACCGTCAGGCCCGGAGCGGTCACCACGCGGCGCGCGCCGAGCAGGATGCCCGGCATGAAGCTGCTGTGGTGGAGGGAGTCGTGGCGGAGGGTGAGGGTCTCCCCTTCGCCGCCGAGCAGGACCTCCTGGTGGGCCAGCAGGCCGCGCAGGCGGACGGAGTGGACGGGGACGCCGTCCACGTCGGCGCCGCGCGCCCCGTCGAGGGCCGTCTCGGTGGCGTCCGGGGCGGGGGCGGTGCCGGCGGCGCGGCGGGCCTCGGCGATGAGCCGGGCGGTGCGCGCGGCGGTGCCGGAGGGGGCGTCGACCTTCTTCGGGTGGTGCAGTTCGACGACCTCGACGGACTCGAACCAGGGCGCGGCGAGCTGCGCGAACTTCATGGTGAGGACGGCGCCGACGGAGAAGTTCGGCGCGATGAGCACACCGGTCCCCGGGGAGCGGGCGAGCCACTGTTCCAGCCGCGCGAGGCGCTCGTCGGTCCAGCCCGTCGTACCGACGACGGCGTGGATGCCGTGGCTCACGCAGTAGTCGAGGTTGGCCATCACCGAGTCGGGCGTGGTCAGTTCGACGGCCACCTGGGCGCCCGCCCCGGCGAGGGTCTCCAGCTTCTCGCCCCGGCCGAGGGCGGCGACCAGCTCCATGTCCTCGGCGGCCTCGACCGCCCGGACCGCCTCGGAGCCGATGCGGCCCCTGGCGCCGAGGACCGCCACGCGCAGCTTGCTCATCTGTGTTGCTTCCTTAGGTCGGTGGGTGCGGGGGCGGCGGGTCAGGCGACCACGTCGTGCAGCCGGGACGCCTGCTTGTCCTTGAGCGGGCCGATGACCGACAGGGAGGGCCGCTGTCCCAGGACGTCGCGGGCGACCGCGCGGACCTCGTCCGGGGTCACGGCCGCGATCCGGGCCAGCATGTCGTCGACGGACATCTGCTCGCCCCAGCACAGCTCGCTCTTGCCGATGCGGTTCATCAGCGCCCCGGTGTCCTCCAGGCCGAGCACGGTGGAGCCGCGGACCTGGCCGATGGCGCGGTCGATCTCGTCGTCGGACAGGCCGTTCCGGGCGACGTCGTCGAGTTCGTCGCGGCAGATCCTCAGCACGTCGTGGACCTGCGAGGGCCGGCAGCCGGCGTACACGCCGAACAGGCCGCAGTCGGCGAAGCCGGAGGTGTACGAGTAGACGCTGTAGGCGAGGCCGCGCTTCTCGCGGACCTCCTGGAAGAGCCGGGAGGACATGCCGCCGCCGAGCGCGGTGTTGAGGACGCCGAGGGCCCAGCGGCGCTCGTCGGTGCGGGCCAGGCCGGGCATGCCGAGGACGACGTGGGCCTGCTCGGTCTTGCGGCCGATCAGCTCCAGGCGGCCCGCGGCCCGGATGGTGCGCCGGCCGTCGCGCGGGGCGAGGGGGGTGGCGCCGGTGTTCCGCAGGGCACCCGCCTTCTCGAAGGCCGCGCGGACCTGGCGTACGACCTTGCCGTGGTCGACGTTGCCCGCGGCGGCGACGACCAGGTGGGTCGGGTCGTAGTGCTTGCGGTAGAAGCGGCGGATGCGGTCCGCGCTCAGGGCGTTGACCGTGTCGACCGTGCCGAGGACCGGGCGGCCGAGGGGGTTGTCGCCGAACATCGTGTGCGCGAAGAGGTCGTGCACGCAGTCGCCGGGGTCGTCCTCGGTCATCGCGATCTCTTCGAGGATCGCGCCCCGCTCGACGTCGACGTCCTCTTCGAGGATGAGCGAGCCGGTCAGCATGTCGCAGACGACGTCGATGGCGAGCGGCAGGTCGGTGTCGAGCACGCGCGCGTAGTAGCACGTGTACTCCTTGGCCGTGAACGCGTTCATCTCGCCGCCGACGGCGTCCAGCGCGGCGGAGATGTCCAGCGCGGAACGGCGGCCCGTGCCCTTGAAGAGCAGGTGCTCCAGGTAGTGCGTGGCGCCGTTCAGGGCCGGTGTCTCGTCGCGGGAGCCGACGTGCGCCCAGATGCCGAAGGTCGCGGAGCGGACCGAGGGCAGTGTCTCGGTGACGACGCGCAGCCCACCGGGGAGGGTGGTCTTGCGGACGGTGCCGATGCCGTTCTCGCCCTTGATCAGGGTTTGGGTACGGGCGACGGCCCGCGCCTCCGAGGAGGTGCGGGCCGTCGCCGTGGAGCTGATCGACGTCACTTGTCGGCGTCGTCCTTCTTGTCGTCCGAGCCTTCCTCGCCCTCGATCACGGGGATGAGGGAGAGCTTGCCGCGGGAGTCGATCTCGGCGATCTCGACCTGGACCTTCTGGCCCACACCGAGGACGTCCTCGACGTTCTCCACGCGCTTGCCGCCGGCGAGCTTGCGGATCTGCGAGATGTGCAGCAGTCCGTCCTTGCCGGGCAGCAGGGAGACGAAGGCGCCGAACGTGGTCGTCTTGACGACCGTGCCCAGGTAGCGCTCACCGACCTCGGGCATCGTCGGGTTGGCGATGCCGTTGATCGTGGCGCGGGCGGCCTCGGCGGCCGGGCCGTCGGCGGCACCGATGTAGATGGTGCCGTCGTCCTCGATCGTGATCTCGGCGCCGGTGTCCTCCTGGATCTGGTTGATCATCTTGCCCTTGGGGCCGATGACCTCACCGATCTTGTCGACCGGGATCTTCACGGTGATGATCCGCGGCGCGTTCGGGGACATCTCGTCCGGCGTGTCGATCGCTTCCATCATCACGTCGAGGATGTGGAGGCGGGCGTCACGGGCCTGCTTGAGGGCGGCGGCCAGGACGGAGGCCGGGATGCCGTCCAGCTTGGTGTCGAGCTGGAGGGCGGTGACGAACTCCTTGGTGCCGGCGACCTTGAAGTCCATGTCGCCGAAGGCGTCCTCGGCGCCGAGGATGTCGGTGAGCGTGACGTAGTGCGTCTCGCCCTCGATGTCCTGGGAGATCAGGCCCATGGCGATGCCGGCGACGGGGGCCTTCAGCGGCACACCGGCGTTCAGCAGGGACATGGTGGAGGCGCAGACCGAGCCCATGGAGGTCGAGCCGTTGGAGCTGAGCGCCTCGGAGACCTGGCGGATCGCGTAGGGGAACTCCTCGCGCGTCGGCAGGACCGGGACGAGGGCGCGCTCGGCGAGGGCGCCGTGGCCGATCTCGCGGCGCTTCGGGGAGCCGACGCGGCCGGTCTCGCCGGTGGAGTACGGCGGGAAGTTGTAGTTGTGCATGTAGCGCTTGCGGGTCACCGGGGAGAGGGTGTCCAGCTGCTGCTCCATGCGGAGCATGTTCAGGGTGGTGACGCCCAGGATCTGGGTCTCGCCGCGCTCGAACACCGCGGAGCCGTGCACGCGCGGGATGGCCTCGACCTCGGCGGCGAGCGTACGGATGTCCGTGACGCCGCGGCCGTCGATGCGCTTCTTCTCCTTGATCACGCGCTCGCGGACGAGCTGCTTGGTCAGGGAGCGGTACGCGGCGGAGATCTCCTTCTCGCGGCCCTCGAACTCCGGCAGGAGCTTCTCGGCGGCGAGCGCCTTGACGCGGTCGAGCTCGCTCTCGCGCTCCTGCTTGCCGGCGATGGTCAGCGCGGAGGCGAGCTCCGGGCGGACGGCGGCGCTGAGCGCCTCCAGGACGTCGTCCTGGTGGTCGAGGAAGATCGGGAACTCGCCGGTGGGCTTGGCGGCCTTCGCGGCGAGGTCGGCCTGCGCCTTGCAGAGCACCTTGATGAAGGGCTTCGCGGCTTCCAGACCGGCGGCGACGACCTCCTCGGTCGGGGCCTCGGCGCCGCCCTGGACCAGCTTGATGGTGCCCTCGGTGGCCTCGGCCTCGACCATCATGATCGCGACGTCGCCGTCCTCCAGGGTGCGGCCCGCGACGACCATGTCGAAGACGGCGTCCTCGAGCTCGGTGTGCGTCGGGAAGGCCACCCACTGGCCGCGGATCAGCGCGACGCGGACGCCGCCGATCGGGCCGGAGAAGGGCAGACCGGCCAGCTGCGTGGACGCGGAGGCGGCGTTGATCGCCACGACGTCGTACAGGTGGTCGGGGTTGAGGGCCATGATCGTGGCGACGACCTGGATCTCGTTGCGCAGGCCCTTCCGGAAGGACGGGCGCAGCGGGCGGTCGATCAGCCGGCAGGTGAGGATGGCGTCCTCGGAGGGACGGCCCTCACGGCGGAAGAAGCTGCCGGGGATCTTGCCGGCAGCGTACATCCGCTCCTCGACGTCCACCGTGAGGGGGAAGAAGTCGAGCTGGTCCTTGGGGTTCTTGGAGGCGGTGGTGGCCGACAGCACCATGGTGTCGTCGTCCAGGTACGCCACGGCGGAGCCGGCGGCCTGCTTGGCCAGGCGGCCCGTCTCGAAGCGGATGGTGCGGGTGCCGAAGGAGCCGTTGTCGATGACGGCCTCGGCGTAGTGGGTCTCGTTCTCCACTAGCGTTTTCTCCGTTACGTATCGTCTTTCGTCCCTGGGCCCGCCCGTGTGGCGGGGGGACGGTGGCGGAGAAGCGCTCCGTCTGGTGCGTGCCGGTCTTCGATCGAAGCACCCGGGGCTCAGTTCCTCCCGGGGGCCACTACCGAGGACCGGCTGCGGCGGCGAGGGGCGCTCCTCCTCGTTCTCTGTCGTGCTGTGTCGTCCGTGGTGCGTTGTGCCACCCACACTACAAAGCGTCAGTGACACTCCGCACGTTTCCGTACGTCCGGCGGGCGTCGCGTACGTACGGCAAAGGGAGCGGTTCCCGAGTCATCCCGGGAACCGCTCCCCTCACGGCGTCTTAACGGGCGCCCGCCGCACCGCGGCGGATGCCGAGGCGGTCGACCAGCGCGCGGAAGCGCTGGATGTCCTTCTTCGCCAGGTACTGGAGAAGGCGGCGACGCTGACCGACCAGGATCAGCAGACCACGACGGGAGTGGTGGTCGTGCTTGTGCGTCTTGAGGTGCTCGGTCAGGTCCGAGATACGGCGCGAGAGCATGGCGACCTGGACCTCGGGGGAGCCGGTGTCGCCCTCCTTCTGGCCGAACTCGCTGATGATCTGCTTCTTCGTAGCGGCGTCGAGCGGCACGCTTACTCCTCGTAGTCCGTGCAGGGCCACCGAGTGCCCCCGGTCTGTGTCTCGGGGGAGCTTCCGTTACTCGGGAGGCGGGGATCCGCTGGGCGCAGCCCCCAGGAGGACCGGGGGCGCGTACACAAACGGCCGTCACACAGCGTACCAGCACCGGGGACGTGTCCCCGACGGGCCCGGACCCCGGGTCAGAAGCCTCCGCGGACCTCGGCGTAGACGTCGAGGACGGCCAGGCAGACGGGGACCAGGGAGAGCAGCACCAGCGAGTCGGCGAGGTCCAGCATGCGGCCCCAGAAGGGGGAGAGCCCCTTCTGCGGGACGATGAGGGCGATGGCGATGAGCAGCAGCACGCCGGCGGCGACCGAGGCGCCGAGCCAGAGGGTGCGCGCGTTCACCGGGCCGGAGTCGCCGCGGAGCAGGTCGGCGACGATGTCGGCGGGCGGCGAGATCGCGAGGCCGAGGACCAGCAGCGCGAGGGTGACGACGCCGGCCACGAAGAGGCAGGTGACCTGGGCGGTGTAGCGGAAGAGCCGGGCGCGCAGCATCGCGGCGAGGCCGGTGCACAGGGCGAGCAGCTGGGCCCAGCCGCTGTCGCTGAAGCCGAGGACCGCGCCGCCCGCGCCGATGACGACCGCGGCGCAGCCGCCGACCAGGCCGAGGAGCAGTTCGTGGCCGCGGCCGGTCCGGGCGACGATGCGCTGGACGTCGACGGCCTCCAGGTCGCCGTCGCGGCCCTCGCGGCGGGCGCGGGCGAGGTCCTCGGGGTTGCGGAAGCCGATGGGCAGCTTGGCGAAGCGGGCGGACCAGCCGGGCAGGAAGCCGACGACCGCGAGGGCGACGACGGCGGTGCCCGCGGCGATCTCGCGGGGCTGCGCGTCGGTGAGCACGCCGAAGAACACGGCGAGGGTGCCGATCGCGGAGGCCAGCGCGGCGGCCACGAAGGGGGCGTCGCCCTGCGGCAGCAGCATGATCAGTACGACGGAGAGGAGCAGGACGGCGACGCATCCGACGAGGAACTGGAGGCGGCCGGGTCCCTCGCCCGCGTCCTGCTCGATGACGCCGGAGCCCGCGATGAGCGCGTGCGGCAGCGCCGAGATGCCGAGGGCGAGGGCCGATCCCCGGTCGTCGTAGACGCGGGCCCGCACGCTGGCGAGGGCCGTCAGGGCGAGTGCGGTGACGCCGGCGAGGACGCCGGGGAGGCCGTGCATGTCGTGGCGGACCGGGTCGGCGAACCAGAAGACGAAGCCGAGCATGGCCAGCAGCAGCGATCCGGCGACGAGGCCGGCGAGCCGCATCAGGTTGTCGTTCCAGCTGCGCAGGTCCTGCTTGACGGCGGCGGCGATGGCGTCCACCACGTCGTCGTGCACGGCGGGCGGCAGGGAGTCGGCGAAGGCGCGCAGGAGCAGCACCTCCCCGTCGCGGACCCGGTGCTCCAGCAGCGAGCGGCTCGCGTCGAGCACCTGGCCCTCGCGGGTCACGAGGTGGTAGCCGGAGGGGCGGCCGTCCGACCGGCCCAGTCCCGACAGGCGCACGATCTCGGGAAAGAGGTCCTGGAGCGGCAGGTCCTCGGGCAGCGCGACGTCCACACGGCTGTCCGGTGCCGCGATGGTGATGCGGCAGAAACCTGTCGAAGTCCCCGTGCTCACTGGTGTTCCCCCTGTTGGTGCTGTGGCCGGAAAGGTCTGCCGGAAGGCTCGTGGCGTCCGGTGCGCCGCGTCGCACGGCAGGGCACCGGACACGTACCGGAGGCACCCGGCCGAGGTGACGCCGCGGCGAGGTGCCGTGCCGGGCGCCGGGGACCTGGCCGGTCGCGGCGCCGGGCAGGACGTCGTCGCGCCGCTCGTACGACGCGGAGCGCCACCCTATCCGCTGGCACCGGCGGCACAGGGCCGACCTCTCTCATTCCTCCCAGGACCTGCGCCGCATCTCCATCCGCCTGGCCCCCTCGGGCGGTCCGCGCATCAGTAGGATCGGCCCTTGCGCGAACGGCGCCTGCGCGAACGGGAGGAAACGTCGCGCACAACGGGGGCGTCGGTGCCAGGACGTATCAATCGCGAAGGATGAGTGCATCGGTGAGCGTCGTCATCATCAAGCGACCACCGCGGACGGTTCCGCCGGCCGTCCCGGACGGCGAGGTCACACTGGAGACGCCGCCCGAGATTCCGCGCGAGGTCGACGAGGGCATGTTGATGAACCTGCTGCCCATGATGGGCATGCTGGGTTCCGTCGGCTTCTTCTTCATGCCCAACCTGCCTTCCTACATGCGGGTGGTCGGCGGTCTGATGCTGGCCTCGACGCTGGCCATGGCCATCGCCCAGTTCGCCAGGTCGCGGCAGGGCGGCGGCGCCGGGATGGCCCAGGACCGGCGTGACTACTTCCGCTATCTGGAGCAGGTCCGCAAGGACGTGCACAAGACCGCCGAACTCCAGCGGCGCAGCCAGCTGTTCCAGCACCCCGACCCGCAGCAGCTGTGGGCGGTGGCGGCCGACGCCAAGCGGCTGTGGGAACGGCGCCCGACCGACGGCGACTTCGCGTCCGTGCGGATCGGCCGGGGCGTGCAGCAGCTCAACACCCCTCTGGTGGCACCGGAGACGGCGCCGAAGGACGAGCTGGAGCCGCTGACGGCCGCGGCCATGAAGGCGTTCCTCGACGCGCACGGCAGTCTGTCCGACCTGCCCGTCGCCGTCTCGCTGCGCGCCTTCTACCACGTGACGGTCTGCGGCGAGACCGAGACGGTCTACGGCAGCGCCCGCGCGGCCCTGGCCCAACTGGCGACGCTGCACTCGCCCGAGGACATGATGATCGCCGTGGTGGCGCATCCCTCGGCCGCGGCGGACTGGGACTGGATCAAGTGGCTGCCGCACAGCCAGCATCCCAAGGCCAGGGACGGGGCGGGCTCCTCGCGCCTGCTCTTCGACGACCTCGGCGAGCTGGAGGAGGCGCTGGCCGAGCAGTTGGACGACCGGCCGCGCTGGAACCGCGAGGCGAACCCCGTCTACGACCAGCCGCACCTGATCGTGATCCTGGACGGCGGCACGGTGCCGCCGGACGCCGAACTCGCCGGCTCCGACGGTCTGCAGGGCGTCACGTTCCTGGAGATCGCACCCGGCGAGCTGGAGGAGGAGCTGCGGGCCGGTCTGACGGTCTACGCGAAGCCGGACCGGATGCGGCTGTTCGTCGGCCACGAGTCCGCGTACAGCGGCAGGCCGGACCTCCTGAACGCGGCGCAGGCCGAGTCCCTGGCGCGGCAGCTCGCCCCCTTCCGGGTCGGCTCCGCCGAGGACGGCGAACCCCTGCTGTCCAACCTGGACTTCACCGATCTGATGGGCATCGGGGACGCGGGCACGGTCGATGTCGCGCGCACCTGGCGGCCGCGCACGCTGCACGAGCGGCTGCGGGTGCCGATCGGGGTGGGCGAGAACGGCGAGCCGGTCATGCTCGACCTCAAGGAGGCGTCACAGGAGGGCATGGGCCCGCACGGGCTGTGTGTCGGCGCGACCGGTTCCGGCAAGTCCGAGGTGCTGCGCACGCTGGTGCTCGGTCTCGCGGTGACGCACTCGTCGGAGACGCTGAACTTCATCCTCGCGGACTTCAAGGGCGGCGCGACCTTCGCCGGCATGGCGGACATGCCGCACACCGCGGCCGTGATCACCAACCTGGCGGACGACCTCACCCTGGTCGACCGGATGCGCGACTCCATCATGGGCGAGACGCAACGCCGCCAGGAGCTGCTGCGTTCCGCGGGCAACTACGCCAACCTGCACGACTACGAGAAGGCGCGGGCGGCGGGCGCGGCGCTGGAGCCGCTGGCCTCGCTGGTGATCGTGCTGGACGAGTTCTCCGAACTCCTCACCGCCAAGCCCGACTTCATCGACATGTTCATCCAGATCGGCCGGATCGGCCGCTCGTTGGGCGTGCATCTGCTCCTCGCGTCCCAGCGTCTGGAGGAGGGCAAGCTGCGCGGCCTGGACACCTATCTGTCGTACCGGATCGGTCTGCGGACCTTCTCCGCCGCCGAGTCGCGTACGGCGATCGGCGTCCCGGACGCCTACCACCTGCCGTCGATCCCGGGTTCGGGCTATCTGCGCTACGACACCGACACCATGGTCCGCTTCAAGGCGGCGTACGTGTCGGGGGCCTACCACGGTGAGGGTCCCTCGCGGGTGAGCCGTTCGACGCAGTTGCGGCCCGCGCTGTTCACGGCGGAGCGGGTGGCGCTGCCGCCGCAGCCGGTGGTGGAGGAGCCGGAGCCCGACGACCGGGTGGACGACGCGCTGGCCGACACGGTGCTGGACGTCCTCGTGAGCCGCATGGTGAACCAGGGCCCGCCCGCCCACCGGGTGTGGCTGCCGCCGCTGGAGGAGGCGCCCTCGCTGGAGCAGTTGCTGCCGCAGCTCGCCGTCACCCGGGACCGCGGTCTGACCGCGCCCGACTACACCGCGCTCGGCCGGCTCAACGTGCCGGTCGGCCTCGTCGACAAGCCCTTCGAGCAGCGGCGCGACGTGCTGTACCGGGACTTCTCGGGAGCCGCAGGCCACGGTCTGTTCGTCGGCGGTCCGCAGTCCGGCAAGTCGACGCTGCTGCGGACGCTCGTGTCGTCGTTCGCGCTCACCCACACACCGGCCGAAGTGCAGTTCTACTGCCTGGACTTCGGCGGCGGCGGGCTGATCGCGATGGAGGAGCTGGCGCATGTCGGCGGTGTCGCGAACCGGCTGGACGCCGAGAAGGTGCGCCGTACGGTCAGCGAGGTCGAGGGCATCCTCAACGCGCGTGAGGAGTACTTCCGTACCCACAACGTCGACTCGATCGCGACGTACCGCCAGCGGCGGGCCTCGGGGCAGCTGCCCGACCAGGCGTGGGGCGACGTCTTCCTGGTCGTCGACGGCTGGGCCACCTTCAAGACGGACTACGAGATGCTGGAGGCGTCCGTCACCGAGATCGCCACGCGCGGCCTCGGCTTCGGTGTGCACGTGGTCCTGACGGCGAGCCGCTACACCGAGGTCCGCCCCGCGCTCAAGGACATGCTCCAGAACCGCATCGAGCTCCGGCTCGGCGACCCGACCGAGTCGGAGCTCGACCGCAAGGTCGCGCAGAACGTGCCCGCCACCGTGCCGGGCCGCGGACTGACCCAGGACAAGCTGCACTTCATGGCGGCCCTGCCGCGCGTGGACGGCTCCTCGGAGACGGAGGACCTGTCCGAGGCGACGTCGATCCTGGTCCGCGGCATCAACGACAACTGGCAGGGCGCGCACGCCCCGGCGGTGCGTCTGCTGCCGACGATGATGCCGGCGGACCGGCTGCCCAAGGGGTTCGAGCACCCGGACCGCGGGGTCGCCGTCGGGATCGACGAGTCCTCCCTGTCGCCGGTCTTCGTCGACTTCGAGACGGATCCGCTGTTCATCGTGTTCGGTGAGAGCGAGTCCGGTAAGTCGGCGCTGCTGCGGCTGCTCGTCAAGCAGATCACCGAGCGGTACACGCCGGAGCGGGCGAAGATCGTGATGGGTGACTACCGGCGCGCCCACCTGGAGGGCGTGCCCGCCTCGCATCTGTCGCGGTACTGCGCGGCGGCGCCCGCCCTCACGGAGACGCTGGAGGGGCTGGCGGGTTCGATGGGCCGGCGGATGCCCGGACCGGACGTGACGCCCGAGCAGTTGCGCAACCGGAGTTGGTACAGCAGCCCGGACGCGTTCGTCATCATCGACGACTACGACCTGGTCGCGACCGGGATGAATCCGCTGGCGCCCCTGCTGGAGTACCTGCCGTTCGCCCGTGACATCGGCCTGCGGGTGATCATCGCGCGTTCCTCGGGCGGCGCCAGCCGGTCGCTGTACGAGCCGGTGATGCAGCGGATGCGTGAACTCGGCGCGCAGGGCGTCGTGCTCTCTGGTGACCGCACGGAGGGTGCGCTGCTGGGCAGCATCGCACCGTCCCAACTCCCGCCGGGCCGCGGCAACTTCCACACGCGTCGGCGCGGCGGACAGCTCATCCAGACGGGCTGGGTGCCGAACCGCTTCTGACGCGGGGCGCGGGGCTGCGGGGCGTGTGGCGCGGGAGGGGCGGGAGGGGCGGCATCCAGAGGGTGCCGCCTTTCCGGGGTGCGGCTGCTGGCGGGACTCGCAGGCGGGGGGGGAGGCGAGGACCCGGGGCCCGCCGCTTTCATCCGGCGAAGACCCGGGGCCTGGGGACCGGGAGCCGGGAGCCCAGAGCCGGAGCCGGAAGCCGGAAGCCGGAAGCCGGAAGCCGGGAGCCGGGAGCCGGGAGCCGGGAGCCGGGAGAACGGCCCGGTCAGGGTGGCGGTACGGCGGGGACGATGGCTGAAGTGAGCAGCAGCGGGGGGCGGTTGGGCCTCGCGGAGCGTCTGGCGGGCATGGGCGTCGCGTTCACCCGGACGGGTGTCGCGCACGAGCGGAACGAGGCCGACCAGGACGCCGTCCGGCAGCGGACGACGGCCGACCACGACGGCCGGGGCCAGGTCCCCGACGGCGTGGCGCGGGGGAAGCTCCGGAACCGGCCGGGCGGCTGAACCGCGTACTGCGGGGCCCGAGACGTCAGTAGGGTTGGGCGCACACGTCGTTCGCACGTCAGGAAGAGGCCCAGCGCGATGACCGAGGCACGCAACCACGAGGTCGGCACTCAGGCCGAGGACACCAGAGCGCGCAAGGAACGGGAGCGCGACGAGCTGTACGCCCTCGACATCTCGGGCGTCGAGTGGCAGTGCGCGCCCGGTACCGAGCAACACGAGGAGCGCGTCGAGATCGCGTATCTGCCCGAGGGCGCGGTGGCCATGCGCTCCTCGCTCGACCCCGCCACCGTGCTGCGCTACACCGAGGCGGAGTGGCGCGCGTTCGTGCTCGGCGCGCGCGACGGGGAGTTCGACATCGAGCGGGCGGGGCAGGAGGACGGGGCGGGGGCGGCGGAGTAGGGCGCCGCGGTGGCGTGGCGGCACTGCTCGGGCCCCGTGTCGGGAGGGGCGTGGGTGGGCCCTCCGGACGGTTGCCGGTGACTGAGGGCGTCGTCGGGCCGGGTGCCGCCCGGGACGGCCTTTCGGGTTCACCCGACCGGTCGGCGCCACACCCGCGCACGCGCCCGTGTCGCACATGTCCGCGACGGCTGAGGGCGGGGCGGGAGCCCATGACCGGCTCGACCACGGAGTGCGCACTCCCGTGCCCACCTGGGCGGCCGTGCCGCCGCGCTGCGTTCACTCGTCTCGTGGCGTGCCGCCGCACCCTGTGTGCGCCGCGCGTGGTGGCGGGCTCACCGAGGCGTCCGGCATTGGGTGCTGACGCTTACTCAGCGGGTTCCTTATGCCGTGCGAACCGGAGTACCGCGCCCGGCTGCCGCCGGAGCGGACGGACCCGTCCACCCGATGCGGAGTCGGTTCACAGACCGAGACCGAGCGGGACGCACCCGGCCCCGGGCCGGGTCACAGCAGGGCGTTGCCCAGCGTGGCGCCCACCGCGCCCATGATGGTCGCCATCAGCGCCCAGCGCGTACGGCCCCGCCGCGCCAGCTCCACGCCCGGCACGGCCGCGCCGAGGCCCACGCTGTACGCGACGGTCCAGACACCGGCCCCCGTACCGTTGTTGAGGCGTCCCAGGATCGCGAAGAGGCAGGCCACCGCGACCAGGGCGCCTATGGCCATGAGCCCGCCGCGCGCGCTCCGCGCCTGCCGGGAGCGTTCGCCGGCCGCGCCCGGGTCGGGCAGGGTCCGAAAGCGCGCCCGGAGTTCGTCCACGTCATGCCTGTCCGGATCGCCCTCGCCGCGTTCCGCCAGCATTCGTTCCCCATCACGCGTCGTCATGTTGACGCAGCGTAGTGCCCTTCGTTCATGTCCTGAACAGCGGGCGAGGGCCACTTTGGTGGACGTGTGGGCACGGTTCGCTAGGCTCACTGGCCATGTTGCCTCCGCACACGTCTTCACCCGCGCCGGACGCCACCGTCGTACGGACCGGCCACCGCGGCGCGATGACGGGGCTTCCCTGCTCCGTCGTCCTCGTCGCACTGGGCGCCCTGGGCGTGTACGGCGTGATCGCGGTTGCGGCCGGGAACCAGCGGGGCGAATCCTCGATCGCCGGTTTCGCGGGGCTCGGGCTCCTGCTCGTGATGGGCGTACTCGGTGTGTTCCTGTTCGTCGCCAACTGGGCGAACCGCAAGGCCAGAATCCTGTTCGACGACACCGGCCTGTGGGTCGACAGCGGCAAGGCCCTCAAGCTCGTCCCCTGGCAGGGTCTCGCCGGTGTCGGCCTGTTCTGGAGCAGGTTCGGCCGGGGGCAGAGGGTCTGTTCCCTGGAGCTGTTCCCGAACGGCCCCGTGGACCGGGACGATCCGGTGCTGTGGACGCTGGTCCGCGAGGAGGAGCCGCCGCGTCCGGGACTGCCGGGACTGCGCTACCGCCTCCCGTTCCCGCCCGCCCAGCAGAAGCAGGTCGTCTCGGCGGTGACACGGCACGTCCCGCACCTCTGGCTCGGCGAGTCCGAGCGCCCGCAGGGCCACATCGGCAGGCCGGACGTCCGGGGGCACCGGGAGCGCGGCGCGGGCCGGCGGGCTTCCTGACGGTGGGCGGGGCCGTACGTCCCATGCCTGACCGGGGGCGGCGCGCACGTCGGCAACGGCTCCGGCTCGGCCGCGGGTCCAGGCCGCACCTCCGGTTCCGATCAGGGGTCGTCGTCCTCGGAGTCGCCTTGTCAGCGGCCTACGCGGGGGCCTACGCGGGGACCTACTCGGGGGCCTACGCGGGGGCCTACGCGGGGCCCTCGGGCTTCTGCCACTGCGGGACTTCGACGGCGCCGCGCCCGGAGTGGCGTCCAGCGGCTCCAACGAGGGTGCGGGGTAACCGAGTTCCATCCGGCCGGTGGCCGCCACGAGAGCGGGCGGGGTCGGCCCGGACGCTGAACGTACGGCCTCGACGCCTCGGGTTCTGGCCTGAGGGGAGGTGCCACGCAAGGCCGGGCGCGTTGCGTGGCACGTCAGGGTCTGTCCCGGGTGCGTCAGCCGGGTAGGTCGCCGACGTAGCGGTAGATCGCTCCGGCGGCATTGACACCCCAGACGGTGCCGTCGGCGCCTACGCCGATGTCGGACAGCGACCCGGGGATGTTGAGCCAGGGGTTGGCGGGGGAGGTGTCGCTGTAGGTGTAGTGGTAGATCGCGTCGGCGGGGTCGCAGCCCCAAACCGCGGTGCGGGAGCCGACGTCGATCGCCTTGAGCGAGCCGCTGATCCCCTTCCAGTTGGCGGCGTCCCGGTCACCGGTGTAGCGGTAGACCTGGTTGGCCGCGTTGCAGCCCCAGACGGTGCCGTCGGCGGCCGCCCCGATGTCGGACAGCGTCCCTGGGATGTTGATCCACGGGTTGGCGGGGTTGGCGTCGCTGTTGCTGTAGCGGTAGACCGCACCGGCGGGGTCCACGCCCCAGACGTTGGTCCTGGATCCCACTGTGATCCGCACCAGTGAGCCGTTGATCTGCTTCCAGTTGGTGGAGTCCTGGTCGCCGGTGTAGCGGTAGATCTCGTGGGCCGCGTTGCAGCCCCAGACGGTGCCGTCGGCGGCCGCCCCGATGTCGGACAGTGGAGTGCCCGGGATGTTGACCCAGGGGTTGGCGTCGTTGTTGGTGTAGCGGTAGACCGCACCGGCGGAGTTGACGCCCCAGACGTTGGTCCTGGACCCCACTGCGATCCGCGTTAATGACCCGTCGATGTGTTTCCAGTCGGACATGTTGCCGACCCCTTTCCAGCTCGGATGTGGTGCACCTCCACGCTGCCCGAGCGGAACGATTCGCCATTAAAACGGATTTACAGAGCGCCGATGACAATTGACCCGATACGATGGTTTGACGGAGAGTCGGCCGCTCCCGCGTTGGCCTCACCAAGTGCGGCCCCACCAGTGAGATGACGCGATCACGGTCACCCGAGCGGGTGGTTGACAGCAAACCGGCTGCGCCCACTCCTGACCTTCCGACCTTCGCACCCAGCGCCCCGCAAGCGCCCCGCCCCACTCTGCCCCGCGTCCACGCGGGGAACTGGATCAACGCCTTCTTGCTCGCCTGCGTCTGCCGCGAGAACGAGAAGCAGCGGATGACCGAAATCTGCCGGTTCCCCGCATCCCCGCCTCGACGCGCCGACGGGGACTTCGACGCATACGTCTACGACCGGGTGGAGGCAGTGCAGGCGTACTGGCTCAAGCGCCCCGAATTCGGCGACGAGCTCGTCGCGGCGGTGGCCGGAACCGGCCCGCCCGTCCTGCGGCACGCGCACAGCGAGGGTGTCCTCGAACTGAGGTGTCCCCCGATGAACCTCCTCACGCAGTCCGCCCGCAAAGACGACGGCAAGTTCGATGCGGAACTGGCCAAGGCGCTGGAATGGCACAAGGAGTACGGGACTCACGACCAGGACCGCGCCCTGTCCGCGGACGGTCTCACCGCCCTCGGTCCGCTCGCCGTGTCCTGCCTCGCCGTCCAGGCCGGCCACACGATCACCGCCGAGTCCGCACACCTCCCCACGCGCCTCCTCCGAGGAATCCCGGTCAACGAGTTCCCCACCTGACCCCGCACCGAGGCAGCTGCCGTCATCCCCAGCCTCCCGATCCCGCTGATAGGTTGGAGGGCTTGCCGTCTCCCGCGAGTCAACCCATGGGGAAACCGATGAGTCAGCCGCCGTTCCAGCCGCCGCAACCCCCGCACCAGCCGCCTCAGTCACCCCCGTCCCAGGGCGAGTTCAACCCGTACGCGCAGTCGGCACCCTCCGCTCCACCGCCGCCCCCGCAGCAGCCGGCCCAACCCCCGCCGTCCCAGCCGGGATTCGGTCCCGCACCCGGACCCACGCAGGGGCAACCTCCGCTCCCCGGACCCACACCGGGGCAGCCTCCGCTCCCCGGACAACCCCCTTACGCGGGACAGGCTCCCTACCCGGGGCAGAGCCCGTACGCCGGACAGAGCCCGTACACCGGTCGGCCCGGCCACCCGGGGCAGCCCGGCGCGTTCCCCACGCCGCCCTTCCAACCGGCGTCCCCCTTCGGGCAGCAGGCGGCGGCGACCGGTCACCCCGTCGGCGCGGTCCTCCTCGGGTTCTTCGTGTCGGTCGTCGTCTCGCTCTTCTACAGCGGCCTCATCGTGGCCACGTACAAGGACCAGACGGACACCCAGGCCCACACCCTGTACCTGGTCCACGCCCTGCTGAACGGTGCGATCGTGGGCTGCCTGGTCGGACTCGTGGCGCACCGCCGCACCGGCGCCCACATCGGCGGAGCCGTCGTCGCCGCCCTCGGCGCCTTCTTCGGCTTCACGAACGGCATCCCGCTCATCATCGCCGAGAGCCAATCCCCGGCCGCCATCGGCGACATGATGGAAGCCGACCCGCTGTTCCCCGCAAAGGCATGGTGGAACAACGAGTTGGACGGCGGGGTCGACTGGCTCTCCCCGCTCGGTCTCCTGCTGGCCGCCGCGGTCGCCTGGGGCATCGCGCACCTCATCGGCAGCAGGCGCCGAGGGGCGTAACCGTACGCATCAGGCGCCGAGGGGCGTAACCGTACGCATCAGCCGCTACGGGCGACGGCGCGTGTCCGGCGCGCAGTTCGAGGGCTCCGGCCCCGCGCCTACCCCTCCAGCGACGCCAGTACGAACGCCAACGGCAAGGTCGCCACCGCCAGACCGAGCCCCGCCGCGGCCATCCCCGCGTGGATCTCCCGCTTGCCCCGAATCGCCAAGTAGGCGGCGACGGGCGGCAGGACGGCACACAGCACCAGGCTGTAGCGCCAACCCTCCTCCGAGATGAAGAAGACCATGGCGGCCAGACAGACCGGCACCGCCCCGACGCTCATCACCCGGGCTCGGGACAGGAAGAGCTCCAGATCTCCCGCTCCACCGAAGAAACTCATGACTCCTGCTCCCCGTTCCTAGACGGCGGCGTGATCGTAGCCACCGGTACCCACCTGGGGGAATCCGTCCGCGGCCGAAAACCCGTTCACGGCACCGGCCATGACCGCCCCGAGCGCGGCCAGCGCGGCCGCGAAGGTGTCGAACGCCTTGGCCGCCTCCGCCCACATCTGCATGAGCCGGATCGCCTGAGCCGCCGCCAGCGCGAACATGGCGATCGACGCGACCTGCCCGCCGACCGGCAGGGCGTTGACGGCCTGCGCGGCCAACAGGTTCACCAGCCAGATGACCAGCAGGTCGGAGAACATGACCAGAAACGACTTCAGGAACTCCGCGAACTGGAAGGCCATTTGCGCCGCCTGCGCGTAACACCGCCGCAGGGACTCGAAGGTCTGCTTGATCTCGTCGAGCTTCTTCGTGAACTCGTCAAAATACACGGTCGCGGCGTTCGCGGCGTTGCCCTGCCACGTCACGCCGACGTTCTGCGTGCCTTTGCGGACGTTGGCGGCCACGCCGTCGCAGAACGACGCGAGATTCCCCCATACGTCGGAGCAGTCGTTGTACTTGTTCCAGTCCCCGAACACCCAGTTCGTACAGACGGCGAACGGGTCGAAGTCGAAGAGGAGTTTGCATGCCTCGACGGCCATCGCCGAGGGGCTGCCCAGGTCCAGGACGCTGCCGAGCGTCTTCTGCACCGGGTTCATCCGGTACTCGTCGGCGTGCCCCGAGGCGTACTTGGCGAGGGGGTTGCTCGGATCGCCCGGCGGCTTCAGCGCACCCGCGGCGTCACTGACGTCCGAGAAGTCCCGCGCGTCACCCCCTGACTCGCCGTCCGGGACCTTGGACCCCGGATAGGTGGCGTCGAGCTTCGCCGCGGTGCCGCGATCCGTCTGCCGGTAGTACCCGGCGGTACCGGTGAGTTCCTTCTCGGACGCCTCCAGCAGGCTCTTGACCTTCTCCAGAGCCTTCTTGGCCTCGCTCACGTACTGGTCGTGGCTGCCGGCTACGAGATCCCACGCCTCCCCGCCGACCGACTTGTCGATCTGCGCGCTGGTCGTGGTGTACGAGACCGCCCGCGCGCTGCCGTCCGCCGCGCGCCCGACCAGTTTCGAAAAGCCCTCGATCGCGCCCGGTTCCACCGAAAAGCCCATCACTCCCCCGTCACCGCTGACGCCAGCCGCCCTGCAACCCGTCCGCCGGGCACGGCCGCGCGCTCTTCGAACCCCGCCGCGACCCCGTATCTCCGACCCTGCCTCTCAGTACAACGACCAACCGCGCCCGTCGTGTCGGGACTTGGCGCCCGACTGTCCCTCCGGACCGGCACGCCGCTCGTCGTCGAGGCGCTGCCGCTCCTCCGCCAGCCGGCGCTCGCCCTCCGCGGCGAGTTCATCCCGCTCCCGGTCGGACAACGAGGCCCACTTCTCGGCGAGCGGGGCCGCCGTCTCGACGGCCTGCTCGGCGTAGGCAGACACATCGGCCGCCTCCCGCAGTCCCATACGGCCTGAGAGGACCTCCTGCGCCATCTCCTTCAGCGTGTCGCCGCCCAGCCCGGAGGCGAGATGCTCAAGGGACTGCCGCAGGATCTCGGCCTGCACGGGGTCCTGCTGGGTCATCTCCAGGAACTCGGAGTCGTCCACACGCTTCTCGGGGCCGTTCTGGGCTCTGTCCACGAAAACAACCTCATGGGGCGGTCGGCGAGTCGGCGGGGTGCGACAGGCGTGAACCTACCAATGCGGCCACGGCCCCTTCAACGTACGACGGCCGATCCCGGCCCCGCGGAATCGGAGTAACCGCCGCTCCCCCGGCGCGGAATTGAGTGGTGGTGCCGCACCGAGCCCTGGCACAGTGACGTGACATGGACGGCTCCGAAGCCCTGACCGCTGCGGACGTGGCCCTCATGCAGGTGCTGGCGCAGCGGGTGACGGCCCAGCGCCCGGACCTCGTGAACAGCGACGCGTCGTACGGCGAACTGGCCTGGAACTGGGGCAGAGGCCACGCGGCCCACGGGAGGACGTGGCTGCGTCGGCTCTGGTTCTCCGACGGCGAACTGGTCGCCTGGGGCTGGGCCTTCCTGCCGCACCGGGTGCGACGCGGCGACGGCTCGGTGAAGGAGGTCACCGGCTCCTACCTCGCCCATCAAGTTCACCCGGATCACGCCGAGTTGCTGGACGCGGTGATCGACTGGTACGAGGGCGTGGCGCTCGGCACGGGACGCTCGGTGCTGCCGGGAGCGGGCGACGCGTTCGCCCTGGAGCGCTGGGCGGCGCACGGCTACGGGACCGACCCCTCCGCGCTCGGCGAGACCGGCTCCTGGACCCGGCTCAACCAGCGGGACCTGGACGAGCTCGAACCACCGGCGCTGCCCGCCGGTTACCGCTTCCGCACCGCCGACGAGGCGGGCCCGCAGGCCGCGGTACGGGCGCACGTGGACGCCTGGGCGCCGACGCCGTACAACGCCGAGGCGTACGAGGGCGTACGGCGCACCCCGCCGTACCGGGGCGACCTGCACCTCCTGGTGGAGGCCCCGGACGGCGCGATGGCGGCGTCGACCATCATGTGGCTGGACACGGCGAACGCGACGGCCGAGTTCGAACCGGTCGGCACCCACCGCGAACACCGCCGCCTCGGCCTGGGCAGGGCGATGCTGCTGCACGGCATGCGCCTGGCGCGAGAGGCCGGGGCCCGTCAGATGACGGTCGCCTGTCTGGGAGCCCCGGGCCACCCGTCGGCCCGGCGCCTCTACGACAGCGTCGGCTTCCGAGAGTTCTCCCGGGACGCGCCCCTCCTCAAGCCCGCGCACTGATCCGCCCGCGCGGCCCGCACGGCCGTCGGCGCTACTGACCTTGGTGCGGGGGCTGCTGGGTGTACGGATTGGGCGCCTGGGGGTGGGGCGGCTGCGCGGGCGGAACGGGGTATCCCTGCTGCGGAGTTGACGGGTACGGAGGCTGCGCGGGCGGGTAACCCGTCTGAGGGGGGTACGGTCCGGCCCCCAGGTTGACAGAGCCCGTCCGGGAGGTGCGGCCGCCGCGGATCTTCACGAAGACGACGACTGCGGCGATCACGGCTCCGAGTGCGATGACACCGACGACTAGGACGATGGCGCCCATGAGAGGTCCCTTCTTGGTCCCGGGCCGCCTCCGGCCGGCCGGGGCTGCGGAATCGCGGCTGCGAACGGGTTGAGCGAGTTGAACGGTTTGAACGGCAATCGTATAGGGAGGGGTTCAGACCGACTCCCACCGGTTGAACTCGCGGAGATGTCAGTCGTGGGAGCGGAACGAGCCGGTGGTCACGGGTTCCCCGGGCCGGCCAGATCCAGGCCGGGCGCAAGACCTTCCAGATGTCGCTTCAGCAATCGGCGGGCCCGTCGGCGTCCCCGGAAGACGATCGCCACGGACGCTGCGGCGAGCACGACGGTCGGTGCGTCACCGACACCGAAGGCGATCACGATCAACGGCAGGACGGCGACCAGGAGGGACCGCACCACCACGAGATTGGCGTGCGCCTCCACGCGCGAGGCAGGGTGCACGGCTCGGAGG
>NZ_AGBF01000089.1 GCF_000225525.1 Streptomyces zinciresistens K42 | reverse complement strand
CTGGCGACGGCGGCGAGGGCGCCAAGTACTGGCTGCATGTGTTCACCGAGCTGAAGAACCGCGGCCTGGACGACGTGCTGATGCTGGTCTGCGACGGGCTCAAGGGCCTGCCCGAGGCCGTGGAGACCGTCTGGCCCCGCACGATTGTCCAGACGTGCGTGGTTCACCTGCTGCGCAACTCGTTCCGTTACGCGGCCCGCCAGGACTGGGACAAGGTCGCCAAGGCGCTCAAGCCCGTCTACACCGCCCCCAGCGAGGACGCGGCGGCGGAATGGTTCGGGGAGTTCCAGGAAGCCTGGGGCCGGAAGTATCCGGCGATCATCAAGCTGTGGGAGAACGCCTGGGCCGAGTTCGTCCCCTTCCTCTCCTTCGACGTCGAGATCCGCAAGGTCATCTGCAGCACGAACGCGATCGAGAGCGTCAATGCCCGCATCCGCAGGGCCGTCCGGGCTCGCGGTCACTTCCCCAACGAGGCCGCCGCGTTGAAGTGCATCTACATGGCCCTGATGAGCCTGGACCCGACCGGCAAGGGCCGCAAGAGGTGGACCATGCGCTGGAAGGCGCCCCTGAACGCCTTCCAGATCGCTTTCGAAGGCCGCCTGACCCCGAACAACAACTGACACCTCAACAACCAAGATCAGCCGTTAAGTTGACACACCCGCAACGGGACCCCTGACCTTGATCGACTTTCTTCGCCGATCGTTGATCTACCAGGTGGTCCCGTTGCGCTGTCCAGCAGGGCTTGACGTACAGCTCAGCGGCCAAACGCAACGGTGTTGCACCGAACGTTTTACAGTCCCGCTTCGGGAGAACAGGGCCGCGTAGACGGTCATCCAGTGCGGGTTCAGCCGGTAGTAGACGACCTCGCGGTTCCAGTCGAAGGCGTCGTCGTCGCCGTAGAAGTCCTTCAAGTAGGCGAGGAGTTCCTGCCAGTCGGCCGTGGTCTCGGCGTCCTCGGGGTTCAGCTCCTCCACCGTGCCGTGGGTGAACACGCCGAGGTCCTCGCCGTGCATGTGCGCGACGCTGGCGGCCGGACGGGCCGCGAGATGACGGGCCTTGGCGGCGTTGTGCGCCGTGCCGAAGTGCCACCGGCCGTGCAGGAAGTGCCCGTCGGCGCCGCTGATCCGCGGTTCGCCCTTTGCGGTCACCGTGGAGAGGGCGAGCGTGCACATGCCGGTGAGGACCCCGGTGAGCTGCGCCGCCGTGATGGTGCGGCCCTCGACGATCGAGCGGAGGTGTGCGGTCGAGCCGGAGAGGGAGGAGTCGAGGAGGGACTGGAGCTTGTTGAGTTCTTCTGGGGTTTCGCGCATATGTCCAGCGTCGGCCGTAAACCCGACACCCTCTGTCGTCATTGATGAAGCAGCGGTGAGGTTGCTCCGCGCGGGTTGCGCTCGGTGCCCTCGTGCTGTTCTGGATCCTCATCCCGGAGAGCGAGCGAGGGAAGGGGCTCGGCACCCACGTCATGGAGCACATCATCGCGGTGGCAGATCTACGTGGTGTACCCATGAAGCTCAGCCCAAGCGACACCTTCGGCGGGGACCTGGACCGGCTGCACGCCTTCTACCGACGCCTCGGCTTCGTCACCAACACCCAGCGCGGTGAGATCGGCGCCCCCAGAGAGAGCATGGTCCGCGCACCACGTGTGGGTCTGGGGCGTTGATGTCAACGAACCAAGATCATCCCGTGGCGGCTTTTGGGCTCATCTTGGCTGGCCCCCCGTACGACTGCCAGCGCCGCCAACCCGAGCCTCCTCGCCTTCGACCCGACTGCGAATCGGTTCGGACGAGATGAGAACGCTTCAAGAATCCCGAAGTTACGTCACAAGCCGGAAGAACACACGAAGGCGGAAGACCCCCGGCCACGGGCCCAGGGGGCCAGCAGAGCTCAGGGGAACTCGCGGGATGTCGCACAATACAAAGACACGTACCGCGTTTCCTGTATCTGTTGGCGTGTGCGGGGGTTCGGCCGCACGCTTCGGGGCAGACGGGGAGCACCTGAGGGAGAGGCGGACATGCTGGAGCTCGCGTCCTTTGCGCACCCCCCTGCCGGCGGGGCGGCCGGCCGGGCGGGCCGGCCCGGCGAGCCCCCGGCAGACCCGCCGCGTCCGCTGGTCCTCGTGGTGCAGCCCCACGGTCACCGGATCGGCTTCGCCGTACGCGGCGAACTCGACGTCGACACCGGCGAACAGCTCCGCAGGGCCCTGGGCGAGGCCGTCAACCGCGCGGTGAGCGGCGTCGATCTGGATCTGCGAGGCGTCTCCTTCTGCGACTGCGCCGCCCTGAACGTCCTGCTGGCCCTGCGCCAACAGGCCCTGGGACAGGGCAAGTCGCTCTCCCTGCGCGGCAGCGCCTGCGTGGAGCGGCTGCTCGCCCTCACCGGCACCCGCGCGATGTTCGCCCGGCGGGGGATGCCTGCGCGGTGACGGCCGGGAGGCCGCCGGGGCGGTCTGAGAAAACTCTGTGAATCCGTGCGGCGTCTGAACACCGGGCGCCCCGCCTCCGTATGAAGCCAGGGGATTTTCATGCCCTTGACCGACCACGAGGCGTAGGAGTACTTCCTTGGGACGCAGCACGCGAAGACGCCCCACGGGCGCACGGCGCGCGACTTTCGCAGCGGTCGCGCTGATGTTGGGCGGTGGCGGCCTCGTCGCTGCCAATGTCTATGCCTCGGCCACCGAGGAGGGCGGACCGCAGTCCACCCGGACGCTGTCGACCCCGGCCGGCACGATCGACTGCCCGGACGTCGGCACCAGGCTGACCGACGTGCCGGCCGGGGCGAAGGAGGACGTCGCCAAGGAACTCGCCCTCATGGACCAGCAGATCGCCGACGCCTACCAGCGCCTGATGAAGGCGGCGCCGGCCATCCAGCAGGACGCGGGCTTCGCCGACAGCGCGATCATGAACCCGCTGAAGGACAAGCGCGCCGCGACGATCGAGCGCATCCTCATCGCCGTCGACCGCGAGGGGGAGCGGCCGCGGGGCCTGGACCCCCTCGCCGCCTGCACCCTGCGCGCCGCGGAGAGCGCGTCCCCCACCGCGGCCTCCGGCACACCCCGGGACGGGGGCGGTGACCAGGGCGGCGCGGGCCAGGGCGGACAGCAGCCCGGCAACGGCGGCCAGGGCGGCGGCAACGGCGGCCAGGGCGGCAACGGCCCCGTCCCCGCGGACTACGCGGACATCAGGTCCGTCCGGCCCGACGTCTCGACCCCGGCCGTGCGTTCGGGTGCCTCCCGCGGCTCCTTCGCCACCGACTGCGGAGTCAACGAGAACAGGCTGTTCAACTCGGACAACGTGATCGTGGCCCCCGGTGTCTCCAACGGCGCGCACCACTTCCACGACTACATCGGCAACCAGGCCAACAACGCCTTCGCCAGCGACGAGGACCTGGCCAAGGCCGAGACCACCTGTGTCGACAAGCGGGACAAGTCGACGTACTACTGGCCCGTGCTGCGCCTGCAGAACGGCAAGCAGGAGCAGGACGCCGCCAAGCCCGGCGGCGGCATCGAGGGCAACGTCGGTGAGATCATCACCCCCAAGGCGGTGACGCTGAACTTCGTGGGCAACCCGCGGAGCAAGGTCACCGGGATGCCGCGGCTGCTGCGCATCATCACCGGTGACGCCAAGGCGTTCGTCAACGGCCCGGCCAACGCCAACGCCTCCTGGAGCTGCACCGGGTTCGAGAACCGGCAGCTGAAGGACAAGTACCCGCTGTGCCCGCGGGGCAGCGACGTGGTGCGCACCTTCAAGTTCCAGAGCTGCTGGGACGGTCAGAACATCGACAGCGCCAACCACCGCACGCATGTGGCGTTCGCGGGCGCCGACGGCGGCTGCGCCAGCGGCTTCAAGGCCATTCCGCAGCTGGTGCAGCGGATCGTGTACGACGTCGACGCGCCGAGCCTGGACGACGGCGGCAGGACGACTCCGCTGTTCGCGGTGGACTCCTTCCCGGAGCAGCTGCACAAGCCGGTCACCGACCACGGCGACTTCATCAACGTCTTCGACGAGAAGCTGATGGGCGTGATGGTCGACTGCATCAACGGCGGCCGCACGTGCGGCGTCGGCTCCGGTGGCGCCGACGACCCGGGCCGGCCGGAGCCGACCGGGAAGCCGGGCGACACGCCCGGCACCGCGCCGCCCGGCGACAAGCCGGAGCAGGGCGGCGCAGGCGGCGGCCGGACTAAGCCCCCGGCCGCGGACGACCCGGCCACCCGGGCGCCGGAGACCGGCAAGCCGGGGACGGCCGGGCCGGAGACGGGCAAGCCCGCGACCGGCAAGCCGGGTGCCGGACAGCCGAAGGACGACAAGCCCACCATGTCGAGCACCGTGGCGCCCAAGTCCAGCGGCACTCCCGCCGCGGCGGGCGCGGGCGGCGGTGGCGGCGGCGAGGAGATCGGCACCCCGGCCCAGACCCCGGCTCCCACCGGTGACACCGACTCGCTCGACGGCGGCGCCCAGGCGCAGGCGGTGGGCGGCGGCAGCCTCGCCGAGACCGGCACCTCGCTGTGGCCGGCCGCGGGCGGCGCCGTCCTGCTGACCGGCGGCTTCCTGCTGCTGATGCGCACCCGGCGCGCCGCGGGCTGAAGGCCCGGGCGGCACAGCGGCGTCATCGGACACGGTGACGCCGCGCAGGGGCCCGGTCCGGGCGATCCGCGGGCGATCCGGTCCGGGCCCCGCACGTCCGGACGGCTGCGCGGGCACTGCCACGAGGGCGCCGCATCACGTGCCCCGCGCCCCCGGACGGGTCACGGTGTGGGGATGCCCGCGGGACGCGCGGGCCGCCCGAGGCGGACGGGCACGCCGGGGGAGTACAGGACACTGACCGCAGGGGCGCCCGGGGCGGGCAGCCCCGCCGCGGCCACCAGGTCCTCCCGGCACTCGACCAGTTCGGCGCGGTACAGCGGCCACCGAGGGTGGTGGTTGGGCAGATACGCGAGCGGCGCCGGCTCACCGAAGAACGCGTTGTGCATGCCCCACCGGGCGGTCAGGAAGTGCTCCAGCGCGGTCGGCTCCCCGATCCGCGCCCCGGTGCGCACGGTGATCCGGCAGGCGGCTCCGCGCGGGCCCGGCCAGCGGCGCGAGCTGCGGTAGGTGACGAGGTCCCCGGCCGTGCGCACGCTCATCCGCGACCACAGGTACGGCAGCCGGAAGACGGTCCGGCCCATCACGACGGGGATCAGCCGGGCCGCGTCCATCGAGCGGAACACCACCCCGCGCCGCCCGTGCGCGTCCACGGAGTACAGCCGTACGTTCGTCTCGGGGAAGCTCCCGAGATACGGCACCCCCGGCAGCCGCAGCCAGCCCACCCGGTGCATCCGGAAGGCGACGAGACCGGCGTACGTCATGCCGTCGTGGACGTCCGGGACGGTCCCCGGGGGCAGCAGTCGCGCGACCGTGTCCGGCTCCATCGCCCAGTGCACGAACGTCAGGTCGAGCCACTCCTGGGTGAGCAGCGGAAGGCGGATGCCGGCGGGCGCGTCCGGGGTCACCGGTGTCGGTTGCTGCACGACGCCAGCATGGCAGAGCGCGCGCCGGGGCCCGGGGTCAGCCGTGGCGGGCGACGACGCCGGAGAGATAGCCGCGGAGCATGGACTTGGCCTCGTCCAGGAGGGCGCGGTCGCCCTCGGCGTCCCGGCGGAACGCCTCCTGGGCGAGGGCGTCCGCGGCGAGCACCGCGGCATGGCAGGCGCGCGCGAGCGCCGCGTCGTCGCGCGCGAGGCCGAGCGCCAGCAGGATCTGCCGGACCCCGTCCGCCATCCGGAGCTTGTGCCGCCGGTCCGCCGCGCGGGTCTCTTCGGTGAGACCGCTGCCGAACCACAGGGCCCGGAAGCCGTGTTCGGCGCGGTACAGCGCGGCGTAGGTGTCGATGAGCACCCCGACGGGGTCGGCCCACCGCTCGTCGGCCGCGCCCCGCACCAGGTCGTCCATGGTGGCTTCGAGGCGGGTGAAGTACCCGGCGGCGAGGGCGTCGATGACGGCGTCGCGGTCGGGGAGGTACTGGTACAGCGAGCCGACGGACACCTCGGCCTCCGCCGCGATGCGCGTCGTGGTGAGCGCCTCGACGCCCTCCGCGACGAGGACGCGTTCCGCGGCCCTGAGCACCTGGGCCAGCCGGGCCCGGCTGCGCGCCTGACGGGGAGTGCGGCGCAGCACGGCACGCGGAACGCCGCCGGGCTCCGGGGACGGATCGCCCATGGGCGGCCTCCGAATCTGAACGTGACTTTGTTTCAGATTCAGGCTAGCGTCGCGCACATGACAGGCTCAAGCGCGGTGCCGGACCGGGAACGCGCCGCCGTGGCCGGGGCATGCCGGCGCCTGGGCGCCGAAGGGCTGCTCGTCGGCACGGCGGGCAACGTGAGCGTGCGGGCGGGGGACCGGGTCGCGATCACCGCCACCGGAGCGGTGCTCGCCCAACTCACCCCGGACCAGGTGACGGTGGTCGACCTCGACGGGACCGTGGTGGCCGGGACACTGCGGCCCACCTCCGAACTCGGCCTGCATCTGGGCGTGTACCGCCGCTACGGCGCGGGCGCGGTCGTGCACACGCACGCCCCCCTGGCGACCGCGCTGTCCTGCGTGCTCGACGAACTGCCCTGCATCCACTACCAGTTGCTCACTCTCGGCGGCGCGGTCCGGGTCGCGCCCTACGCCACCTTCGGCACCCCCGAACTGGCCGAGTCCGTCCTGAGCGCGCTGGAGGGACGCAGCGCCGCGCTGATGGCGAACCACGGTGCCCTCACCCACGCTCCGACCCTGGACGAGGCCGTCGACCACGCGCTGCTGCTGGAGTGGGCCTGCCGCCTCTACCGCGACGCCGTCGCCCTCGGCACACCCCGCGTCCTCGACGCGCGGCAGCAGCTCGACGTCATCGAGGCGGCGGCGGCCCGCGGCTACGGCACCACGCACCCCGTACCCCCCGTGCAGGAGGAGAGCCGATGAACATCGTCACGATGGGCGTGCACGTCCTGGACGTCCTGGTGCGGCCCGTGGAGGCGATACCCGAGGGCCAGGGCGCGACGCTGGTGGAGGACATCCGGATGACCGCCGCCGGGACGGCCGGCGGCACCGCCCTGACCCTCGCCAAGCTCGGCGCGACCGTGCGCAGCGCCGGCGCGATCGGCGCCGACCCGACGGGCGACCTGCTGGTCCGGCTGCTGGGCGCGGCGGGCGTCGACACCACCCACCTGGTCCGCCGCGCCGACACCCCCACCTCCGCGAGCGTCCTGCCGATCCGACCCGACGGCGACCGCCCCTCGCTGCACCTGCTGGGCGCCAACATCACCTACGGCCCCGACGACGTGCCCTGGGACGCCGTCGCCGGGGCGAGCCACCTCCACCTCGGCGGACCCGAACTGATCGGCGCGGACACCGCCGCGCGTATCCTGTCGTACGCCAAGCGGCACGGCGTGGTCACCTCGGTCGACCTGCTGGCGCCGGGCGAACTCGGCGCCTTCGAGCAGTTGGAGGCGGCCCTGCCGCACATCGACCACCTGCTCCCCAACGAGGACCAGGTCCTCGGCTTCACCGGCGAGGACGACCTGCTCGCGGGCGCCCAGAAGCTCCTGGCCGCCGGAGCCGGCCTGGTCGCCGTCACCCGCGGGGAGCGCGGCGCCCTGGTCGTCACCTCCGGGGGCGCCGAGCGGGTGCCCGCCTTCGCCGTCGACGTCGTGGACACCACCGGGTGCGGCGACGCCTTCTCCGCGGGCTTCCTGCGCGGCCTGTCCCTCGGCCGCGGGCCCCGGGATGCCGCGGTCCTCGGCTCGGCCGCGGCGGCCCTGGTCGCCCAGGGCCTCGGCAGCGATCACGGCACCTTCGACCTGGCGGCGGCGGACGCGTTCGCCGCGACGACCGGCACCCGGGAGGAGTGAACCGGGCCGCCCACCCCGCACCCGGCCGCGCGCGCCGGCCCGGGGTCCGGCGCTCACCCGGTCGAGAGGGAGACCTCCGTCGACTTGAACAGGACCGTGACGTCGGAGCCCTCCGCCAGGCCGAGTTCGGTGACGGCGTCCCTGGTGACCGCGGCCGTCAGCTCACCGCCGTCGACGGCCACCCGCACCGAGGCCATCGCGGCCCCCGCCCTGACCTGGCGGACCGTGCCGGGAAGCCGGTTGCGCAGGGACAGGCCCTCGACGGGACCCGTGGCCAGCGCGACCTCGGTGGCCTTGACCAGGGCGTGCACCGCGGTGCCCTGGTCGAGGCCCAGCTCGTCCACGGCGTCCAGCGTGACGGCGGCGGTGATGTCGCCGCCGCCCGACAGACGGACCCTGACGGTCGCCATGGCCTCGCCGCGTGTGAGGGACACGACGGTGCCGGGGATCTGGTTGCGGATGCTCAGGCTCATGGCGGACGCCTCGCAGACGGGAGGGAAATGAAGGGTGAGGAGGCCGAGCAGGACGAGGGAGGAAACGCCCTCGGGGCCTCGCGGGCCCACCGTAGCCCGGCGGCCGCCGTCCCGCCGGGCGCCGGTCAGACGCGGTCGACGTGTACGTTCGTCGACTTCACCCGGGCGGTGGCCTCCATGCCGACCTCCAGCCCCAGCTCCTCCACGGCCTCCCGCGTCAGCAGCGACACCAGCCGGTGCGGCCCGGCCTGGATCTCGACCTGCGCCGCCACGTCACCCAGCTTGATCGCGGTGACGATGCCGGGGAAGGCGTTGCGGACCGAGGTGGAGGAGGTCTCCTCCTCACCGGCCGTGCCCTTGGCGAGGGCCACCGAGAACGCGGCCAGGTCCCTGCCGTCGACGAGCCGCCGGCCGCCCTCGTCGCGGTGGGTCGCCACCTTGCCGGCGTCCGCCCACCGCCGCGCCGTGTCCGCGCTGACGCCGAGCAGCCGCGCCGCCTGGCCGATCGTGTATGACTGCATGGCGCCAAGATAGGCCAGCCGCGCGCACCTGATCACGGCCCCCCGGCGCCGATCCCGGGCGCCCCTGCCGGGGACGCGCCCGGGACGGCAGGCAGGGAACGGGACAGGGCCGGCAGGGCAGGGAACGGGACAGGGCCGGCGTGCCTTCGCGACGCCGGTCCCCGCGGCTTCCGGGTACGGACCGTCCCTCCGCCCCCGCGCTTCCCCGGCGTCCGCACGACCCCCGTGGACCCGTCGGAACCGCCGTCCGGCCGGGGGCGTCGTCCCAGGTGGCCCCGCTCCCGGCGGCCGGTCGCACACGGCGCTGCGGCCCCGGCGGCCCCCGCCGTCCGGGGCGTCCCGTCCGCTCCGGCCGGGTCCGGGACGCGTAGCCCCGCTCTGGCTGGGAACCAGCAGCGGTGGAAGCAGCACGGGTACGACGAGTCACCACGGCCTGTGACGGACGGGCCGGAGAAGGTGTGATGGCGACCGAATCGCGCGGAAGCGGAAAGCAGCAGCCCTCCGAGGGGGCACACGACTGGGAGGCCAGGTTCGACGGTGGTTTCGGCGATGTGACGAGAGCGCGCCTCAGCGCGGAGGAATTCCTGTCCGCGCTCACGCGGGCGTCTCCGCCGGCGACCCCCGAGTACCGGGACGACATCCTGCTGGTCGTGAGCGAACTCGTGGCCAACGCGATCCAGTACGCGCCGGGACCCATCGGGCTCTCGATGCGCCGGGTCTTCGACGGCGTCCATGTGACGCTGAGCGACACGAGCACCACACCGCCGGCGCCGCGTCCGTTCCATCCCGGAACGGGCAAGGGCGGCGGCATCGGCTGGTATCTGATCCACACGCTGTGCGACCAGGTCAGCGTCGTGGTGCGCGAGGACGGCAAGGACGTCCACGCGTTCCTTCCCTGGTGAGCGACGTCCCGCGGACTCCCGATGCCGGATTCCCACGGTGAGCGGCCCGCCGGCCCGTCGGGGCGGGCGGACGCTCAGACCAGGGGTACGAGCACGCTGACGGTCTTCCCGCCCTCCCGGCGGGGCTCGATCCGGATGTCGCGGGCCAGCCGGATGATCAGCGGCCATCCGTAGCCGTTGCCCTGGTGCGTCCGGGGCAGGGTGCCGGGCCCGAAGGCCGCGGAGGGCACCGCGTCGCTGTAGTCGTGCACGTCCAGCCGCACGCCCTCGGCCGGCAGGGCCACCTCGAACCCCGCCAGCCCGCCGCCGTGCCGGATGGCGTTGGTGACCAGCTCCGACACGACGAGCAGGAGGTCCGTCAGGGCCAGATCGCTCGCGGGTCCGGCGGGCGCACGCCAGTTCTCCCGCACCAGCGCGCGCACATGGCTGCGGGCCGCCGCCGCGCTGGTGACGGGGACGGAGAGGGGAAGCGCCGTCCGGCTGTCCCCGGCCGGACGGCGCTCTGCGGGCTTCACGGCTGCTCGCCCGGTGCCCGCGGGACGCCCGTCCTGATCCGGGCATCGCAGGCGTGCGGCGCGTGGACTGCGGCTCCCGTCACTTCACCCAACCTCGCACGCTGTCGTCTCCGTTCCTCGTCGTCCGTCCGGGGTCACGGAAGACCGCTTACCCGGGCGCGCCCGATTCATGGGGGAGCGCGGCGTAGTAGGCGCCGACGTCCGACAGGTACCCGGGGTCGAGGGTCTCGCTGTCCGTCTCGAAGCGCGGCGCCCCCTTGGCCTCCGCTCGGGTGCACCGGACGGTGATGACCTCGTTCTGCACGTTGACGGTCCGCACCTGCCCCGCCGGGATCAGCAGGCTCCTGCCGAAGACCCAGGCGCCCGTGTCGACGACGAGGTGCCGCTGCGGGGTGTCGTCCGCCTGGCGGTCCACATGGCCGATGATCCCGTCGGTCGCCTCGACCTTGAACCCCGTGAGCGCCCGTCCCTCCTCGTGACCGCTGTCGAGGGGGTAGGACCAGATTCTGTCCGTGCCCACATCGTTCCTTTCTTCCTGCCGTTGCCCGTACGTGTTCTGCTCCTGCATACCCGTCAGAAGGCGGCCGCGACCGTCTCCTGCGCGGGCGGCTCCTGCCGGCCGGCCACCTCCGCGCGCCGCCTCGGAGGCGCCACGGGATCGTGCGCGGCGGCGAGAAGCCGTCGTGCCGTCTCCAACGCCGGTCCCGTCTCCCGGGTTCCGGTCGACACGCACAGCGTGTACGCCAGATCCAGGGCCCGCGGGTCGCGCCCGGCGGATCCGTCCCCGGTGTGCTCCTGTGCCATGAGTGCCTCGTACTCCTCGACGAGTCCGCGCAGCATCGTCGGATGGGGCGTCAGCATGGGTGTCCGCTCCTCGGTGGGGGGTCGCAGATGGGCTGGGAGGGGTCCGCCCGCCGCGTGCGGGGCGGCGGGGCGGGTGGAAGACCGCTCGGGCGGCGGGCCGCGGGCGTCACGGGGTCCGGCGGGCACCGCCGTCCCGTCCGTGCCGCGCCGCCTGGTCCAGGGCCTCGGCCCGCACCCGCGCGCAGCAGCGGCTTATCAGCCGCGAGACGTGCATCTGGGAGATGCCGAGCTGATCGGCGATGCGGCTCTGGGTCATGTCCTCGAAGAAGCGCATGTAGAGGATCGTGCGCTCGCGTTCGGGCAGCCGCCGAAGACCCTCCTTCGCCGCCTCCCGGTCGATCACCACGTCGTACGCCTCCTCGTCGGCGCCGATCGTGTCGGCCAGGCTGAAACCGTCGTCGCTGGAGGACATCTCGGCGTCGAGGGAGAGGGTGCTGAAGCTCTCCAGCGCCTCCAGTCCCGCGTTCACCTCGTCCTCCGTCAGCCCCGCGCGCTCGGCGATCTCCGCGGCCGACGGCGTGGACCCGCCCGCGGTCTCGATGAGTTCACGCCGGGCGACCCGGACCTTGTTGCGCAGATCCTGGACCCGGCGGGGCACCCGCAGGGCCCACATCCGGTCGCGGAAGTGCCGCTTGATCTCGCCGGTGATGGTGGGCACGGCGTAGCTCTCGAAGGCGCCGCGGCCGGGCTCGTACCGGTCGATCGCCTTGACCAGGCCCAGCGCGGCGACCTGGCGCAGGTCCTCCAGCGACTCGCCCCGGTTGCGGAACCGGCTCGCGATGCGGTGGGCCATCGGCAGCCACGCGCGGGCCAGTTCGTCGCGGATCGCCTCTCGTTCGGGTCCGTCGGGCAGGCCGGTCAGGCGGGCGAAGCCGGACGCGGTGTCGGGGGCGTCGTCGTGGACGCGCCCGCCGGACACACGGGGGCGGGCAGGAATGTCGGAACCATGTGCGGGAGTCTCGACCAACATGAGGAACAGCTCCTGAAACGGCGTTCTCAGGGAATCTCCGTCTGTCGCGGTGCACGGGGCGCGGCCCCGGGGCGGTCACTGCCGCCGCACCGCTTGCGCCTCCGGTCCGAAGCACGAACTCCCGCATGCCCCACGACTTCCGGCACAAACGGACCCGGACGCAAAGGGCCCTGTCCGGCTGCGCGCAAGGGCCGGGACGAGCCGTCCACGGGCGTGCTGACGGGCCCGCGCGCCGGATCGCGGCCGTCCGCGCGGGCCGGCCGCGATCCGGCGGGTGTACTTCGCGCGAAGGCAGGTGTACTTCGCGCGAAGGGGGGAACGCGGGGGTACGACAACAGCATCCGGCGATCGGGAGGGCAGCATGGCAGCCGTGACGGTGGCGCAGGCAACGGCCACGGCACGAGGGACGGTCACGACGGGCGGCGGGGCACTGCCGCTGATCGACGAGCCGACGAGGGTACGGCCCCAGGACGCGCGGGAGCTGTCGCGCCGGTTCTTCGGCCGACTGGCCATGCTGGAAGAAGGCACGCCCGAATACCAGTACGTCCGCAACACGCTGATCGAGATGAACCTCTCGCTGGTGCGCTACGCGGCCTCGCGCTTCCGCACCCGCGGCGACTCGCTGGAGGACATCGTCCAGGTCGGCACGATCGGTCTGATCAAGGCCATCGACCGCTTCGAGATCTCGCGCGAGGTCGAGTTCACCACGTTCGCCGTCCCGTACATCGTCGGCGAGATCAAGCGCTTCTTCCGTGACACGAGCTGGGCCGTCCACGTACCGCGCCGGCTCCAGGAGGCGCGGGTCGAACTGGCCAAGGCGACCGAGGAACTGAGCTCCCGTCTGGGCCGTACGCCCACCACCCGCGAGCTGTCCGAGCTGATGTCCCTCTCGGAGGAGGACGTCATCGAGGCCCGCAAGGCCGCCAACTGCTACCAGTCCGCCTCCCTGGACGCGGCCGTCTCCGGTGACGGCGAGAACGGCGAGTCGGTCCTGGCCGACCTGCTGGGCGAGGAGGATCCCGCGCTGGAACTGGTGGAGGACTTCCACTCGCTGGCACCCCTGATCGCCGGTCTCGACGACCGCGAGCGGCGCATCATCCATCTGCGCTTCGTCGAGGAGCTGACCCAGGCGCAGATCGCCGAGCGCATCGGTGTCTCGCAGATGCACGTCTCCCGGCTCATCAGCCGCATCATCAAGCAGCTGCGGGCCGGACTGCTGGAGCCCGGCGTGGCCTGACCGTCCCCCGTGAACGTCCGCACCCGTCCCCCGCACCGGTGGGCCGGCAGCCGAGCTGCCGGCCCACCGGCGCGTCCGGATCAGGTGACGCCGGGCGGCTCGGGGGCGTGCCCGTGCGGCGCGGGCAGGGCGATCACCGCGGTGACGCGCTTGCCGCCGGAGGGCAGATCGCTGACCTGCACCGTGCGCGACAGCCGGCACACGATCGGCCAGCCGCGACCGCCGCAGCGGTAACGGCCGTCCGGGCCGAGCGGCTCCAGCGCCACCGGCCGGCGCCGCTCCCGGTCGCTGACGGACAGCCGGAGGTCGTGGCCGACCACCTCGACGTCGAAGCCGGTGACGCCGCCGCCGTGCAGCATCGCGTTCGTCGTCAGTTCCGACGCCACGAGCAGGGCGTCCGACAGGGTGTCCGGCGCGCGGGCGGTGACGCGGTCCAGCGGATGCCGCGACAGCACGCGCCGCACGGCTCCGCGTGCCTCGGCCGGACTGCGCGGGCCGGCCGCGATGCGGTGTTCCTCACTCATCCTTCCGCTCCCTGGCAAAGAGGCGGGGCGACGGAGTACCGCCGTACGTCCGCGACGGTCCCGGGCTCTCCCGGTTCCCTTCCGTTTCCCGCGCCGTGTGATGACTCTCCCTTCTCGCGTGACCGGTCGGCGCGGGACCAAACCGTTCTTCCGCCCCGTGCGCGCGAAAGCGGCCGGAAGGGTGAGCGTCCGGCACCGAGCCGCGGCACCGCCGTATGCCGGGCGGATTCGGGGGTAGACGGGGTACGCGTCGTCGGGCGGTCGGCGGAACGCGGCGGGGAGCGGCATCCCGGGGGCGCCGCCGGCCGGCCGCCCGGAACCGGTCGCGGAAGTTTTTCTGCTCCGCGACGCATCGAACGCGTCGGCCGGGGCACCCGCCCCGGTCGCCAACGCCTGTGGGAGGTACCTGTGTCCGTTGCCCATAATCCCTTGTCGATCAAGGTGGAAGTCCCCCGGGAGGACGCCGTGCTGCTCACGGTCGAGGGCGACCTGGACATGGACACGGCCACCGAGTTGCAGCACCACCTCGCCAACCAGATGCACCACGGCAGGCGGCATTTCCTCCTCGACATCGCCGGGGTCCCCTTCATGGACTCGTCCGGTATGAACATCGTCCTGCGGGCTTATCAGGAGGTGCGGGAGCTGCCGGGGGGCGTGTACGTCATCTCCCCGACGCCCGCCGTTCGGCGGATCATGGATCTGACGGGTGTCAGCATCACGGTGCCGATCGTTGCCACTGCCGAGGAGGCGCTGGCGGTCGCCGACGCCGGACCGGCCGGGCCGACCGCCTCGCCGGAGGGCTGAAGGAGACTGTTCATCACGGCAGTTCGGCCACGACAGGTCCCGCCCACGACGACAACTGTTGCCGTTTGACAACTATGGCTGTGAGGCAACAGAGTGAGCGAGTCGAACGTGGGAGGGGTGTGGACGTGCCGGTCAGCAAGGGTGGCGGTCGGTGTCGCCGGGCGGCGTGGCGTACCCGCCGCCGCCCCGGCGCCGGACCGCGAAGGGCCGCCGCGTCAGGCGCTCCGCGCGTCGGAGGTCTCGTCGTTCTCGTGGATCTCCGCGGACGCCGCGGCGCAGAACGCCTCCAGTCCTTCGAGGAGCGCGTTGCGCTTCGCGGCGGGCATCTGCTCCAGCACGGACTGCAGCGCGGCCTCGCGCCGGGCGCGCAGCTCCGCCAGGAAGGACCGCCCGCGGCGGCTCAGGTGCAGCCGCACCTCGCGCCGGCTGGAGGCGCTGGTCGCGCGCTCGACGAAGCCCACCGCCTGAAGGCGGTCGCACAGCCGGCTCGTCGACGGCGGCGTGGAGCCGAGGCTCTCCGCGAGCATGCGCAGATTGATGCCGTCGCTGTGCTCCAGGATGAACAGCACGCGGATCTGGGAGGCGGACACCGGCGCGGTGGACGCGCGGCCCCACAGGACCTCCAGCAACTCGGCGGCCTCGGAGGTCACACGCGCCACCTCGTCCGGACGCGGTTGCGAGTAGGAGGAAGTCACGCCACCACTCTTCCAGGCTTCGCGGGCACTGTCAGCCCGCCCGTTCGGGCAATACGTACAGAACACTAGATACGGACAACATGGACCGACGGGCGGCGTCCGCGAGAACGCGGGTCGAGCGCCGTCACCGTGACAAGAATGGCGTACCCAACATCGTGAACAGATTCGTGGCAGCCGAGCGGGCACTTCGCTCCGCGGCCCCGCACCGGCTGGTGGACGCGGTCAGCGAAGTGCTGTGCGACGGCTACGGCGCGCAGTCCGTCCAGCTCTACCTGGCCGACTACGGCCTGGCCACCCTCCAGCCCGTCCGCGCCGCCGCGGACCCGCCCGAGCCCCTGTCGGCGCACGGCAGCCCCGCCGGGCGGGCCTTCGGCTCGCAGCAGCCCTTCCTCGAACGGCTCCGCGACGAGCGGCAGGTGCGGCTGCACCTGCCGGTGACCGTGCGCGGCGACCGGCTCGGCGTCCTCTCCCTGACCATGCCCGGCGCGGACCAGGCCGAGGAGTGCCTGGACGAGCTGGCCGACGTGGCGCAGGTGCTCGGGCACGAGGTCGTCATCGCCGACCGCGACACCGACGTGTACCTGCGGGCCCGCCGCGCGGACCGGATGACCCTCGCCGCCGAGATGCAGTGGCAGCTGCTGCCGGGCCGCTCCTGCACCGGCCCCGAGTACTCCCTCGGCGCCCAGCTGGAGCCCGCCTACGCGATCTTCGGCGACAACTTCGACTGGTCCGCGACCGCCGACCGGCTGATGCTCTACATCACCAACGGCATGGGCGAGGGCACCGAGGCGGCCCTGCTGACCAACCTCGGCATCAACGCCCTGCGCAACGCACGCCGGGCCGGCCTGTCCATCGAGGACCAGGCGGCCCTCGCCGACCAGGCGCTCTACGCCCACTACCGCGGGGACGCCTACCTCTCCGTGCTCCTGATCGACCTCGATCTGCGCACCGGACAGCTCCGGGTCATCGACGCCGGCTCCCCGCAGATGCTGCGGCTGCGCGGCCGCACCGTCACCCCCGTCGACCTGGAGGCACAGCTCCCCCTGGGCATGTTCGAGGAGACGGACTACGTACCCCACGAGATCGAGCTGCTGCCCGGCGACCGGATCCTCTTCGTCAGCGACGGGGTCTACGCCGTCGTCGCCCCGGGCGGCGAGCGCTACGGGGAGCGCGCGCTGGCGCGCGCCATCGTCTCCACGAGCCTGCTGCCCGCCGCCGAGGTCCCCCGCGCCCTCCTGCGTGAACTCGCGGGCCACCGCGGTACGCCCGTGCCCGACGACGACGCACTCGTGGTCTGCCTGGACTGGATCGGACCGGGTGAGGCAACGTGACGCCGACCGCGACCACGCCGACCGGTGTGCCCCGTACGGTCGGGGCAGCGCACCACGGATGAGGAGGGAAACAAGTGCCGGAGCAGCAGACGGCAGATGACCGGACGGGACCCGCGCAGGAGGTCGCGCTCTTCCTGCGCGAGCGCCGCGAGCAGATCGCCCAGCGCTGGGCCGACGCGGCGGTCTTCCGCACCGTGTTCACCGTTTCCCGCGACGAGGCGGTGGAGGCGGGCCGGGCCGTGGTCGAGGCGCTGGCCGCCGTCGCAGCCACGGGCCGGGTGGAGGACTCGGAGGCCGACGGATTCACCGTCGTGCGCGAACAGCTCGCCCGCACCGTCCGGTCCCGGACCCGCGCCGGCGCCTCCACCGGGCAGATCTCGGCCGAGACGGACGCGCTGCGCCGCCCCGTCACCGAGCTCCTGCTCGACGAGCTCGCCGAGGCCCCCGCCGACCACGTGGGGGAGTGCACGACCGCCCTCGCCGTGCTGATGGGCACCCTGCGCCTGGTCATGCTGGAGACGAGCACCGTCGCCGGCGAGGAGCTGATCAACCGTCAGCGCCTGGAACTGCTGGAGATCGCCACCCCCGTGATCAAGCTGTGGGAGGGCATCGTCGCCGTCCCGCTGATCGGGACCCTCGACAGCGCCCGCAGCCAGGTCGTCATGGAGACGCTCCTGGACGCCGTCGTCGAGCAGCACGCGCGCCTCGCGATCCTCGACATCACCGGCGTGCCCACCGTCGACTCCCTGGTCGCGCAGCACCTGATGAAGACGGTGGCCGCGGCCCGGCTGATGGGCGCCGAGTGCATAGTCTCCGGCATCCGGCCCGCCATCGCGCAGACCATCGTGCACCTCGGCATCGACCTGAGCTCGGTCCTCACCCGCGCCAGCCTCGCCGACGCCCTGGCCTACGCCCTCCAGCAGCAGGGCGCCCGCATCGTGCCCCGGGCGGTCGCGGCGGCGGAGTCCCGGTGAGCGGCGCCCCCACCTCTCCGTACGAGGGCCATGTGCCCGTGCTGCGGCTCGGCGGGGTGCTGCTGGTCACCCTCCAGGGAGACCTGTACGACAGCGCGGCCGAACAGCTGCGCCAGGACATCGGCAGGACCGTCTCGGACAGCGCGGTCGGCGGGGTGGTCATCGACCTCTCCGGCGTCGAGATCGTCGACTCGTTCATGGGCCGCGTACTCAGCGACGTCGCCGCCATGACCCGGCTGCTGGCCGCGCAGACCGTGGTCTGCGGGATGCGGCCCGCGGTGGCGATCACCCTGGTGGAACTCGGCCTGACCCTGCCCGGACTGCGCACCGCGCTCAACGCCGAGGAGGCCATGAACCTGCTCGGTGCCACGGTGAGCGCCCTGCCGCGCCGCGGACGCCGGGAGAGCACGTGACCCACAGCACCGGCAGCGTCTCCGCCTGCCTGCCGATCCACTCGGACCTCGACCTGGTCCGGGCCCGGCAGCAGGTGCGGCAGATGACGGCCCAGCTCGGGTTCGGTCTGGTCGAGCAGACCAAACTCGTCACCGCCGCCAGCGAGCTGGCCCGCAACGCCCTGGTCCACGGGGGCGGCGGGCAGATGGAGTGCACCGAGGTCACCGGCGGCGGCGTACGCGGACTGCGGCTCGTCTTCAGCGACCGCGGCCCCGGCATCGCGGACCTGGACCTGGCCCTGTCCGACGGCTACACCTCCGGTGAGGGGCTCGGCATGGGTCTCGGCGGCGCCCGGCGCCTGGTCCACGAGTTCCGCGTCGACAGCCGCCGCGGCGAGGGCACCACCGTGACGGTGACGTCCTGGGCCGCCGCCCCGCCCCGCCCGCGGGAGGGACGCTGATGCCCCGCGTCTGGGAGGTGCCGGTCCACGACACCACGCGCGTGCGCGACGCCCGCCTCGCGGCCCGCGACGCCGGCCGGCACGCGGGACTGGACGAGGACCGGGTCAGCGCCGCCGAGCTCGTGGCCACCGAACTGGCCACCAACCTGCTCAAGCACGCGGGCGGCGGCCGGGTCCTCCTCGACGTCGTGGGACCCGCCGTCCCCGCCTACGACGACGAGCGCGCCCTCCAGGTGCAGATCGTGGCAGTCGACCACGGACCCGGCATCCCCGACACCGGAGCGGCCCTGCGCGACGGCTTCACCACCGCCGACTCCCTCGGCGCCGGCCTCGGCACCTGCCGCCGCACCGCCGACGACTTCTGCCTGCACAGCGTGCCCGGCCGCGGCACCGTCGTCCTGGCCCGGATCGCCGCCCACCCGGACCGCCGGGCCACCGGGCCGGCCCCGCACCCGGTCCGGGCCGGCGGCATCAACATCCCCCTCGCGGGCGGGGAGTTCTCCGGCGACGCCTGGGCGTGCGTGCGCACCGCCGACCGCGTCACCCTGATGCTCGCCGACGGCCTCGGCCACGGCCCGGCGGCGGCCGACGCCTCCACCGCCGCGACCCGGGCCCTGCGCCAGGCGCCCCAGCTCCCGCCGGCCGACCTCCTGCGCCGGCTGCACGACGCCCTGCGGCACACCCGCGGCGCGGCCGTGGCCGTCGCCCAGCTCGACTTCACCACCGGCCGGCTGTCCTTCGCGGGCGTCGGCAACGCCGGGGCCCGGCTGCGCCGCGGCGACGACTGGCAGGGACTCGTCTCGCGCCCCGGCATCGTCGGCGCCCACCTGCCCGCCCACCTCCCGCACCACCAGGAGCAGTGGACCCCGGACTGCCTGCTGGTCCTGCACAGCGACGGCCTGCCCAGCCGCTGGAGCCCCGGCCCGGCCGCCCACGCCGCCTCGTCCCTGGATCCCGCCGTGATCGCCGCGTCGATCGTGCGGGACACCAGCAGCCCCGCCCGGCCGGTACGCGACGACACCGCCGTCGCCGTGCTGAGCCCCTGCCCCACGGACCGCTCCCGATGACCCGAACCTGGACCGTCCGCACCCTCACCGACGCCGCGCGGGCCCGCATCGCCACGGCACGGCTGGCCGCCGCGTGCGGAGTGAGCACCGTCGAGCGCACCCGCCTGGTGAGCGCGCTCACCGCACAGCTGCGCCAGTGCCTCACCAAAGGAGGCGAGTGGCGTGTCGACGCCACGGCGAGACCGGCGCCCGGCGGCGGAGTCCTGCGCGTCGAGGTCGGGCCCGCCACCCGGCGCCCCGAGGACCGGCAGCCGCCCTGGCACGCCGCCGTCTCCTGCGCCGAGAACCCCGCCGCCCCCTGCGGCGGCCCCGACGGCCCCGGCGGCGCCGACGACGACCCGGCCGCCCTCGCCGAGGCCCTGTTCGGCGCCGACGACGACGCCTCCCAACTGCTGGAGCGCCTCGACGAGCAGGAGTCCCTCGTCGCCTTCCACCGCGAGGAACTGCACCAGACCAACCAGGGCGTGCTCGCCCTGCACGCCGAACTGGACGCCGCGGGCCGCGCCCAGCTCGCACTCTTCGACGCCGAGCAGAAGGCCCGCAAGGAGGCCGAGAACGCCCGCGGCCGGCTCACCTTCCTCGCCGACGCCAGCGCCGCGCTGACCGCCTCCCTCAACCACGAGGCCATCGTCCGGCTGCTGCCCGCCCTGCTCGTGCCGCGCTACGCCCGCGGCCTGGACATCTGGCTGTTCGACGGCGCCGACGAGGTCCGCGGCGAGGGCCCGCACCCGGCCGCCGCCGTCCTCGCCGCCCGCAGCGGGCGCCCCCAGTACGCCGCCGACCACCCCGGCGGCCTGCCCGGCGTCGACGACCACCCGCCCTCGGCCCTCGACCCCGCGCTGCCCCTGCTGTGCGTGCCGCTGCTGACCCGCCGCTCACCCCAGGGCGTGCTCACCCTGTCGGCGCCGCCCGGCGGCTGGAGCGCCGACGACGTCGTCATGCTGATCGAACTGACCCGGCGTGCCAGCATCGCCCTGGAGAACGCCCGCCGCTTCGAGCACAACCGGGACATCGCCGAGACCCTCCAGCGCGCCCTGCTCACCGACCTGCCCACCGCCCCCGGCCTCGCCCTGGCCGCCCGCTACCTCCCGGCCACCCGCGGACTCAACATCGGCGGCGACTGGTACGACGCCTTCCGCCAGCCCGACGGCAGCATGATCACCGTCGTCGGCGACGTCACCGGCCACGGACTGCACGCCGCGGTGATGATGAGCCAGCTGCGCACCGCGCTGCGCGCCTACGCCGTCGACGGCAGCAGCCCCGGCCGGCTCCTGACCCGGCTTCACCTCTTCCTGCACCGGCTGCGCCTGGACCTGTACGCCACCGCGGTCATCGCCCGCATCCACCCCGGCGAGGCCACCCTCACCTGGGCCGCGGCCGGCCACCCGCCGCCCGTCCTGCGCGGCCCCGACGGCACCGTGCGCATCCTCGACGACAAACCCGGGGCGATGCTGGGCATCCCCCTCAAGCAGGAGATCGAGGACCACACGGCCGCGATCCGGCCCGGGTCCACCCTCGCGCTCTACACCGACGGGCTCGTCGAACGCCGCTCCCACGGCATAGACCCCGGCATCGAGCGGCTCGCCGGGGCGCTGGGCGCCTTCGGGCGGACCGAGCTCGAACAGGACCTCCAGGCGTCGGCGGACCGGCTCCTGCACCCCCTGCTGCACGACTCCGAACACGACGACGACGTCTGCCTGCTGCTCTGCCACGTCGACGCCGGCGCCCCCGGCCGCGGACCGGCAAGGACCTGAACGGCGCCGCGCCGCCCAGGACGTCAGCGATCGCCCGCGGCGCTGTCCCCCAGGTCCGGCCGGTCGGGCAGCAGATCCCCGTGCACCGCGCGCAGCACCTGCTCCAGCCGGGTCCGCCGCGCGGGCGTCACCCCGGCGAAGGCCGTGGCCAGCCGCAGCGACAGCAACTCGTTGACGTCACCCAGGATCCGGTGCCCCTGGGCCGTGACCTCCAGCCGCACCTCGCGCCGGTCCCCGGCCTCCCGCACCCGCCGCCGCAGCAGTCCGGCGGACTCCAGCCGGTCGCACAGCCGGCTCGCGGTGGGCAGGCCGACCCGCAGATGCTGCGCCAGCGCACTGACGTTGACCGCGGGCCCGCGCCGCACGGCGCCCAGCGCACGGATCTGACGGGGCGGCAGACGCGGACGTATGTCTTCGACGGCGGAGAACCACAGCGTCACCAACTCCTCCACCGCTTCTACGACCTCCTGTCCGACGACACCGGAGGGGATCCCGTGATCCATTTCGCGGGGCATGGTCCGCCACCTTCGAACACAGCGGTTCACCGCCCGCCTCGGCGCCCGCGCGGCCGTGCAGCGGCACCCTCGGGCACCGCACCGGCGGTCGCGACTGCTGGCTGGGCTTCATCAGTGCAAAGGGCCTACCCGGAGCGACGCCGGCTACACGGCCCCCGACACCACCAAAACCCTCCTACGGCTCGATGAGTCCGACGCGGATGGCGTAGCGGGTGAGTTCGAGCCGGTCGCGCAGGCCCAGCTTCTGCAGCAGGTTGGCGCGGTGGCGCTCCACCGTCTTGACGCTGATCACCAGGAGCCGGGCGATCTCCTTGGAGGAGTGGCCCTCCGCGACGAGCTTCAGGATCTCCTCCTCCCGCTCGGTGATCGGGCGCCGGGGCAGCCGGTCGCCCGAGCGAAGCCGGTCGAGATAGGTCCGGATCAGGGCCGACTCGGCGCCGGGATAGATGAACGGCTCGTCGCGCAGCGCCGACCGGCAGGCTTCCACCAGGTCGCGGTCGGCGACCGACTTCGGGACGTAGCCGGAGGCCCCGGCCTTCAACGCCTCGAAGAAATACTGCTCGTTGTCGTACATCGTCAGCATCAGCGTGCGCAGTCCCGGCCGGACGCGCGTCAGTTCACGGGCCGCCTGCAGACCGGTCTGCCGGGGCATGGCGATGTCGAGGATCGCCAGGTCGACGCCGTCGCCGAGGGCGCGGGCCCGCTCGATGGCCTCCGCGCCGTCGGCCGCCTCCGCCACCACGGTCAGATCCGGTTCGGCGTCCAGGATCAGCCGGACGCCCCGGCGGACCAGGGCGTGGTCGTCGGCGAGCAGGATACGGGCCGGTGCGGTCATCGGGCGTTCTCCTGACGAGGGTGGCCGGCGGTGGCGCCGGTCACGAGCAGACGTATCTCGGTCCCGCCGCGCGGACCCGGTCCGACGGCGAGGTCGGCCCCGACGAGCAGCGCGCGCTCACGCATCCCGCTGAGGCCGGCGCCCTCCGGCGCGCCCCCGATGCCCCGGCCGTCGTCGCGGACCAGCAGGGCCACCCCGCCCCCCGGCGCCGGCTCCAGCCGGACCTCGACCCGGCTCGCGCCGGCGTGGCGCGCGGTGTTGGTGAGCCCCTCCTGCGCGATGCGGTACAGGACGAGTTCGGTCGCCGGGTCCAGCGCCGGCAGACCGGGCGTGACGCGGGTGGTGGCGCTGAGCGTGGAGGTCGCGAACTCGTTCGCCAGGGCGCGCAGCGCGCTGTGCAGCCCCAGCTCCTCCAGCACCCCCGGCCGCAGCCGCCGCGCGATGCGCCGGATCTCGTCCAGCCCGGCCCGCGTGGTCTCCTGCGCCTGGCGCAGATCGTCCCGCACGGAGCGGGGCGCGCGGTCCGCCGCGTGCTTGAGCTGGAGCAGGACCGCCGTCAGCGTCTGCCCCACCTCGTCGTGCAGCTCCTGCGCCAGCCGGTGCCGCTCGGCCTCCTGCGCCGACAGCGCCCGCCCGGAACTGGTCGCCCGCTCGGCCTCCAGCCGGGCGATCATCGCGTTGAACGTCTTGGTCAGCTCCGCGATCTCGCGCGGGCCCGTGACGGCCGTGCGGCCGCCCGGCCGCAGCAGGTCGGCCGTCGCCATCGCCCGGGTCAGCCGGGCCAGCGGGGCCAGCCCGATCCGCAGCAGCGCCGCGTTCGCGGTCAGCATCACCGCGAGGCCGGCGAGCAGGACCAGCGCCTCCCCGAAGAGCACCGGCGTCGACACGGTGACCGGGCCCAGGAGCAGCAGGACGGCGACGAGGAGGACCGCCGCGTTGAGAAGGAAGATCCTCCAGTACAGGGTCATGATCGCCTTCCCTTCGCGGTGATGCTCACCTCCACTGTCTCCCGACGGCGCCGATACGCCCTCATCAGGGCCGCGGCCCGGGGCGGAGCCCACTGCCCCGCACCACTCTGACCGCCGCGGGGCCTCCGCGTCCATCCGTGCTGACACCCATATCGCCGTCCCCGTCCCACCTGGCACGATGAACACCGCCGCGGCGGGTCACCGGGCTGATCCGCCGTGCGCCGCACCACCGTCGCAACGAACAAGGAGGGAGGGGTTGTGCCTGCTCCGCGGATGAGCACCACACCCTTGCCGGGTATCGGTGTCCAGTACGACCTCACCACAAGGGAACACCGGCACCTCTCGGTGATCGCGCACAGGGACGGCACCCGCACGGTGAACGTCTACCGGGCCGACGACCCGGACGCGTGCGCGCAGTCGCTGCATCTGACCGAGCCGGAGACGGCCTCGCTGATCGACGCGCTGACGCCCGCCCACCACAGCCCCAACCTGCTGTCCACCACCGATCTGGGCCTGGTGGCGGAGCGCATCGAGCTGGCCGCCGCCTCCCACTGGAACGGGCGCGTGGTCGGGGAGACCAGGATGCGCACCGAGACCGGCGCCTCGCTGGTAGCCGTACTGCGCCGGGCGCAGGCCATCCCGTCGCCGACCCCCGACTTCCGGCTGGCCGGCGGCGACATCCTGATCGTGATCGGCACCCGCGAGGGTGTGGAGGCGGCCGCCGAGATACTCGGCCGGGAGTGAGCGATGGAGTCCGCAGTGTTCCTCATCGAGTTCGGCGCGATCATCCTGGGCCTCGGCCTGCTCGGGCGCCTGGCCGGCCGCTTCCAGTTCTCGCCCATCCCGCTCTATCTGCTCGCCGGCCTCGCCTTCGGCCAGGGCGGACTGCTGCCCCTCGGCACCAGCGAGGAGTTCGTCGCCATCGGCGCCGAGATCGGCGTCATCCTCCTGCTGCTCATGCTGGGCCTGGAGTACACCGCCAGCGATCTCGTCTCCAACCTCAAGACGCAGTACCCGGCGGGTCTCCTCGACGCCGTGCTCAACGCGCTCCCGGGCGCCCTGATGGCCCTGCTGCTGGGCTGGGGGCCGGTCGCCGCCGTCGTCCTGGCCGGCGTCACCTGGATATCCTCCTCCGGTGTCATCGCCAAGGTCCTCGGCGACCTCGGCCGGCTCGGCAACCGCGAGACACCGGTCATCCTGAGCATCCTGGTCCTCGAAGACCTCTCCATGGCCGTCTACCTGCCGATCCTCACGGCGCTGCTGGCCGGCGCCGGACTGGCGGCCGGCAGCGTCACCCTGGCCATCGCGCTCGGCGTGGCCGGACTGGTCCTCCTGCTGGCCCTGCGCTACGGGCGGCACATCTCGCGGTTCGTCTCCAGCGACGACCCGGAGAAGCTGCTCCTGGTGGTGCTCGGCCTGACCCTGCTGGTCGCGGGCATCGCGCAGCAGCTCCAGGTCTCCGCCGCCGTCGGCGCGTTCCTGGTCGGCATCGCGCTGTCCGGGGAGGTCGCCGAAGGCGCGCACAACCTGCTGGCCCCCCTGCGCGACCTGTTCGCGGCCGTCTTCTTCGTCTTCTTCGGCCTGCACACCGACCCGGCGAGCATCCCGCCCGTCCTGCTGCCGGCCCTCGCGCTGGCGGTGGTCACCGCGGCGACGAAGATCATCACGGGCTACTGGGCCGCCAAACGGGCCGGGGTGGGCACCAAGGGCCGCTGGCGCGCGGGCGGCACGCTCGTCGCCCGCGGTGAGTTCTCCATCGTCATCGCGGGGCTCGCCGTCACGGCCGGCATCGAACCCTCGCTCGGCCCCCTGGCCACGGCGTACGTGCTGATCCTGGTCGTCCTCGGCCCGCTCACCGCCCGCTACACCGAGCCGGTGGCCGCCTGGGCGGCCCGCCGCCGCGGTACGCCCCCGCCGCCGCCCGCCCCGGAGCCGGTGCCGGAGGAGTCCGCCGCGGCGGTCCGGGGCAACGCACCCGGCGGCTCCGGCTGAGCCCCGGCGGGCCGCGGACCCCGCGGCCCGTCCCCGGCC